>JAPVWK010000022.1 GCA_028572065.1 Candidatus Methanophagales archaeon
GAAAGTGCGCGAATTAGCTATTAAAATGAGAAAAGGCTATTATAGGTAGTTTCTGTGAAAATACACGGATAGTTGGTGGTGTTACATCGTAACAAGATGTTTAAACAGAGATAGTGATGAGGATAGTGGGTTCAACTGGTACAGGAAACTACCCTGGATATTCGAGACAAGAAAAGGTGGTACATGAGAAATGACTATCCGGGAAATTAAAGCAAAATCTATATTGCGTAAGCACAAAAAAATAGATTCCTGGTTTCTCTCCGCTTACGGAATGAACTTATATAGAGGCTGCACCCATAATTGCATCTATTGTGACGGCCGTTCCGAAGGTTATTATGTGGATGGCGAGTTTGGTGAAGACGTTGTGGTAAAAGTAAATGCCATAGAGATTTTAAATCGTGAATTGAACCCCAAAAGAAAACGCATACCATTTAAAAGAAGCTATATGATGCCGGGTGGCGGCGTTGGCGATAGCTACCAACCAATCGAAGAGAAGTACCAATTAACTCGAAAAGCGCTCAAACTACTTTACGGATACAATTTCCCTGTACATATGCTCACGAAATCCACGCTTATTCTAAGAGACATTGACATCCTGAAACGGATAAATGAAAAGAATAGAACTATCGTAAGCTTCAGTTTCTCGTCCGTAGACGATGACATAAGCGCTATCTTTGAGCCGGGCGTACCGTCTCCAACCGAACGATTGAAGACGCTTGCTGTTTTTAAGCATGAAGGTATTGCATGTGGCATGTTTCTGCTGCCTGTGATTCCGTTTATTACCGATACGCCGGAATTGATAGAAGCAGCGGTAAGAAAAGCGAGTGAGGTGGGCATAGACTTTATTATTTTTGGTGGGATGACGCTGAAAGCAGGTAAGCAGAAAGATTACTTCTTTGATCTGCTTAAAAATCATTACCCCGAACGCATCACAGAATATCAAATGATATACGCCGGTGACAAATGGGGTCAGGCATCTGGCGAATATTATAACTCTATAAATCTAACGTTTAACAGGATTGCGAAGAAGTATCGGATGCCTACGCGTATGCCGCCTGCACTCTATAAAGATATAGTAAGTGAAAACGATTTGGTGGTTGTTATATTGGAGCATATGGATTATTTGTTGAAGCTGGAAGGTAAGAAGTCGCCTTATGGTTTTGCTGCTTATTCTATCTCGCAGTTGAAAGAGCCGTTGTCGGCTATGAAAGAGGAGTTGCGGAAAATAAAGGGTGTTGGCAGGACAACAGAGGTTATTATACGCGAAATACTGGAAACTGGGAGTTCGGGTTATTACGAGAAAATGTTGATGGGATGAAAGGAGTGAACCGACGGGAGACAGGATGCCGGATTGACTTGCATCTTCGCAATTTCGCGTGAAAATCTGTGTAAAATGGTTTTTGCAAAAATTAATAGGATATCCATGTTATGGCAAATTAGTAAAAAGACAAAAGAAGTATTAATATTGAGTGCCAGAGACATGGCAAGAAAGGAGAGGAGACAATATGACAAAAAGTAAAGCCGAAAGCCTGCCACGTTTTGGGTCCCTTGATGAACTTGTAAAATTCTTTGATACCCATGATCTGGGAGAATACTGGACTGAGATGCCCAAAGCCTACTTTGAAGTTGATCTCAAGAGAAAGACACATCTCTTTGTTATTGACACTGAACTTGCTAATAAATTGATAGAAATTGCTAAATCACGCGAAATCTCTTCCGAGGCACTTATCAATGCCTGGTTGAAAGAGAAAATTCGGGAACAGGTAATAGAGGCAAAGGAATGGATAGAGGGAATAAATAGTATAGAGTCCCGCAATTATTTCGTCAAGAAACTTCACCTCAACTTATGGTGAAGCTAACAGACAAAAAGATCGAATGGGCAGTTAAACAGGTAATCAACAAAGGTGAAAGCACGGAGATGGTTGCAACGATATGTGTGTCTCAAGGAGAAGAATACAGTAATTGGTGGAGTATTATGGGGGAACAGGGGAATATCCTATGCTTGATAAGAAAAGAAGGCCAAAAACTCATCTTAGCGATGATGAGAAGCAGATAATTGAATATGCCTATAAAGCGTCATTTTTGGGTGCCCGTTTACTTAGGTACCATATCCAGAAGCATTACAAACGGAATATATCGCATAACAAGATTCATCAGCATCTGCTTGTGGTGGGTCTGGCGAGACATAATCTGAAAAAGCAGAAGAAGCGTAAAAGATGCAGATATGAAAGAAAGCACAGTCTTTCTCTGGTGCATGCTGATTGGCTTGACTACGATGGGACCCAGGTGATAGCGTACGAGGACGACGCATCGAGGAAGATCCTCTCTATTGGTGAATTTACCAATGCAACCACAGACAACGCCATAGGTGTGTTTAAGCGTGCAGAAGATATAGCGAGAGCATATCGTGGGGAGATCACTGCAGTGAATACTGATCGGGGCACTCAGTTCTATGCAAGCGGTGGTGAAAAGAAAAGGAAGGGCATAAGTCGATTTAAACAGTATCTGAATGCTCGAGGTGTCAAACACATCCCATCGAAGCGGAATAATCCGCAAACGAACGGTAAGATCGAGCGGTGGTTTCAGGAGTACAGAAGACATAGGTGGAGGTTTGATTCTGCGTATGCGTTTGCAGAGTGGTACAATAACCGTGTCCATGGGGCACTTGATCTGAAATACTTTGAAACTCCAAATGAGGCATTTATCAGGAAAATGAGCTGTGAGAACACGCTTGGAATGTTCTTCGAGTGGTGTGAAAGGGAGGTAAGTTTATGAATGAGAACTCTCTTAGGAATAGTAAGCGAAATAATATTAGGACTCAACACTGAAAAGAATAAGTATTTCAGAAACGCAAGCACAAAAATATATGCTTTTTCCAAATGAAAGAGGAATGAGATGAGAATAGAAAAAACTACAAGCATAATAATAGAGATTATCGCAATTATATTGGCGATAAAGATTTTTTCCTTTATTTTAGCTCCTCTATCTTGGGCTCTTTTAAAAAATCAGATCTGCGATATTATTTCACTTTGGAACCGATGGGATGCCCCACATTATATAGATCTAGCAAAGAATGGCTACACCAATGTCGGAGAAGGGAGATATTTTATTGTTTTTATGCCTCTGTACCCTTTTTTGATAAGAGTCTCCGCATTTTTCACCAGGAATTACGAAGTCTCTGCACTGCTAATATCTAACTTTGCCTCGGTCTTCGCGGGTTTCTACCTTTACAGACTCGCAAAAGTTGATTATCCTCATAGCACGGCACTAAAAAGTGTTTTTTATTTTTTTATTTTCCCCACTTCTTACTTCTTAATCGTAGGCTATACCGAAAGTTTATTTTTGTTCTTGTCGATTGGCTGCTTCTATTATGCGAGGAAAGGTAATTGGTTCCCAGCAGGTGTGATGGGGATGTTCGCATCAGCTACAAGAATCACCGGGATCATTCTCATCCCTGCTTTGATCTATGAGTTTATTTCGCAAAAATCGAAATCCGAATCTAAGACCAAGAACGTGAAAGACGGTTTATTCCTGTGCATGATCGGTTTCGGGTTTATATTTTATCTCGTGTTGAACTATTCAGTATTTGGAGATGCTTTTGCGTTTCTTGCGGTACAAAGGGAACATTGGTTTAAACATCTCGCGCCGCCATGGGAAGGTTTATTTGGAGCTTTGTGGAGCATTTTATGCAGAGACACCGCGGAAAAAGTGCTTGTGGGTGGTGCAGAACTCGTATTCGGATTGTTTGGCTTAGCTTGCATTATTTACGCAATAATCATAAAATTACGCCCTTCTTACACCATTTACATGATCCTTACATGGCTCTTGGTGACTTCTACAAGTTATTGGCTGAGTATTCCGCGTTATACACTCTCTATATTCCCTATTTTCATCGTACTCGCTATTATTGGTGATAAGCGAGAAGCGCTGCATTATGTGATGACCATTGCATTTCTGTTGTTTTACAGTTTCTTCCTCGTTCTTTTCACGCAGGGACACTGGGCATTTTGAACCAGATTTGGAATAATAGTCCTTTTACCTTTATATAGGTATTTCTAAAATAGTACTAGCACCCTCCACCAACCACCAGCAAAACACAATTCCAACGTCCTCCAATCAACCGAAACGACGTTCTATATCGTTGCCACCAAAAACGACAAGGTATAATAGATCCGTACCTAGAATACTGGCTTTAAAACCGAAAGATGTATAAAGCGATGTGCTTTATGACTTATTTAGGTAATTCAAATGAAAACACCACTTGTACCTGCAGAAGCGGATCTAAGATGGGTGTTAGTGCGAAACGTACTAGGGATATTCGAGCAACGAGAAGTGCGGAAAATAGTGTCTAAATTCGGAATAAAGCCGTTAGATATGACAATCACGGTGCTGAAGATTGTAATCATCTCCATGTGCTTCGGGACTGACATAACCTTCGTGATAAGTGAATTAAAGGCTAAAGCATCGCTAAGAGAGTTTACAGGCGTGTACAATGTCCCCGACGCCAAGGAGGTCTACCGGCTTTTAAACAGGTTTACAGTCGAACAGTTCGTGGATATGGTGCTAAGAGTTGTAAACACCGTTTGTGGAAAGCGAAAGAGTGGGAAAATCATGATAATCGGAGATACAACCAATTTAACGGTGAATATCAATTGGTTTAAGAAGAAATATACAAAGGCCGATTTAAAAGATAAGGACTACAAATGGGCTTGTTCAAAGTCTAAAGGTTGTTATATCGGCATGAAGCTCGTTTTTGCTATGGAATACCCTTCTCTAAAGCAGTTGGCGTTTTTTGTCTTCCCTGGTGGTCCCAGCGACTCAAAAATCTTTGATGAAATTGTGACTGAGCTAATGAGACGTAAAATATTGAGGAAAGGTAATTCCCTCGTGTTAGACAAGGGATTTTACGCTTACAGGCATTATATTGAAGGTTTAACTGAGTACGGCATCGTACCACTGATATTTCCGCGGATTAATTTCAAGCTCGAAAAGGTGTTGAATCACATACAACTCCTCTTAGAACTCTTTAACAACAAGCTAAGTCGTGTAAAGGATAAAATACGGCATTTAGAGACTATTCTTGCAGAGTTTAAGTATTATATTCTCAATTGGAAGCAACTTAAGCCTAAAATGTCTTTAATAGAGGATGTTTTTAAAGTAATAAAAGGTACGTTCTCTTTAGCTAAGATACATAGATTTACACGGGCATCGGTAACAAAGATTGCTTCTTTTGGTGTCGTTTTGGCTTCCATCTCTATTTCACTGGGCTTTGGGGACAAAGAAAGTCTACAAAAGCTTGCCGAGTGGTAATGTTTTGGATGGGGCTAATGATAGTGATATATTAAGTAAAAACGATTTGGTGGTCGTTATATTGGAGCATATTGATTATCTATTGAAGCTGGAAGGGAAGAAGTCGCCTTATGGCTTTGCGGCTTATTCGATCTCGCAGTTGAAAGAACCGTTGTCGGGTATGAAAGGCGAGCTGCGTAAAATACAGGGTGTTGGCAGGACAACAGAAGTCATTATACGTGAAATACTGGAAAACGGGAGTTCTGCGTATTATGAAAAAATGTTGATGGGGTGAATAGAGTGAGCAGTATAAGAATATGAGGTCAGATACGGGATAAAAGTTTGACCAGCATCTCCAAAATTTCGCGTGAATATATTGAATATCTTAACAGACAAAACTCGAAGTGTGGGTAAAAGAAGTTGAAAATCAAGGAAAGTAAGAAGTATCTTGCAAATATATTTAGTGGTCGGTTTATATGTATTTGAAATGAGGTGAAAGAAAAATGGAAATACCAACCTTATCGGAAGAAGAGAAATGGGAGATGATGCGTGAGATATTCGTGCTGAACAAGCAAGTAGATATTGGCTTTATCCTGCAAATGGGGCAAGAGAAAATGAGCGAGGCGATTGTCTGTAAGAATTTAATGGGGTGCGATGTTGAAGTTGACGGAAATGCCGGTGAAGCGACATTAAACCTGAAGAGAACATGAGAGGAGGTAAAAAAATGCCAACAATAATCCATTTTATAGTGCCGGCAGATGATATGGAGCGAGCGAAAAAGTTCTACGCCGAATTGTTTGATTGGAAAATCGAAAAATTCCCGGGACCAATAGATTACTATGCGATTACCACTACCGCGGAAAACGGCGAGGAAGGTCTTGGTGGCGGGCTGGGAAAAAGAGATAACCCGCAAGAAGCAATTGTCAACTATGTTGATGTTCCGTCAGTGGATGAGTATACCGCCAAAGTTGAAAAACTCGGCGGTAAAGTGGTGGTTCCGAAGACGGCTGTGCCCGGTATAGGATATGCTGCCGTTTGCATTGACACTGAGAATAATACCTTTGGACTCTGGGAATGCGATGAAGACGCGAAAATGAAACAATGTGAAAGTTGTGGGATGCCGCTTGAAGAAAAGACGACATCCAAATTTGATGCCCGATATTGCATCCATTGCCAGGACCAGCAAAGCGGTGAGCTGGCAAGTAAAGAGTAGGTGAGAGAAGGCAGTATAAACGCAGCGATGCAGTTTATGGGTAAAACAAGAGAGGAATCAGAGAAAATGGCTGATGAAATGATGCCAAAACTGCCACGGTGGCAAGAATAAGAGAGGATAGGAACAAACACGGGGGTGTGATTACACACCCTATTTTTTCCTTTTTATTTAATTGAAGTGAAAAAATAGGATTCTATGATCTCTCAAGAGAGGAACGGGAAAAAACGGTCCAAAAGATAGAATAAAAAGACGAAAGAAGTATTAATATTGAGTGCCAGAGACATGGCAAGAAAGGAAAGGAGACAATATGACAAAAAGTAAATCCGAAAGCCTGCCACGTTTTGGGTCCCTTGATGAACTTGTAAAGTTCTTTGATACCCATGATCTGGATGAATATTGGGCAGAGATGCCCGAGGCACATTTTGAAGTTGATATCAAGAGAAAGACACATCTCTTTGTTATTGACACTGAACTTGCTAATAAACTGACAGAAATTGCTAAATCACGAAAAATCTCTTCCGAGGCACTTATCAATGTCTGGTTGAAAGAGAAAATTCAGGAACAGGTGTAGAGGAAAAGGAAGGGATAGAAGGAATAAATAAACGAAGGTCATACATTTTATACAATGAAAATCTTTGTTAGTTCAACATATGTGGACTTGAAGGAGTATCGGGCTGAAGCAAAGAAGGCGATAGAAGAAAGTGGAAATGAATTTGATATTTAAGAGATTAAAGGAGATTAGATATATAGTTGTTGTCAAGTACACATAAATCTTGGAGAGTATTTGAATATGGGCGATTACTCTAAAGGAAATGGAGCTGGGAGGCAATCAGTAGAAATGCTTCAGAATGTAAGAGTCTTTATAGCTTCCCCTGGTGATGTAGCAAAAGAGCGAGAATACTTGCGAGAGGTTGCTGATAAAATAAACCAATCAATCGCCCATGAATTTGGATTCAACTTAGAAATTGTGGGTTGGGAAACTCAGGTTATTCCTGATATGGGCCAACGACCACAATCAATCATAAATAAGCAGATTGGATCATACGATATTTTCGTTGGCATAATGTGGAAAAGGTTTGGGACACCTACTGGAGAAGCGGAATCTGGCACTGAGGAAGAATTCAATCTTGCCTTTGACTGTTGTGAAAAGTTTGGTACCCCTCGTATCATGTTTTACTTTAATCAAGAACCATTCATGCCCCGTGACCAGAATGACTTAAAGCAAATGGGAAAAGTGATAGAATTTCGAGACCGTCTGTTTCAAGAAGGATTAGCTTGGTACTACGAGGGGGCTGAAAAGTTTAAGGGTGTTATAGATATACATTTGTCTAAACTCATAGTTCAATGGACTAAACAGAGCAAAAGAGAAACTTCAAAAATCGAAAAAAGAACTGCTCTTTACCCCTATTTTGCCCACCCCTACCCAATGCAGGAAAACTTTGTCGGTAGACAAAAAGAACGGTCGTTACTCTTAGAATGGCTAGAGAAAGATCCTACGCCAATGCTATCATTAGTAGCCGTTGGTGGAATGGGTAAATCGGCTTTGTCATGGTATTGGCTTAATGAAGATTTATTGAAGAAGGGTAAGAAATTCGATGGGGTGATCTGGTGGTCCTTTTATGATAAGGACTCGAGTTTTGAAAGATTTTTAGAAAATTCTATCAGTTACGCAAGTGGAGGGAAAGTCAACCTCCAAAAAATAGAATCAACTGGGGACAAAATGCAAATTTTTTTCGATCTATTCAGAAATGCAAATTTCCTTTTAGTTCTCGATGGCTTAGAGCGGTTGCTACGGGCATATGCTGATTCTGGGTCGCCTTATCAGGGAGATACAGTAAAAGATGATGAAAAGCAAGATTTCCGTGTTTGCACTGATCCAAATGTGGCTAAATTCCTGCAATGGCTTTCTGCTGGATACCCGCGGACTAAAACCCTAATTACCACACGTCTTTTTCCCAAAGAACTTGATGTAATTGCCGGATGCCGAAGAGTAAATTTAGAAATTATGGATAAAGAAGATGCATTGGAGTTTTTCAAAAGGCAGGGCGTTAAGGGAACAAGAGCGGAAATAGAAGATGTTTGCAGTGCTTATGGTTTCCATCCTCTTTCTTTGAGGCTTCTTTCGGGTATGATTGTTCATGATATGAAATACGGGGATGATGTCAAAGTATGGACAAAATACAATCCATTGCCGGAGTTAGTTCCAAAAGAACATCACATCTTAGAACTCGCTTATAATTCGTTGGATGAAAAAAATCAGGCGTTTATAAGCAGAGTTTCTGCATTCCGAACTCCAATGGATTACGATGCGATTTCAATTTTTAACGATTTCGACAGCGAGGATAAATTTAACGAGGTTTTGATTGAGCTCGTAGACAGGGGAATGCTTTTCAGAGATGAGAAGAGCAATAAATTTGATTTGCATCCTATTGTGAGGATGTACTGTTATGAGCGTTTAAAGGATAAAGAAGGAGTTCATACCACACTCATGGATTATTTTGCTACAATTCCAGAACCAGAAAAGATAGAATCAGTGGATGATTTAGCACCTGTTATTGAATTGTATTACCACACCGTCAGAGCAGGCAGATATGATAAGGCTTTGGTCTTATATTCCAAAAGATTTTGTGATTTGATTTATTATAGATTTGGAGCGTATCAGACAATAATTGAACTTCTTAGTGCTTTATTTCCGGATGGAGTGGATAAATTACCAAGATTGAAATACGAATCTTCTCAAGCATGGGCACTGAATCAGCTTGCAAATTCCTATGCGCTTTCAGGTCGGCCTAGAAGTGCAATTTCTCTGTTGGAACTGGGTATTGAAATAAGTAAAAAGCAAGATGGTAAAAAGAATTTAGCCACTGATCTGGCTAACCTCGCTAGCACTCAAATGAAAATCGGCGAGCTCAATTGGGGTGAAGCCAATCACAGGCGAATGATTGAAATCTCCCGTGAAAGTAAGAATGAATATGAAGAAGCTATTGGTCCTCGAGAACTCGGACGACTCCTTGCTTATCGAGGGAAGTTTGAAGAATCTGAGAATGAACTTATAACTGCTCTTGAGTTATTTACAAAATTGGATGAAGTTCAACCTCAATGTGTCGTTTGGGCATATCGTTCTATTCGTTCTCTTCTAATGTCTCGCGCTGGAGAAGCTCTCAAATCTGCAGAGAAAGCCCGTGAACTTGCTGATGTTAGACATTATGAAATAGATGTCATCCGAGCAGAATGGCTACTCGGTGCCGCCTACCTTATGAAAGGAAACTGTGTAGAAGCCGATAAGCATTTAACCGAAGCGTTAACGAGAGACAGAAAAATCAATCTGGTAGAATTGGAGCCCGACATTCTTTTAGAGTTTGCGAAACTCAGGTTTAAAGAGAATCATAAGAAAGAAGCATTGAAACATGCAGAAGAAGCGTTGCAGATTGCGGACAGATGCGAATACCGCTTGAAGCAGGCAGACATCCACAACTTTTTAGCAGAGTTTTATCGGGATGCTGACGATTTAAAACAGGCAAAAAAGCATGGTGAAACCGCAAAGGAGAGAGCGGAGTGTGGGTATAAGCCTGCGTTGGAGAAGGCGGAGAAACTGTTGAAGGATATTGAGCGGGGGTAAAATGAGGTTGAAACTTGTGATGCCTTTTGGCTGCTTAAATATATGTGTAATAGTGTAAATATATTCTAAAAATGGCAGGTTACGAAACATGAGTCATTACTCCTTGCTGGACATAGAACGTATCCATCTTGAATTCAAATATAGGGTACCATACGTCTGCACAATTCTCTTCGAGCCCAAAGAACTACGAGTTGAGGTAAATGAAGAAGAAGAGGGTTACCCATACTGCGAGTTTGCCGGATATCAGACAACTGCTCAGGCAGCTATCGAGAGGCTTCAGCACCATGGGTACAACGAGGCTTTCTTTACCACAGTTGTATCCCCGCATTTGGAGGACTTCGAAGATTTTTACCTTGATACTTTAATCGGAGATGCCCCCAACGAAGTTCCTTTGGAAGAAGCCTCCGTGCATGCACGGTTCCTTAAAACTCTCGATCTGTCGCCGCTCATACCGGCTGGTTCTGGGGACTTTACGGCTTATATTGAATTCCTCAGACTGATTTTGGACGGTCGTCGTAGACGTGGCTTAGAGCGGAAGTTTGCCAAAATCGGGGCTTCACCAAATGTATTACAAAATGCGTTGCGTGGGACATCATTTGAACGAACATCCCAAATCAGAGGGTCTATCAAATTGTATCTGGACGACTTGTGGGGTCCCGTCTTCAAACTTTCGTGGTACCTTCCAACTGCTGTAACCCGGGCGGCGAGCATCCTGTGCGGAATCTGTGACGACTATGGCGATTTTTATGACATATTAGTTGTATGGCTATTGCTAAAAGCCACAGCCCCTAAAGCTTCTGTAATTCTTGACTTCGGAGACCTCCTGGAGGGACCAGAGTACCATGAAGAGGCTGCTACATTCCTAAATCGTGTCAAGGAGGAAGCTGCAACAAAGGCTCTTGCCTTTCAACATGCATTCTCACTCCTCCTGGCTAAGGATGCTGAGCTTGACTTGATGCATCGGCGATATCAAGTATCCGCTCTGCTGACCGATTTGAGCAAAGAAGAAGACCCACAGCGCAAAGGGCATCTCTTAGAAGATATCTGTTGCCAAATTTTCACGTTAGGTTCAGGACTGACTATTGACTCCACACGGCTCAATAATAAAGATGAGGAACTCGATATAGTTCTTCGGAATAATATCCCACGTTCATTCTTCATAAGCCTGAGATCGCCCATCATTTTAGTGGAGTGCAAAAACTGGTCACGCTCAGTATCAGCTTCCGTGCTGCGTGATTTCGAGAGTAAGATGCGTAATCACTCGAACCTGTGTCGCATTGGTATTTTTGTTGCACTTAACGGCTTTGCTTCAACTGATAAGGAGGTTCTCAAGCGTCTCGGAAGAGACGATAGCGTCTTGGTCTTAGTTACTAATGATGACCTTCGAGAGCTTGTGGAGGGAACAAATACTTTAGAGGAATGGCTTGAATGTCTCATAGCTCGTAGCTTAAGGTAACACCATGACCGAACTAAACTTTCTATGTACGAAATGCAGAAAAGAATTCGATAGTGACATAGGCAAGATTACTTTTCCCATAGAAGAAAACCGTCCTCGTTTTGAAAAGGACATTGTGTGTCCCAGATGCGGTATTTTAACCATGGATGAAGTCGAACTGACAGAACTTGTGCAAACGCAATTAGGTGCAGTTTTCTTTGCGGGGCTAGAATAAAATAAATCACTCAACTTATCTGATGTTCTGACTTTATCAACTATGACTGGCTCCTAGAGACTATCCTAATGGCTAAAGCGACCTGTCCCAGTGTCCCTCCGGTATTATTTTGTCAACCGCTACTAACTAAGTCCGCAGTACCAACAGCACCAAAAGCTTTAAAGAACATCATTGCTTCTGCGTACGCTTTAGCTTCTAGCTCTCGTGTCGTATCGTCGGAAACACTGTATATCCGGTCCTTAAATACCGTTATTGCGAATTTACTGTACTTTCCAAAAATCTCGTCATTTTTCGTTATTCCTTTCTTTGCTGCTGCTTCTTTGTATTCTTTCAAAGTCCAGTCCCATATGTCTTCGTACAGCTCAGGTTCAAATATCTCTAATACTTCCCATACCAGATTCATCCAGAACGTGCCTACATTGCCTTTTAGTATCAGCCCTTTCGGGAACTTCGTACTTATGAACTTAAGCGGTGTACCGGTAATACCATGCTGTGCAATCCGCACGTTAAGCGGTTCTATTGCCTTCGCTATCTCTACCGTTCGTTCTATATTTATTGATACCTGTTCAATGAGATTGCCCTGCGCGTCATATATGTTGCCATGTGTTGACCCATTTGCAATAGCCAGCACCTGCGGAAATATGTCACGCTTGTGAAGCTCGGTAATATACGTAGTCGCCTCATCTACCGTTGTAAGGACCAATCCATCTTTATCCTTCTTTCCTATCTCACCCACCTCTACTTCTAAGCCAAACTCTCTGCCCGCCATCTTTTCCTTAATGAAATTCGCAAGTTCTGTGGTCACATCAATATTCTGCTGCAGCTCCGCCAAAGTCGTTTTTCCACTCAGGTCAAACAAAAAAGAAGCGTCTATCGCAAATGACGTGTATCCTGCCGCTATTTGTGCCGATATTAATTCCTTCAGGACCTTTAGTTCTTCTTCCGTACCTTTCTTTACCGTTATGTGGTCTGCATGTAGAGCCCACGTACCAAACCCTACGTCATTCGCAATCTCGCAAACGGCATTAGAGAACTCTTGCGGTGTTAATCCGGTATATCCGCCCTTCAAATCGCACTCGGATTTCGCGAGCTCGAATATAACGGCTGCACTCAAATCTTTCGCTGCCCGGAATATGCCTTTTGCAACACCGTGCACGATCCGAGTATTTGCAGCCATTATTAGCCCTTCTTTATTGTACAAAGCACCGAACATTTTATTCCCTGCTATAGGTCCAAATTCACCTCTTTCTTCCATCTTCCTTTTTTTCTCCTTTTAAACTAAAGCGGAATGCCCCTTTAATTTCGCCAGCATATCATATATTATTCCTGTACACTAATAAGAGAGTATAGTAAAAAAAAGCTTTCGTGATTGTTGACATTAAGCGTTACAATTCCTGTATTTGTATAGCAACGGGGTAAGAAACCACGAGATTTCACGAGATTAACACAAGATTTTTGGGTTGGCAATGGATAAAGAGCGATTGAATCCTTAAGCCGGACCCATAGTATGCTTTCTCGTGGGAATCTGTGGAATCTTGTGGTGAGTCTGTAAATGTACCTTTTATATGTAAAAGCTTGCTATTATTAAGGAGAAGGGGAAATGATGATAAAGCGTATCGGACTGTTAACCAGTGGTGGCGATGCCCCCGGGATGAATGCCGCAATTCGCAGTGTGGTGCGATATGGATTACACTATAACTTAGAGGTAATAGGTATCTATCGCGGTTATGCGGGTTTGATTAACGAAAATTTAGAATCTTTAGACCACCGTTCGGTTGCCGGGATTATAAATAGAGGCGGGACTCTCTTAGAGACTCTACGATGTGACGAGTTCTTAACTGAGGAAGGACAGCGTAAGGCGGTAGAGGTACTAAAGCGGCATAAAATCGAAGCTTTAATTGTCATAGGTGGTGATGGAACTTATCGTGGTGCAATAGACCTTTGGGAACGGTGGCATATCCCCTGTGTTGGGATACCCGCAACTATTGATAATGACATTAATGGCACGGATTTTGCTATTGGCGCGGACACAGCAATAAATACAGCCATAGAGGCAGTAGATAAGATTCGAGATACCTCTTTGAGTATGTCGCGAATTTTTGTGGTGGAAGTAATGGGTAGGAATAGCGGATTCATTGCTAGTCAAGTTGCTTTAGCTTGCGGTGCTGAAGAGGTATTAGTACCGGAGATAACGTACGATTTAGGGGACATGTACCATGACGTTGCCAAGGGGTGTTTAAAAGACAAGGATCGCTGGATTATTATTGTTGCCGAAGGAGAAGATACGAAGGCAAAAGAGATTGTGAAGAAGATTGCGGAGATGACTGGCTCAGAGACACGAGAAGTTGTATTAGGTCATATACAAAGAGGTGGGAGCCCTACCGCTCAGGATCGTCTATTAGCAACCCGTTTTGGTGCGGCTGCGGTGGATCTGATTTTAAATAACGAGTTTGGAAAGGCGGTAGCAGTAAAAGGGAATAAAATATTAGCAGTGGATTTACATCTCGCGGTAGATAAGAAGGATGGTCAAATGGTAAAATCGTCATATCAACTGATGAGGCATTTAACGTAAGAATAGCTAGGAAAAGATAACCGTAAAGGTATGAAGAAGGAAAGGGAATTCAGGAAATGCCCGGTCTGTGGCGTGAATGTGAACGCATATAATTTAGCAGAGCACTTGCGTAGTGTCCACAAGGAATCAATAGATGGCGGGGCTAGTCCTGGGCGTGCAAAGACAAATCCGCTGAAGGTGGATACCGGGAATGGATGGATAGTGGATACAACCGCTTGTGAAGCGGCACTCGAGAAGGGTGCAGGACTCATTGCATCAAGAAAGTTTAAGAGAGCAATTAAAGTTCTCAAGACAATCCCCGAGGAATACTCAGATATTGACAATGTGTACATGCTAATAGGGACTTCGTATATTCAATTGAACCGACTTGATGACGCATTCACCTATTTTGAAAAAGCGGTGAAATCGGGCCCTGATTATCCTGCTCATTGGTTTAATCTTGGATATGCCTACTTACATAAAGGTTATATCGCGAAATCACGTGAATGTTTGCACAAAACACTTGCATTGAATCCCGATAAAGAAGTGAAAGACAAAACAAAAGAACTTCTGGACGGAATTAAGGATGTTTTATTAAAGACGGTAAAAAAGAAAGTAGAGAGAGACCCGGATTATTTAGCGGAGTTGAAGGATAAAATAAAGACGGGGTATTTTTAAAAAATGGAAATAGAGAACACATTTTGTGAGGCATTTGAGGGTTTATTTGCAAGATTGTGCGTAACCGCGAGCGATGAGAAACGGTTGAAGCGTGCGGCTTACAGCGCCACCGCATTACCCTGCACGGTATTTGGTGAATCCGAAGGCGGGATAGAGCAGTGGTTGGACGAGCACGAGACACCGGACGGTAGAAAAGGCGCGATAATACAGATATGGGTGAACTACGGAAAAGATGCAGCCCAAAAACTGGAATACGAACTATCGAAACGGGTACGGCAGGGGATACTGGTTGTACCTACCACGTCTGTCTTCAACGCGCTTGAAACTTCCGATGGTAAGATAGACGTGATGGAAAAGATAGGGCATTGCGGTGACGGATACGAATCAGTAGAGCAGCGGTTCGGGCGAGAAGTAATAGCGGTGCCGATAATGATGGGCGAGTTTTGCGTGGAGCACTATTTGGGCTATAAAAAAGGCGTGATGGGCGGCAACTTGTGGTTCTTTTGCGAAAGTCTGGATGCTGCGTTAGAAGTAGGCGAAAAAGCTGTGGATGCGGTGAACCGTGTAGAAGGTGCTATTGCGCCTTTTGATATTTGCTCCGCGGGGTCAAAGCCGGAGACTAAGTATCCCGAGATCGGGCCCACGACTAATCACGTCTATTGCGCTACGTTAAAGCATAGAATAAGCGGCTCGAAAGTACCGGACGGTGTGACTTGCATCCCGGAAATCGTTTTTAATGGTGTTTCGCGTGATGTTGTGGTAGAAGCGCTGAAAACGGTGATTGATAGCGTACGTGACGTTACGGGGTTAGTGAAAATATCGGCCGGTAATTACGGCGGTAAATTGGGTAAGTATAAGATTTATCTGGAATAGGTTCTATCTGTAACAAAAATTTATAAGATATATAAATTAGTTGTAGGAGATCGAAAGTGTTATAAGTGTGGTTTTTTATTTCCAATTATGAAAGCTATAGTAATTGAAAACAGAGACGTTGACTTTGGAGTAGAGATTTTGTGTGACCTGTTAATATTTCTGGGAATTATGAGTGTCTTATATCTTATTCTATAGCGTCTGACATGAGCTACCGGTAAAAGGGGGGTGTTTTGTCTCTTCAATAGATGCCGTATAAAGTAACGTTTCGCATTACCGTGTTCTTTGTTACGCTTTAGAAGCGGGCATAAACAACCGCAATTTTTCTAATTGTTTTTCGGGTGTTTCAGCGTCTGCTAAATTCACATCGTTTGGGTTCATTAATACCTGTATGTTGCTTGTTATGGGTGTGATATGCTGTGTGGTATCGCGACAGTTATCAAAAACAGAGAAATCGAGAGAAAAATAGTTAGGCTTGTAAACAAAGAAATGAATAAGAGTGGATTGAAAGAACTACAATCGGTACCTATTTAATTCATGCAGCGAGAAGACATAGCGAAGATATGATAAAACGACATTACTAATTATTTTAGGGTGAACCTATTTTATTCTCCTCTAAACCTTTCTTTATCGCCTTTAGCCTGAACCCACGTTTGTCTCTTTCCACAAATCTTACAATATCGCCTCCACGTTTTTACATTTGATGTCGGCCCATAATCTATAAATGTCTTCCTTGACCATTTATGTAGTCCGATTTTACAAAGAAACATCCTAACTTTTGTCATTTGCGATGTTTACCTTTTTCCCGTTTCATTTCTAAACTCTTTCTGTCTCTACCCTAATAAGGCTCAGAAAACCCCGCTTTTTAAATACTTTCTTTATCAATTCCCCACACAATCCCCTACTTTACCCTCTTCGCCAAATCAAACATACAGCAACTGCTAAACCAACAACCGCGCACATAAATTCAAAACACGGCGTTGCGGGAGTTGGCGTAGGTACCGTTGTAGGTACCGGTGTTGATACAGGTACCGGCGCAACACTCGGCGACGGCATAACCGTTGTAACGGGAGTTGGCGCAGACGTTGGAACAGGACTCGGCGTAACAACCGGAGGACTCTTCAAAGGTGTCACTTCTACTTTAGCGGTTGGCGTTGCTACAAGCGTAGGTGTAGGTTCAGCCGGTATTTCACCGATGTTAAGCTTCTCGACCACGCTCTCGTCTTCCAGGCCACACGCCTCCCCTGACTCGGTCTTCACCTGGAACGTATATTCACCTACTTTCCAGCCACCGATTTTTAAACCCGCAGTAGTACCATACTCCTTCAACTCTGATACGGTTATATCTGTAAATTGCTGATCGTTCTTCGCGTCATGAGATATTTGACCCGTCGGACCATTTATGACCAGGTCCACCACATCCTCATCAAACAGGTTTATCCCCGCAGTATCTACTCTAATCGCGGTTGTACCTACCATGACACCCTCAACCGTTGCCGAACCTACTTTAATAGTTAAAGGGATAATCGGTGCTTCGACAGAAAGCTGAGCTTCGCCATTCTTTGTCGTTGTATTATAGTTCACAAAAAAAGCACCAGCCGTTGGCCAGTTCACGTTATAAATACGGTTATTGTCGGCTGGGTACGTATTTGCTACATCGCCACTTACTACCCTATACACTATTACCGGTGTGCGAAAACCATCAAATTCAAGATTCTGTCCGATCAACACTTTTTGCAGGCCGCCTTCCTGTGCTGCAATAGTGTTGAAGTTACCGCCGCTACTACCTGCACTTACTACCGGCATAAAAGCGGCAAATACGGTAGCTAACATAATCGCAGTGCAGAACAATCCATATCTCTTCCACATCTCTCAGAACCCCTCCCCCTTCGTATTCACATCAAATTTGTCTGTATAATACTTATTAACATTCGCATTTATAAAACTTAAAGTATCATAGCACAAAAAGTATGGGCGAGCGCAACGAAATGAACGAAACCAGTGACATAGAACTGTTTTATGCTCTCTTTCCAGAACCCGCATTAGCGAAGGACATCATAACTTTACTTGAAGATTACAGAATCAATTCACGGTTAAAAGCTGAATATCCCGTTCTTGGTTTACAAATATCAGAAATGAACGTTCATATGGTTTCTAAAAGGCCCTCTATCCACGAATTAGCTAATGATAAACAGCGGGTGGTGGAGCTTATAGCGCAGCGGTTAATTGCGGGAACGACAAAAGAGCAGGTCCCGGGAAAAATTGTGCCAACACTTGAACAAGCTATATCACTAACCCAAATTTTATCTGCGCCTTATGCCGATGTACACGAAACGGCAAGGGTGGCTGCCGAGTTATATTTCTTGATAGATGACAACTTTCAGGGACTCTACCAACCACTGACGCCTTTTTCGGCTCCTTTAGATCAATCACAAGTAGATAAAAACATAGGCAATTTCGGGCGAACCGCACGGAAAATATGTGAGAAACAGTATAGCGAGCCCGCCAAAAGTTATCGGGACGACACTAAAAACGCAGATGACGCGGTAAATGCTAAAACTGGTTTTGCTACGTCACCGGCTGGGAATGGCTCTAAGCAGGATTACGGTCAGGTGTATCAACCACCGGATTCGGCGGGCGTTTCGGAAGGCGCGGTACGAGAACGGTTAAAAGTATTGTACAAAGAAAAAGGGATCAAACCCAAAGACGTGGAGACAAGAATTGATGCTCTCGAGCCGAGCAAAGTGCAGGATTATCTGAGCGACCTTGAAACGGTAATTACGGCTGAAAACGGGCTTCAAAACGAACGAGATACATATTTATATCCGGAATGGGGTAGCGACATTAAAGATTATAGATTGAATTGGTCGCGGATAAGAGAACTGATTTTAGTGGGCGGGTCAGACAAATTCTATCTTGACACAATTCAGAAGTATGCGGGACAGATAAAGGTAATCCGGCGAGAGTTCCAGATGCTCCGACCCGAGGGTTTAGTAAAATTACGGGGTCAATTGGATGGCGATGATATTGACCTGGATTCCACGGTTCAATATTTTATTGATAAGCGATTACGGCTCTCACCGTCCGAGAGGAACTATGTACGAACCGAAAACAGAACACGGGATATAGCAGTTGCGTTTCTCGTGGATATGAGTGGCAGCACGGCGGGGTCAACAATTTTGTGCGAAAAGGAAGCCTTGATTTTGATGTCTGAAGCATTGAAAGAATTAGGCGATGCTTTTGCTATTTTCGGGTTCTCGGGCTATGGCCGTGAACATGTGATGTTTTATGTGATAAAAGAGTTTGAGGCACCGTATGACCTGAAAGTGCATTGTAAGATTTCGGTGATGACGAATAAACAATCTACCCGGATTGCACCTGCTATACGGCATACCACGACTAAATTGCGACGAAGAGAGGAGAAGACAAAGATGCTTATTCTGTTGAGTGATGGTAAGCCGTTAGATCAGGATTATTACGGGTGTTACGCGATTGAGGATACGAGGATGGCTCTGAAAGAAGCGCAGAGGTACGGTATTAAGTCGTTTTGTATTACTGTTGATCGAGAAGCTGCGGAGTATTTGCCGCGTATGTATGCCGATAGCAGGTGGGTTGTGATAGATGACGTTTTGAAACTGCCGGATAAGATAACGCGGATTTATAAGCGGTTTACGACTTGAAAAGGGGTAAGGTGTAAGGGATAAGGACATTATTACTTGACAACCATCTGAAGTTTGCCCAAAGGTGATTTTCGGGGGTGTGCAGAAAGCATGAAACTTGATAAGCTCGGATCTCAAAATCACTATGTTTTCGGTCTAAAAATCAAATATGATTCTGTACTTAAAAGACATCCTCAATATATTTCACTTTGCCTTCGTTATAATCGTTTTGAGCAGAGTTATAAAACACTGTGCCAGATACGCTCGGTTATGTACCGGCTGTTTTACGCTGAAAGGATTTTGTTATACTCAAGCTCTGTTTTGGGTATGGGCGGCTTCTCCTCATCCGGGTAGCCGAAAGCGATTATTGATTCTACCTTCAGGTTTGCAGGTAAACCTAGCACACCCTGTACATATTCTTCCGCGGTCTGGGCGTCACTGTGCACCCTCTTTCGTATCTGGATCCAGCAGGAGCCAAGTCCCAGACTCTGACCGGTAATTTGTAAGATGATGGATGCAATGGCGCAGTCCTCGATCCAGACGTCCGATTCGTGCTCGTCTGCGCAGATTACCACCCCCAGGCTTGCGCCCTTCAAGAAACTCGAGCCGCTGGTCTTTGCTCGGGAGAGCGCTTCCAGTTTGTCTTTATCTGTGATGAAGAGAAAACGCCAGGGCCTGAAATTACGTGACGTGGGCGACCGGACGGCCGCTTCTTTCAACTGCTCAATTAGTTCGGGCTCAATTGCTTTAGCCTTGTATCTCCTCACGCTGCGCCGCTTTATCAGTATATCTAGCATAATCATTTTCCTCTTTTGTATATGGTTTTGCGGTAAAAATGAGTTTATTGCGTCTTTGTATGTTCATGTATATCCAGACGTGCATAATGCACTTCTTGAAGTGCAGGGTCGCAAGGAATATCCTCCTTGACCTTTTCCCAAATCTTGACCCGTTCAATCATTCTCTCCCTCCAAATCTTCATACAATCTTAACATTCAGTTCAATGCACTCTAATATATGCGCTATGAATGTCCTGGCGTCTTTCTTCATAGAATCACCTCTTGTTCATTCAATATCCGTTCCTTGAGAAGCGGATGAAGCGATTTATAAGTAAGTACGTCTACATTCCTTCTAACTATTTCTTGCAGGTCTAATTTTAAGCCTGCGAGGTCTAATAAACTTTTCCGCCCTTCAAACTCGACGAGTAGGTCAATATCACTCTCGTCTGTGGCTTCTCCTCTTACTATGGAGCCGAAAAGGGCTGCTTTCTTAACGTCATGCTTCCTCAACACGTCAATGAGTGTCTTCTTTAGCTCTTCAATCTTATCTGTCTTCATAGTTCTCAGTTAAACGTTTCCTGCATAAATTCTTTATTATTCAACGTAGAAAATTTTGGCGAACGGACTGAGCTCTTGTCGTGTCAGATTTCGTCTGACGAATCTAAAGCACCTTGTTCATATCTATTGATAGACCCACGGCACGGAGTTCTCTTGCGAGCTCGAATTTCCATGCGTCTTTTTCATCAATTTGGATATAGACTACCCCCGAATAATCCGTGGGTAGTTCTACCCCCTCGACAACTAATGCGGCTCTTCGCTGTTTTGTATGGGTAACTCAATAACCCTACTATCCGCCGAAGCAGATTATATGAGGGGCATGTTGAATGTTGAGCGTCCGTAGTTATAAAAATCTACAAGAGTTCATAACCAAATCTCTTCGATAGGATA
>JAPVWK010000023.1 GCA_028572065.1 Candidatus Methanophagales archaeon
ATAGAGATAGCGAAATTGCGGCTTTGGCTCTGGCTTGCCGACTCTTACGAGCCAGGGTACATAAAACCATTGCCTAATATTGACTACAACCTCCGGGTCGGGAATAGTTTAATTGGATACGTAGACTTAGGCGAGTTTCGGGGCGCGAAACTCACACTCTCTGATTTTCTACGGGATGATGAACAACCCACTTTAGACAGCCTTCTTAAAGAGCGGAATGACTTAATTCATGAGTATAAAATAACCTGGGGTGAAGAGGCAAAGGAATTAAAAAGTTCGGTGCAGGAACTCGATGTGAAAATAAGTAATTTGCTGAACGCAGATCTTTACCGAGAGTTCCGCGAGAATAAGATAGACATAAGTAAGGAAGAGTTTTTGAAATTGAATCCATTCCATTGGGGTTTTGAGTTCTACGAGGTTTTTGAGTTGGATAAACCCCAGGAGGAAAGGGGGTTTGATGTTGTGATTGGGAATCCGCCGTATGTGAGACAGGAAAAGATAACAGAGCAGAAGTCAATATTTGAAAAATCATATCCAAAAATTTATGAGGGTACTGCAGATCTTTGTGTTTACTTTGTAATGAGAAGTTTAGATTTAACAAAATCAGGATTTTATCATTCCTTTATTATCACAAATAAATGGATAAGAGCAAAATATGGTGAAAGTCTAAGAAAGTATCTAACAGAAAACATAACGATTGATGAAATTGTGGATTTTAACGGCATCCAAGTTTTTGTTGGTGCAACGGTCGATGTTTTAGTTTACAAATTTAAAAATATTATTCCCAAAGATAATAATGTAATATACTGTGCGTATGAGGATACATCTCTATTGAACATTGAGAAAAATATAAAAAAGAACGGTTTTGCTATTGAACAGGAAACACTAAAACAAGGATGGAGTTTTTATCCAGAAGATGTTTTAGAAATCAAGAGAAAGATTGAAGAAGTTGGAAAGCCATTAAAAGAGTTGGATGTTAAAATATATCGTGGAATATTAACCGGTTTTAACGATGCTTTTGTTATTGATGCTGATAGACGAGAAAAACTGATTGCGAAAGATGCAAAAAGCGAGGAACTGATTAAACCCTTTTTGGTTGGTAGAGATATTAAACGCTATCAGGTGCTTGAAAGTGGGCGTTATTTAATTTTAATGCCCAAAGGCTGGACATTGTTAAACTCAGACAGAACGAAAGATGCATGGGCATGGTTAGAGCGTAATTATCCAAGTATCGCAACTCACTTGAAACCATTTTCTGAAAAGGCCCAAAAGCGTTATGATAAAGGCGATTTTTGGTGGGAATTGCGAGCTTGTGATTACTACGAAGAATTTGAAAAAGAGAAGATTGTTTGGCCTATGGTTTCATCAAATTCTTCAATGTTTTGTTTAGTTCAAGAGGGCATTTATCTAAATAACAAATGTTATCTCATAACGGGGAAAGATATTAAATACATTTTAAGTTTACTCAATTCAAAAGTTGCATGGTGGTTTTTTAGTACTCGTGAGTCTAAATTAGGTAGTAAAGGTTTAGAAATTAGAAAAGAAGGTTTGTCATCCTTCCCAGTTCCTAAAGTAGTTTCGAATGATCAAAAAAAATATGTTCGTCTTTGTGATTACCTACTCTTCCTGAACGAAACAGAAGAGAGAAGAAAAACAGAAACAGAGTTGATTGAATTCATAGATAAGCAGGTTATTGATTCTCTTGTTTATGAACTTTACTTCAAAGATAAATTTGAAGAGGAGAGTTTGAAAACGAACCTTCTCGGACTTGTTGAGCCTTATTTGAAGGATATTGGGGATTTTAAAACAGAAGAGGAGAAGTTAGAAGTGGTAAAAGAAGTTGTTGAAAGAATCAAAAGCGACAGAGCAATTAAGCGGGAAATAGAGCGGATAAAAACTCAGGAGTGGGTGAAGATGATCGAGAGTGAAGTTAATCAAGATAAAGGAGGGAAAAGCGAATGAAGGGACCCCCCACAGAAACTATACTACAGCTTATACGAGAAGCAATAAATTGCATTGATAAACAATCTCCAAACTTCTCACGGTCAGGGATAGCCAATATAGAAAAATATGACGCATGTGAGGATGTAATTCTTAATTATCATCAATACAAAAACAAGAGCATCAAAGAATATTTTAATGATTTAAAATGCTCTGACGAATTCGTTAAAAATACTATTCTAAAACCTGCCTTAAATAGCCTAAAGCATGATAATAAAGTAACTGCTGATTATTTTAATCAAAAAATTTCTGACTGTGTGACTAAAAGCGTTTCAAGAGACGATAACAAGTGGTATTTCATATTTCCAGTTAATTTCCGCTTGGAATCAAAAACCGGCATTCAAAAAGAATTTGAGATCTGTGATAATGTGGTGCAATTACGTAATTATCGCGATTTTCGGGGATCTGAATTCTGGTCAGACGATGTGAAAAGACAATTAGATGACTCTTTTCATGATAAAAGTAATTTACATGAATATAATTGGGCAATCACAAAGGGAGAGGGGAAAGACTGGTTATTTGCTCTTGACCAGTCGGTTAAAATTCTAAATAGATTCCTAGGCGCCGTTAATCTTTCATATTGGATAGACCGAGAAAAAGTACCTTGGGCTAGTAGTAGATACCCCGAAACAATAGGATACACAGAGATAGTAACTCCTTCGTATGTATTAAAGTATGACTCTAACAAAGAATTTGGAGGTTTATTCCATTTTGAAGTTGGATGTGCAGTGGATAACTATGTAGTATTCAGAGATGGCACTAGAAAGGAGTATCAAATACTGATAGCTATTTTTGAGGATTTGAATAGGTTAGATAAAGAAAGCGAGGCATACAAAGTTATTTGCGAAGCTCTGGAGATTTATAATTTGGCACTTAACAAGATTGGCTACGATTCAGGGTTTTTATATCTATGGACTGGGCTAGAGACGATGACGTTTAAAAGAAGAAAAGGGCGTAATAAAGATATCCCCTACCATACAACAATTAAACGGCTAATAGGGATAATGATAAATCCACCAGAGATAATTGAAATAAGACTAAATGACATGTTAAATAAAAGACATCAACTGGTTCACGGTGGTAAGTACGATATAATTTCTCAATCAGAGTTTAATTTCTTGAAAAGCAAATATGAGGGGGTCCTTTTGTTCCTCATGAACCATAACAATAAGTTCAAAACAATAGACGAAATTGAGTTGATTTATGATAAAAGTGGTAAGACAAGAGAAGAATTAGAAGAGGAGATAAGGATAATAAAAGACGTGGAGGTAAGAGTAATAAACTATCTCCTAGAGCAAAAGAAAAAGCCACTTAAAAATAGCGAAGATAAAATCGCATGACTAGGTTAAAATAATAGAGGAGGATAGAAGATGCAAAAGCAAGAGATATTTAAAAAAGTGGTCTCAATCCTTGAAAGATACGGAGCAAAAAAGATAGCAATTTTCGGCTCTTACGCCAGAGACGAAGCGAAACCAGAAAGCGATATTGACATTCTTGTAGATTTTTCGGAAAGAAAAAGTTTGCTTGACCTTGTGGGAATAGAACAGGAACTGTCTGATGCGTTGGGTGTGAAGGTAGATTTGCTAACGGAAAAGTCCATAAGCCCATACCTGATAGACAGGATTAAACGAGAAATGAAGGTGATATATGAATGAAGAAAGATGACTTTGTTTACTTAAGGCATATCAGGGATGCCATATTTAGAATCGAAGAATATACTAAAGGAGTGAGATACGATGATTTTATGAATATTAATCTTGTTCAAGCTGGTGTGGTGAGAGTGATTGAGATATTAGGAGAAGCCACTAAGAGTTTATCCAAGGAAATCAGAGCAAAACCTCCCGATATACCCTGGAGGAAAATGGCGGGGATGAGAGATAAGCTGATACATGATTATTTTGGTGTGGATTTAGATGCGATCTGGGACATGGTAGAAAAGGATATCCCTTCATTAAAAAACTCTATCACGAATCTCATTGAGAAAGAGGAAAAGTTATGAATGATAGAAACGATCAAGAAAAAGATAGAAAAAAATGCTCCGACTTAATACTTAACTCTCCAGCAAAAAAGAAAATTATTGTTGCTGGAGCGGGAACAGGAAAGACCTTCACATTTCAGGAGTTGCTTAAAGGGAAAAACGGAAATGCACTTGCGTTAACCTTCATAAATAATTTGGCTGATGATTTGGAAAATGAATTAGAAGGGCTCGCGAAATCACAAACATTTCATGGATACTGTATAATGTTGCTTCATCGAACACCATTTGGTGGAATAGATGCGGGCTTTCACATTTTCCCAAAATTACCAAAGATTATCAAGTCCGATGAACAGATTTTATTTGGAAGGAAAGAATCCCACTTTGAGGAGGCTTTTCAATGTTTGATTGAAGACGACGGTCATATTGACTTTTATATAAATCGTGCTAATTTTTATAATGCCGTTGGATTCAATGATTCTGTATATAGAATGCTTCAATATTTCAAATCAGGTTCGGGTGAACCACCACGATATGAACAGGTTGTGATTGATGAGTTTCAGGATTTTAACCGATTGGAAGTGGCATTCCTTGAGGAGATGGAAAAGGTTAATCCGATATTGGTCGTTGGCGATGATGATCAGGCGATTTATGACAGGAAAAACGCTTCACCTGATTTTATCAGAGAAAAAGCTAAAGATCCTGATTATGAACGTTTTGAACTGCCGTACTGTAGCAGGTGTACGGAGGTTATAGTTAATGCGGTAGATGATGTTATAACTCATGCCAAAGCAAATGGAAACTTAACTGATAGGGTAGATAAGAAATATACTTGTTACTTGCCCAAGAAACTCCAAGATTGTATAAACTATCCTAAGATTGTTCATGCTATATGTTCTGTTCATACTAAAAAGTCTCCCTATATTTCTATGTTTATTGAAAGAGAGATACAGAAAATCCCAAGAGAAGAGATAGATATGGCGAATAAAGAAGATTACCCCTGTGTTTTAATTATTGGCCCAAAATACTATTTAAGCCAAATAAATGATTTCTTGGTCAATAATGGTTACAAAGTCGATTATGAGGAAAAAAAGAAAGACAACAATTTGCATATTCTGGATGGCTATGAAATTCTATTAAAAGATGTGGAACCAAATCTTGGATGGCGTATTATTTTGGAATTCGATGAAGTAGAGAATATGAATGACATCATTGGAAAGACTCATACTGACCAAGTGGATATAGTAGAACAATTACCGGAAGGATACAGATGTAAACATGAAAAAGTTATTGATTTGTTGAATCATCTTAAAGAAAATACAGCTTCTATAGAAGAGAAGAATGAACTAAAAAAGATTATAGACTTAGATTTGAACGAAATAAAAACTCGGCTTGTGATAAAAGAAGAGGATGAAAATGATAAAACTCAAAAGACCGATTCACAAGGGAACACTCAACCATCAATCAAATTAACTACTTATCATGGCTCTAAAGGACTATCTGGAGGGTTTGTATTTATTGTGGGATTAAATGATGAAACATTCCCCAGAACACCGGGTTCACCATCTGATTATGAAGTTTGTCAGTTTATAGTTGCACTTACTCGTGCAAGAAAGAAATGTTATCTGATCTCCAATAAACGATTTGGTGGGAACGGATGGTTAAGACATTCCACATTTATAGATTGGATAGACGACTCAAAATTAAGCGTAGATGAGGTTAATAAGGAATATTTCAAATAATGCAAAATCTGCTCATAGAAAACAGCGAAAAGATGCAAAAAAAACAAAGAGAATCAACAGCAGATTGGACGGATAAAGAGGCATGAGAGGATGAAGATTATCGAAGGAGGGGGAAGATGAACACCGAAAGAGAAGTAATAGCGAAACTGAAAACTATACTGAAAGAAATCGGCGTTGTGTATACCAATATCCTGTTATTTGGAAGTAGAACGGGAAAGGATTTTGAAGAAGAAAGTGATTGGGATTTTTTGATAATTGTTAAGAAGAATTTAGACCTAAAAGAGAAAAGAGAACTCTGGCATAAGATTTACAGGCGATTTCATGATTATTTCCCTTTTATTTCCGTTGACATAATTTTGAAAGATGAACAATCGTTTGAAGATGAGAAGAATGTAGCAAACACGATTTCTAACGAGGCATATCTGGAGGGTATCAAAGTATGAAAGAAGAAGTGGTCTTGAGATGGCTCAAGAAAGCGGAAAATGACTTAAAAACCGTCAAACATCTATTAATACTTGAAGATGCACCAACGGATGTAATTGCTTTCCACTGTCAACAAGTGGTTGAAAAGTACTTTAAAGCGTATTTAACACTGGTTGATGTGCGTGTGACGAAGACGCACGACTTAGAAACTATTTTAGCCCTCTGTATAGAGAAAGATACGAAGTTTGAAAGATTGGATAAGGACGGAATATATGAACTTACTTTTTACGCAGTTGAAATACGATATCCTGAAGAATATATTGAACTCAGTATTGATGAGGCAAGGGCGCTTTATGAAACCGCAAAAGAGGTCAAAGAATTTGTAGTGGAGAGGTTAAGAGAAAAAGGATTGAGATGGCAAAATGACTTTTAACGCTTCGGATAGAAGGGTTATGGAAACAATCAGCAAAATCAAATCCCATGGGTGAGGATAATAGAAGGAAACTAAGAACAAAATGGAAGAATCACAGCAGCTAGAATTCAAGAAATCATTAGCGGAACGGAAAGAACTGCTGGAAACGATTTCGGCATTTGCGAATTCCAAGGGCGGCAAGATTTTTGTTGGAATAGAAGAGAACAAAAACGGTTCCGTAAAGGAAATAGTTGGAATTAGAATCCGCGGGAAAGAAATCGAGAACTTGAGTAATGAGGTCAGGCAGAATACTGATCCTGTGATTTATCCCTCTATTGAGGTAAAGGAAATGGAAGGGAAATCCATCTTGGTTATAGAGGTAAAAGAAAGCCAGGTAAAGCCAGTATTTGCCAAGATAGATAAACTCCCTGTGGCGTTTAAGAGGATCGGAAAGACAAATCAGAAGGCAGATGTAAATGAGCTGAGGCAAATTATCTCCGAGGGGATGGAATTTTTGTGGGATTCTCAGATATGCGAGGAAGCGAGTTTAGAGGACATTGATTGGGAGAAGGTTAGATGGGTCTTGAGGAAGGCAAAGACAGAGAGGAACTTGGATATTGATCCAGAGATTTCCGTAAAAGAGGCGTTAGAGAAATTAAACCTGACAAAGAGTGGAAAATTGACGAATGCCGCCATTTTAGTGTTTGGGAAAGAGCCACAGAAATTCTTCTTGCAAGGAGAGGTGAGGTGTGCCAAATTTAAAGGTACCCGGGCAGTCAAACCCTTTATTGATATGAAAGTCATTCTGGGGTCCAGTTATGAGCAGATAGATGCTACAGAAAAATTTGTTTTGAATAACATCCGGAAGGCAGCGTGGACCGTTTCAGGTCAGGTGGAAAGGTAAGAGAGATGGGAATACCCACCGGATGCAATAAGGGAGGTAATCACTAATGCGGTGGCTCATAGGGCTTATTCTTCTACAGCAAATGTCCATGTTTCAATCTTTGACGACCGAGTGGAGGTATGGAATCCCGGGAAGTTACCGGAACCATTAACTCCGGAAGACCTGAAGAAAGAGCACAAGTCAATTCCAATTAACCCATTAATTGCACACGCACTATTCCTGATAAAATACATCGAGAGATGGGGAACTGGAACGAATGATATTATAAGATATTGTGTTGATTCTGGATTACCAGAGCCCATCTTCAGAGAGGAGGCTGGAGGGTTTGCAGTTGTACTTAGAAAATCCAAAATTACTGAGTTATCTGAGTTAGACCTAAACGAAAGACAAAAGAAAGCCATCGAATTTCTCATGGAACACGGTAGGATCACGAATAGAGAATATCATATCCTATGCCCTATAGTTACAAGAGAGACCTTAAGGAAGGATTTGAATGATTTAGTAACTAAGAAAATTATAGTTAAAAGAGGTGTTAAAAGAGGTGTTTTTTATGAGTTTACATGAATATGCCAACTATATGCCAACTATATGCCAACTATCACAAGTATTTAGTAAGGGTTATTGAAGGAAAATAAAAATGCTCAGAATACGTGAATATCGTCATGAGGACAAGGAAAGGTTAATGGATTAAAAGCATGATAAGAAGAATCAAAGGGATGAAATAATAAGAACGCTCCAGTTAGTAGCACGAATTACGAGGGATAAAGAGGATCACGGGAAATCAAAGCTCAAGAATGGGTAAAAGTCATAGAAGGTGAAGTAAGATGAACACAGAAAGAGAAGTAATAGCGAAACTGAAAAGTATACTGAATGAAATAGGCGTTGTCTATACCAATATCCTATTATTTGGAAGTAGAAGGGGGAAGGATTTTGAAAGATGAACAATCGTTTGAAGATGAGAAGAATGTAGCAAACACGAGTTCTAACGAGGTATATCTGGAGGGTATCAAAGTATGAAAGAAGAAGTGGTCTTGAGATGCCGAAAAAAAGAACAGTAGCCGACATAAACGCAAAGCTGAAGCGAGGAACGGCAGTAGTGATGACAGCCGAGGAGCTTTGTAACTGCGTACGTGACGGCACCGAGATAGGCTTTGAAGACGTGGACGTCGTCACTTCTGCTACTTGCAGCGTCATGAGCGGCACGTATGCCATTCTTTCTTTTCAAGTCGCCGAACGCGACACATTTGCACGAGCTACGCACGTGTTCTTGAACGGTGTACCGGCATTCCCGGGTCCATGTCCTAACGAACGGCTGGGCATCATTGACGCCATCGTGTATGGCACTGCTCGCCGTGACGAAACTTATGGCGGCGGGCACCTATTCCGTGATTTGGTCACGCAAAACGAGATAGAAGTAGAACTCGAGACCTCAGAAGGTAAGAGACTAGTGTCCCGGACGACACTTGCCGAAATCACGTTTGCCAAACTCAGTAGCACACGAAACGCATTCCGGAACTACAATGCCTTTGTAAATGCAAAAACTAACGAAATAGAGTCTATATTCTCGGTAGGCAAATTCAAAGGTGCATTCAAGGAACTCCATTTCGCGGGTTGCGGCGAGCTAAACCCCCTGGAAAAGGACCCTGCTATGGATACTATCGGTGTGGGCACGAGAATATTGATGAACGGTGCAGAAGGTTTTGTTATCGGAACAGGGACACGGAGTTCCGCGGCAAAGCCGAATTTGATGGGGATTGCGGATATGCACGAGATGCAGCCCGAGTATCTAGGCGGTTTTTGTACAGCGGCTGGTCCAGAGGTCATGACTTCATGGGCGGTGCCTATACCTGTATTGAATGACCGGATACTGGCGAATGCAAAGCGACTGGATGAAGAGATAAAGCTGACAGTCCTGGATGTTCATGACCGGCTGCCGGTGGCTGAAATAACTTATGCTGACGTCTGGCAAGACCTTACCGTGCGGTTTGATGCACATAAATGTAGCGATTGCGCAGACTGTCAGGTTGTAAGCGTATGCCCTATGGCCGCTTTTGACGTGCAGGCTAAGACAGTGAACGCGGATTTGTGCTGCAACTGCGGCGCATGTGTCCAGCTCTGTCCGAGTAGCGCGTTTTACTGTGAGCTCGGTTGCGTTTCTCTTTCCGGCAGAGACGTCCCGGTGACGTTGCGGCAGTCCGACAGAAAAAGAGCTGTGAAACTTGCGAATATGCAGAAACACAAAGTATTAGACGGCGAGTTCACAATCACGGAGCCTGTGAGTAAGCTATAACCCGTAAAAAGAACTAAACCGTTTTTTTTACAACACTTCCTCGTCTTCTCGCCGCCACATCGGATGCACGACACACAAGAATTTCAAATCGGAATTACCGGTATTTTGTATATACTGTCTCGAATTCGGTGGTATATAAATAGCTTGACCCAAATGAACCGCGGCTGATTCGTCATTAATATATATCCTGCCTTCGCCCTCCAGGATATAATAGACCTCAGCCGATGTTTTTAATCTATGCGGCAGCGAGGTTTCTCCCGGCTTTACTATCGCATGGGCAATACTAAAAGGTAGCTTCCGAGCTTCGTCCTCATTTGCGGGATGCAAAAGTTCGCAGAGGACGGTATTATCCATCGCGGTAAAATATTTACCGTTTTGTATATCTTTTATAAGCATAGTTCACCTCGAAGATTATTTTTCAATGCAACCATCTCACCGTCTAAACCTTCGAAAGTGCCGATGCCAAAGTCGCCATAAACCTGCAGCGCGCCATAGGTTATTATACCGTCATAAAGTCCGTTTAGTATCGCATCAATTGTGGATACCTGCGTTAAGGTGTCATCCCGGTTTTGGTGGATATAGTAGCCCGGTAAAGACCCTGCCAATACTCCTACTGTAAGGCAGATCACACATGCAATTGCAAGCTGTACCTTTGGTCTTGAGTTCATAGTTTCATAGTTCTTGCGGTATCAGAACAGTAAATTCCGCTGTTCGCGCTAGTTTGCCGTTCTCCCAGAGCTCTAACCTACCTGGACCCGTCCAGCCCGTACTTTGAACGTCGGCGATCCAGCCTTTACTTAGCATGATCCCCGAGCTGGCGAAACGTCCGCTGCGTCCACCTTGTTTTATTATATGGTCCGTGTATAAAAGGCTATCAGTCCATATCTGCTCGCCCAAGTACCAGCGCTCCTCTAAGTTGTCGGATGGGGACATGTCCTCATACTCGAAGACGTAAAAGATTAAGACGTCAGGCCGGAAATCCGTTTGGGGCATTATACAGGACTGGTTTTCCGCTACTTCCACGCAAAGGGTCAGATCGGTGATGCTCGTCTGCATGGTGGCTGGCCGTATTAAAGCCACGGCTGCAGCAACCGCTACAATCGCTACTACTACTGCTAAAATCAACATGGTTTTCTTTTCCATGAATCACATTCTAACCTCATGCTATAAAAACTTTTTGCCTGTCTTTTGTTTTACTCCTGCAAATAGAAAGGGAAAAGGTGAATAAATCAGGGGTAAATGTGGCATAGTTGTACTCAGCCTAAAAGAATAAACAGGGGGGAATAAAAAAACAATCCCCCTTGCACATTTATTTTTTCGTGTTCACTTCTTCTTTCTTCGCATCAAATACGCAACTGCCAACAGTCCCACAACTGCGACTATAGTTTCGAAGCCCGGTATTACCGGTTTCTCCGGTTCTGGTACTGGAGTTGGTGCTGGCCTTGACGTTGGTGCACGTACTGGTTCGGGCGTTGGTACCAGTTTCGGTGTTGCCTGTGGTTTCACAGCAGGTTTTGGTAAAAACCTTCCGCCTATTGATGCCAGGCATGCAATACAGGTAGGATCCGGATCGCATGGATCGTACGGGTCAGTACCCATAATTATTTCATCTATGTCTCCGTAACCATCGCCGTCTGTGTCACATGGTCCGCTACTGCCGCCGCCACCGCCACCTCTTCTCGGTGCGGGTGTTGGTGCAGGTGTTGGAGTCGGTGGTGTTTCTGGATCTCCAAACGCAGCAATCTGGCTGAAACTCGTCACATTCGCATACACGTAGTTATCTGCCGTGTTAACTCCGCTTCCTGTAATCTCTGCCCATTCAGTACCAGTCCAGCGATACAATCTCAAGCTATCTTCTTTTACGTTGGTAATGTCTGCATCACTGTAACTTACGTTCAATAATATCCAGGAATCCTCTGTCGCGTTTGTTACGTTCAAGTATTTTCCGATATTCCGCTTTCCTGCTGGGTCTGGTTCTGGAACAGTTACCGCATTTATCCCGATTCCATGCTCGTAGATAAACGAAATCGTGGTGGGGTAGCTGCTTATCGTAAAATCTGCGATACTGTTACCTTGTGAACCTTCATCAGAGTCGAAATCAACGTCTGTGTTGTTCAATGCTGTGTTGCCCGAAAAGGTGTTGTTGCTGGAATGAAATAGGTAGATACCGCGGTGGTTGTTTGAAGCATTGTTGTTCGTGAGCTTGTTGTCACTCGAACTATACAGGCGGATGCCGTCATGGTTGTTCGATGCGGTGTTGTTCGTGAGGATGTTACTGCCCGTGAACCGCCCCAGGACGATGCCCACACCGTTCGTGCTTGCGGTGTTGTTGGTGATCGTGTTACAATTGCTCGACAAATCCAGCTCGATACCCGTCCATTCATTAGAATTCACGGCGTTATTCTTGATTGTGTTGTTACTGGAATTACAGAGGTATATGCCAGCCCCATTGTTCGATGCTTTAATGTCAGAAATGTCGCAGTAATCTGCATCAAAGAGATAAATCCCCGATGTGTCCGGTCCTTCTGTTGCCCCTGTTACCGTGAATCCCGAAATAGTTACATAATCTGCGGTTACCTTAAAGACATTATGACTTGAATCTGCTGCACTCACAATAGTCGAATCCGAGCCGTTTTCCGACCGAATAGTCAATCGTTTGCCCACATCCACATTCTCGGTGTACGTACCGTCTCTAACGATGATCGTGCCACCCGCAGAGGCATTATCCACTGCTGCCTGAATCGTAGTGTAATTGTCAGGCACGTAAATCGTTACTTCGGGCGTTTTGGGATCGCCAAACGCAGCAATCTGACCGTAATCCGTCACGTTCGCATACACGTAGTTCTCTGCCGTGTTGACTCCGCTCCCCTCTATTTCTACCCAGTCCGTATCCGTACTGCGATACAACCTCAAACTGGCTTCTTCCACGTGGGTAACGTCCGCATCGTTGTAACTTACATTCAACAATATCCATGAATCCACAGTTATGTCTTTTACGTCCACATATTTTCCGATATTCACTTTTCCTGCTGGGTCTTCATGTTCCGGAATTGTTACTGACATTATCTTAATTCCAGCATCATAAATGAACGAAATCGTAGTTGGGTAACTGCAAATTGTGAGGTCCGTTATCTTGTTGCTATACGAGTCATCGGAACAGAAATCCCACTTGGAATTGTCCGATGCGGTGTTGTTCATGATCGTATTGCTGTGACTCCCCTCTTGCAGAACGAATCCGGTGTCGCTATTTGATACGCTGTTGTTAGAGATGCTATTGTTGCTCGAAGTGTTCAGGACGAATCCGGTGCCGCTGTTTGATACGCTGTTGTTAGAGATGCTATTGTTGCTCGACTCATGCAGGAAGAAGCTGTAGTGAATTATGTTGCTCGATACGGTATTGTTAGAGAGCGTGTTGTCGCTCGAGAAGAACAGACGGATACCATACGTGCCCAGAATCGAAGCATTTACAGTCTCTACCCTTGAATTCGTTACGTTTGCAAACAGTATTCCTTCGTAATTCGTTGTATCGCTCACAGTTATATTCCTGGAGTTCACGATTCCTACAAAGCCTACATCGTCTGGCACTTGCAGGTTTTGCTGGTTAACCCGGTAATAAATTGGTCTTCCATCCACCGTGTTGCTCGTATCTATATCCTGGATGAAGTGCGAAATATCCTTGCCATCAATATAAAAGTTTTGCCCATTTTCATCCATCGTGTTGTTGGTTAGAGTATTGTAGCTCGAATCTTTCAGGTTGATACCATAGTCATCATAACTACCAACGTGGTTGTTTGCTGGCAATGTTATTTGTAATGGTATTGTAGTCGGAACCCCTGAGGTAGATGCCTTCATTGCCGGAGTTGGCAATGTTGTTTGTAATGGTATTGTAGTCGGAATCATCGAGATATATGTTGGCGCCCAAACTGAAGCTAACATTGTTATCAGTAATAGTGTTGCCACTGGACCCCCATAAGCCGATACCACCGCTGCCTTCACCTGCATCGTTGCCTGTAATGCTATTGTTGCTGAAACTAAATAGGGCGATGCCGTCAAAGCAGTTCTCGATGTGGTTGTTATTTATGCTTGAGTTACTGGTGTTGTAGAAACAAATGCCCTCACCGTTTTTCGCGAGCGTCAGGTCTTTTACTGTGACGTTATCGCAGTTGACGCAGTAAACTGTGCCCGCATTTGTGGCTGAATCTATGACTGTATCAGAAGCATCTACAAGATAGTAAATCGGCTTTCCATCCACGAGATTGCTGGTGTCAATGTCATTGTCAAAGTCTGAATAGCTCTCACCCTCGGCTTCAAAGTTGTAGCCATTGCCAGACATCACATTATTCCTTAATGTGTTGTTGCCCGAGTTGGCGAGACCGATGCCTCCTCCAAAGTTGTAGCTGGCGTTATTACCTGTAATGATATTACTGCTGGAATCCTCGAAGAGACCAAAGCCTATAAATGTATCGTTGTGGCTGGCATAGTTGTTTGTAATGGTGTTGCTGCTTGAACTCATGAGAACGATGCCAAAACAGTTCTCCGAGGCATCATTACCTGAAATATTGCAGTGCTCGACATTATTAAGATATATTCCAGCATATCCTTCGAATGTTGCACCTTTCACTGTGAACCCGCTGATGTTCACGTAGTCCGTGCTCACATCGAAGACATGATCCATTGAATCTGCTGCGTCCACAATAGTCGAATCCGAGCCGTTTTCCGACCGAATAGTCAATCGCTTGTCCACATCCACATTCTCGGTGTACGTACCGTCTCTAACGATGATCGTGCCACCCGCAGAGGCATTATCCACTGCTGCCTGAATCGTAGTGTAATTGTCAGGCACGTAAATCGTTACTTCGGGCGTTTTGGAATCTCCAAACGCAGCAATCTGACCGTAATCCGTCACGTTCGCATACACGTAGTTCTCTGCCGTGTTGACTCCGCTTCCCTCTATTTATACCCAGCCCGTATCCGTACTGCGATACAACCTCAAACTGGCTTCTTCCACGTGGGTAACGTCCGCATCGTTGTAACTTACATTCAACAATAGCCAGGAATCCCCTGTCATGTCTGTTACGTTCACGTATTTTCCGATATTCACCTTTCCTGCTGGGTCTTCTTGTTCCGGAATTGTTACTGACTTTATCTTAATTCCATCATCATAAATGAACGAAATCGTGGTTGGGTAACTGCAAATCGTGAGGTCCGTTATCTTGTTGCTGTACGAGTCACGGGAATAGAAATCCAGATATGTGCTGTTCGATGCGGTGTTGTTCGTGATCGTATTGCTGTGACTACGGTCATTCAGGACGAACCCGGTGCCGCTGTTTAATACGCTGTTGTTCATGATCGTGTTGCTATCACTCCACGTTTGCAGGACGAACCCGGTGCCGCTGTTTGATACGCTGTTGTTAGAGACCATATTGTTGCTCGAAGTGTCCAGGAAGAATCCGGTGCCGCTGTTTGATACGCTGTTGTTAGAGATGCTATTGTTGATCGAATCTTGCAGGTAGAAGCTGTAGTCAATGTCGTCGTACGATGCGGTGTTGTTAGAGAGCGTGTTATCACTTGAGAAGAACAGACGGACACCATATCTACCCTTGATCGAAGCATTTACGTTCTCTACTCGTGAATTCGTTACGTTTGAAAACAGTATACCATCGTAATTCGTTGTATCGCTCACGGTTATATTCCTGGAGCTCACGATTCCTATAAAGCCTACATCGTCTGGTACCTGCTGGTTTTGCTGGTTAACCCGGTAATAAATTGATCTTCCATCCACCGTGTTGCTCGTATCTATATCCTGGATGAAGTGCGAAATATCACTGCCACCAATATAAAAGTTTTGCCTATTTTCATCCATCGTGTTGTTGGTCAGATTATTGTGGCTCGAATCTTCCAGGCTGATACCATAGCCATAACCACCAATGGTGTTGTTGCTGGCAATGTTATTTGTAATGGTATTGTAGTCGGAACCCATGAGGCTGATGCCCATCGCGCCGGAGCTGGCATTGTTGCTTGTAATGTCGTTGTAGCCGGAATCCTTGAGGTAGATGTTGGCGCCCAAATTGGAGCAAACATTGTTATCTGTAATAGTGTTGTTACTGGACTCCCATAAGCAGATACTGTAGCTGCCATTACCTGCATTGTTGCCGGTAATGCTATTGTTGCTGGAACTAGCGAGGGCGATGCCCACTCCGCAGTAGCGGATGCTGTTGTTGTTATCTACTCTTGAGTTATTGGTGTTGTAGAAATAAATACCATAAAAGTTTCTTTCGAGCGTCAGATCTTTTACTGTGGCGTTATCGCAATGGATGCAGTAAACGGTGCCCGCATTTGTGGTTGAATCTATGACTGTATCAGAAGCATCTACAAGGTAGTATATCGGCTTTCCATCCACGAGGTTGCTTAGGTCAATGTCATTGTCAAGCTCTGAATAGCTCATACCATCAGCGTCAAAGTTGTACAGGTTGCCCGACATCACATTATTCCTTAAAGTGTTGTTGCCCGAGTTGGCGAGGGCGACCCCACTACCTCCAATGTTGTAGCTGGCGTTATTACCTGTAACGATATTACTGCGAGAATTCTTGGAGAGACTAATGCCGGTCCCATAAGTGTAGCTGGCATAGTTGTTTGTAATGGTGTTGCTGCTAGAACTAACGAGAGCGATGCCAAAATCGCTGTTCTCTGAAACTTTATTGTTTGCAATGGTGTTGTTTTGTTAGAACTAAAGAGGCTGATGCCATACCTGTTCTCCGATGCGTTATTACCTGAAATATTGCAGTGCTCGGCATAAATAAGTGATATTCCTGCACATTTCTCACCAGTCACAACTCCAGTCGCACCTTTCACCGTGAACCCGCTGATGTTCACGTAACCTACACCCACATGAAAGACATCTACACTTGAATCTGCTGCATCCACAATAGTCGAATCCGAGCCGTTTTCCGACCGAATGGTCAATCGCTTGTCCACATTCACGTTCTCGGTGTAAGAGCCTTCTTTTACACAAACCGTATCTCCTTCAACCGCATTATCAACCGCAGCCTGTATCGGCGTTTCGCTCGCGTTGAACGTACCACCCGCATGCCACCAACCTGTTGTATTCACGCAGATGTCGCCACAGGTGCAATCCACAGCACCGACAGCCAAAACAGACGTGAACAACACAAACACAACAAATATCGGCACAGACAATCTCTTAACGTTCATATCTAGTGTACCGCCTCCTATTTAATAACTTCTGCAACTTTGTTAATATCCCTTTTTCCGTTTCCATAATTTGTATCCGAAATGTCATGACAACAAAGGAGTTGTACAAACTTCTATAAGTCACTTCCGGGTACGTTTCCGGTGGAGTTTCTCGTGGAAATAGGTAAAAGCACGTAGGTTTTCCCGTAGCTAAACTCTTTTAGCTCCCCTCAATCCTCTTCTTTAGCAGCTTTACCTTCTCCCGGAGCATAATAGCCCGCTCGAACTCGAGTGTATCCGCAGCTTCTCGCATCTCTGCTTCTAGTTCAATCACTAAATGCGGGATTTCGCTTTTCGGCACGTGCTTCGTATCCTTTACTTCGACCTCTTTTGCTTTTATCGCCTTCTTTATCGTTTCCGGTACGATTCCATGCTTTTTGTTATACGCTATTTGCAGCCGCCGCCACCGGTCCGTCTCCTTTACCGCCTGTTTTATCGAATTCGTCTCGCTATCGGCATACAGCACTACTTTTGAGTTCACGTTCCGTGCCGCTCTTCCTATCGTCTGTATCAGACTTCGGGTATCTCGTAAGAACCCTTCCTTATCGGCATCGAGTATCCCGATGAACCCGACCTCCGGTATGTCAAGCCCTTCTCGCAGCAGATTTATTCCCACGAGCACGTCAAACTTGCCTAATCTGAGTTCACGGATTATCTCGGTACGTTCAAGTGTATCTATATCAGAATGAAGGTATCGCGTTTTTATACCGCATTCCGCCAGATATTCGGTCAATTCCTCAGCCAGCCTCTTTGTTATCGTTGTAAGAAGTACACGGTCGCCACGTTCTATCGTAACACCGAGTTCACGTTTCAAATCGTCTATCTGGCCTGCTATCGGTCTTACAAATACGACGGGGTCTACCAAACCGGTGGGTCGGATTATCTGCTCCACAATCTGTGCTGACTCGTGTCGTTCGTACAGCCCCGGCGTGGCAGACGTAAAGATTACCTTGTTTCGCTTCATGTACACCTCAAACTCGTGGAATTTGAGTGGTCGGTTATCCAGTGCCGTTTGTAACCTGAAACCGTAATCCACCAGATTCTTCTTCCGGGAATAGTCGCCTTCGTACATTCCATGCAATTGCGGTATTGTCTGGTGGCTTTCGTCTATTATAATCAGAAAGTCGTGCCCAAAATAGTCAATAAGCGAATACGGCTTCTCACCCTTCTGCCGGCCGTCAAAATGTAACGAATAGTTTTCTATGCCTTTACAAAAACCGGTCTCTTCTATCATCTCGATGTCGTACAAGGTTCGCTGTTTCAGCCGGTGTGCTTCTATCATTTCAAGTTCCGGTAGATTGCGCTCAAGTTCCGTTTTTATGGATGCTATTGCGGTACTTAACTGGTACTCAGGGATAACAAAATGCCTTGCCGGATAAATAAAGAAATAGGTTAGCTTTTCAGTCACATTACCCGTGGTTTTGTCAATCTCCACGATTGTTTCTATTTCATCTCCGAACATTTCCACACGTATGATATTGTTGAAATACCCGGGAATGAAATCAATTGTATCACCTTTGACCCTGAACCGCCCGGGCATAAGTTCGGTATCGTTTCTCTCGAACTGAATATCTATGAGCCGCTTCAAGAATTCGTTTCTTTGTATCTCCTGCCCTACAGTTAGCTCAAACCCCATCGCCTGAAATGTGTCCGGAGCTCCAATGCTATAGATGCACGAAACCGATGCGACCACGATTACGTCCTTCCGTGAAGACAGGGATGCCGTTGCCGCCAGCCTCATCTGCTCGATCTTGGGGTTTACCGTGGCATCCTTCTCTATGTACTGGTCTTTCTGCGGTATGTACGACTCGGGCTGATAGTAATCGTAATAAGATACGAAATACTCGACTCGGTTCGCAGGAAAGAACTCCTTGAACTCGTTATACAACTGGGCGGCAAGGGTCTTGTTGTGCACGAGAACAAGTGTCGGTTTCTGGACCGCGTTTATGACATTGGCTATTGTGAATGTCTTTCCTGAGCCTGTCACACCCAGCAGCGTCTGGAAATTATAATTCTTCTTTATGCCGGCAACTAACTTTCTTATCGCTTCTGGCTGCGAGCCTTTTGGTTTGTATTCCGAGACTAGTTTGAATGGGCGTGTCGAGGTCATAGCCACCGCCTCCCGGTGGATGCTATGAGGTCTATGTATTTATCAGATGTCTTTTTGCTATTTCCAAGCCTAACTAAGATGTCTCTATCACTTTCTAATTTTTGAGCATTTCTAACGTAAGAGCCAAACAACCCTATTCTCTTTACACAGTATTTCTTTATATCTTCTATATTTTCCTCGATTTTTTCCATCTCTTCTGATGTCAACATGCGCCATACCTCCTTCTTTCTTCTTATAGTGGGTGATGGTGTGGGCATTTCAGATAATGCCCGTTCTGTGGGTATGCGAAAAGTCCAGAGCGTAGCGAAGGTTTTGGATGAGCGTGAGCAAACCGCATACACGCTGTTAAGTGACTCCGTTAGGGACAAGGTGCGGAGTGCCGCGGAGTGCCCAAGCCCGCTGTATCTTTTAAAGCTCATTTCTCCAATTTTATCAATATTTTCTCAAATAAAGGTTTTAGTGGTGGTATTTCTTCTTTCACCGTTTTCTATACCCTTTTAAGATTTACTCCAAAATAGCCATGGATAAGTTTATCTCTCATCCCCGCCATCTCTCTCCAAGGAATTTCGGGATACTCTTTCTTTACCTCCTCTGGTATATTTTCAGGGATAGACAACCTCTTTTAATATGTGCTTTCCTATTCTTGGTTTTAACGCTGATTTGTCTACCAAATCCACTTTTACACCAAGAAGGTCGCTCAGATAGTTTTCCATCCCCACAAATTTTAAAAGTCCTATATCCGCATCTTGCTCAAATTCTACCAATATATCAAGGTCGCTCTTCTCTTTGGCTTCGCCTCTCAAATAAGAGCCAAAAATGCCAAGCCTTTTTATCCCGTATCTCTTTCTTAGTTCCGTTTCATGTTTTTTGAGAATGTTCTTTATTTCGGTAAGTGTCTTTATGCTCATACAATCACCCCTATATAATTCTCTTTCTTAACTTTTAAATTTTCCTTGGTTCTTGTTTTCGCACTCCTCGTAGCGGGCTTGGGCATTTCATGCTCATAGGACTTAAATTCTTGCGTTTCCACAATAGAAACAGCCATCATTTGGTTATTCATCACCTATGTTATGAATGTTATCGTAAACAAACACCCCTGTGAGTAGTACATATTTCTGACACACCTTTTCCCGTTAAATAGCCACCTATCCCAACCATACAAACAAAGTAAATTATTCGGATTATAAACGTTTCATCCGCCATGAATTCACCACTAACAAACGCATTCGCACTCATAAACGAGAATATTAGCATAAACGCACCTATCGCGGTAAGCACAAGTCCTGTAATCTTAGGATATGCAATTAGCATTACACCTTTTCCGGTCAAATAAAACCCAATTACAATCATACAAAAGAAGAATACAATCCGTATGAAAAATAATTCGTCAAACATGAATTCGCCATTGACAAACGTATTTGCGATTATGAACGAAAAACACAGCATGAACAACCCAATAGGAGCTAATATTATGCCAATAATCCGCGAATCTTCGGCTATTGAAGCACCCTTTTCTGTCATGTAGCTGCCAATTCCTATCATACAGACAAAGAAAATAATTCGCACTATAAAAGTCTCATCTATTGTAAAATCACAATTTAAGAGATTATATGCAGTTAAAAACGAGTACAATAGCAGGAACAAACCCGCAATCGTAATTAATACTCCTGTGATCCTCCTTTGGATTCCGCCGGAATCCGCTATTAATGTTGGTTCTTCTTTTGGTTCTTCTTTTATCTCTTCTTCTACCTTTGCTACTTCTCGTTCTACGCCGACCCTCTTATTTCCCACTGTATATACCAATACACCAAATATTATTGCAAGAACAACAGCTATTAATGGTTGGGTTTGGAATAAAGGTGGGACACTCAGCCAGACCCTACTCATATTAGATTATGTTTAATCATATATAACATTTTTGATTATAAACTCCATTGTTTTGATCTCTTTCAAAGACCCATCATCCAGTTCAATA
>JAPVWK010000024.1 GCA_028572065.1 Candidatus Methanophagales archaeon
GGCGATGAATGCTTGCATATACGAACACGATACGTTACAGTATTTACTAACAAAGGCGCATTCGGAGGCACAAAATTTAGCGGCATATCAAAAGTAATCCGGAGGGGGGGATGACACATCGAATATAGTGGCTGTCCATCAACCCAAAGGAAAAGAGGGACAACGATCACTTTAAAAAACGTTACTGATGTTAATTGTGGGTACGCATCTTTAGCGTGATGACGCAAATCACATTTCAACCAGACCGAAAGCCTTTTATATACGCACCTTCATCTCTATGTTGTAGGACATATTTCATGTCCCCTCAGGCGAAGGGAAAAGGCGGGAAGAAAATGAACACAGTCGCGGTTATTCCATGTTACAATGAAGAGCAGGCGATCGAAAGCGTAGTGCGAACAGCAACAAAATATGTGGACAAAATTCTGGTGGTGGATGACGGTTCAACGGATAGAACCGCTACGGTCGCACGTGCTGCCGGTGCAAATGTCATTTCTCATGCGACAAACAAGGGCAAAGGCGCGGCTGTAAAGACGGCTTTGGAATATGTTGGGGGCAACGGTTTTGATAGTCTTGTTCTACTTGACGGTGATGCACAGCACGATCCAAATCAGATTCCTGCGCTTCTAAGACCACTTCAAAAGGGTAGTGCGGATTTCGTTATTGGGTTCCGTGAGCCAGAGCAAATGCCTTTCTACAGAAGATTTGGACGGTATGTGCTTGATTATACCACCGGTATACAGGGTGCCGCTACGGACTCACAATCCGGGTTCCGAGCACTGAATCGCAGGGCTGTTGATTCCATGAACGCAAAGAATCTACGTGGAAATGGTTATTCAATAGAATCAGAAATGGTACTGGCAGCAAGAGGGCTAAACCTAAAGCTTCAGGAGGTACCAATCACATGCAGCTATGGAAACGGTAAAACTTCGACAAAGAATCCCGTCACACACGGATTTGGTGTGTTTGGCTCCATTATTCAATTGATCGCAGAGGAAAGACCTTTACTGTTCATGGGCCTTCCAGGCTTAATCATGATTTTTATTGGGTTCTTCTTCGGGTTGAAACTTCTACAGCTATATAACGAATCCGGCTATTTCTCCATACCGTTCACAATGCTAGCTGGTTTCTTTGTCGTCATAGGCACATTAGGTGTGTTTATGGGACTTGTACTGAATGTAATATCAAGGGTACTAAGGAAGTGATTTTGCGGTGTATAACATGATTTCTCATGCCACATTTCTGGACAGTTATGTTACACCGTAAATGTCTATATATACCTTATATTTCCTGTATATCTATACGAGGTAACAAAGTAAAAGAGGGCAATAAAACATGGCGGAATATACGAGAATCGGGACAATGGAAAAGAACCCTCTTGCGTGGGGTAGATCATCAAGAGGGCAAAAGCCCAAGTGGGCTGTCGTTGATAGTTTCTTAGAATTGCTGGCAGATTCGCAGTGGCATTCGGTAAAAGAGATTGAAGAGCAGGTTGCAATACCTGTAGATATGCTCGCACTGGTTCTCAGCTTGTTTACCGAGCTTGACTTTATCAGTCGCAGTGGTGCGGGAAGCGAAGTGAGATTAAACTCTTTAGGCTCTAAATTTTTAGAACTCCCTCGGGACTAAAAGTTTTGGATGTTGTTCATTGCAGCATCCGCTCTATTTCCATCAATTTCTGCATAATTTCCTTCCCTTTCTCTGTAAGTTGGTATTCAGAACTCGATTTGCCCGCGGTTTCCGCCGTCTCTTCTATGAATCCCTGCTCCAGAAGGAAGTCAAAATATTTTTTAAAATTACGCCAATCCAAATACGCCTTTTGCATGATACGTGTCTTTTTAGCTACTCCGCCCTCCTCGGTTATCCCCCGCAGCGTATCTAAAATAATTTCCCAACGACTTCTAGCTTTTATCCCCATCGGCACTTTACCTTCCCTACACGTCCACCTTTTACCTATGTTAGGTTCCGTTGCAAAAGGTATATGTAATAGTTAGGTGTAGAGAATATATATGTTTATTATTATTTAATAGTTTCGCATTTTGTGGTTTATGAATTCACGTGTTTATCATTTCTGTTAGTCGAATCAACTGATAGCTCAGGTTAATTACTGGCGAACCGACTAAAAAACACCTGTTGTTTAGATAACTGAAGGATCACACAGATTTGTCTTGTTGAACTCTCGTGGTTTTCGTACTTCCCTTCTCCCTATCATGATCGCGTCTTATACGCTACCACTATCCACACACCCTCGCAAGTCTTCTGCCTTTCACGCGCTGCGGCGTGCTTGAGTGGAGGGGGCATCCCCTCAGTTCGCACTATAATGCCTACATCGGCTTACTGTTATATCCATTTTCCCTCAAAGTGATATGGCTTAGCCTCCCCTCTTCGCCCTATTCAAATTCATGTGTCTAATTCAGGCGTTATTTAGCTCTCAAATCCACAATCTCCGATAACTCCGGTCCTGTTGAGATTAACTTCACTGGTACACGTGTGTCGTGCTCGACCGTAGCCACGAACTCCTTCACCTCTTTACTCAACTCTTCGTACTTACTGGCACCTCGGCATGACGGATCTAATCTGTCCACACCGCTCAATGCGATCATTGTCGCACCGTTTATCATCGCGGAGTAAGCAGCCATCTTACCATCCCACTGACCTATCCGCCTCTTACGCTTTGTGACAGTGCCAAACTCTTCGATGTTCAATTCAGCCGCTTTTGCCTCTGTCATTTGTGTTTCAAACGGACCTTCACCCACCCGTGTGGGAAATGATTTGAATACCACGGCAACATCATCTACTCGCGTAGGGCCGATACCAACATCCGCGGCCATCTGCGATGCCGTTGTATCTTTAGATGTTACGAACGGATAAGTCCCGTAAAGCAAAGAAATGCCAAATCCTTGTGTTCCTTCTATCAACACACCTTTCCCTCGATTCAGTGCATCGTTTATTTCCTGTGGCACGTCACAAAGGAACTCCTGTAACTCTTCCACGTCCTTTGCCTGCCTTGCCGTTCTCATTGCACGTGCGGCATTCGCGGGACCGCATCCCGAGCCGGTGGAGCCTATTTTCCCTTTTAAATAGGTATTTTTCTTGTCCTCTTCTATATGTGCCTCTTCGATTATTCCGCTTCTCTTGTCCACACCAACCCTGCCCTTAAGTCCAAAGGACTCCACTTCCTGTTTGAGCACATCCGGATTTACTAATACCCCCGCACCAACCAGAAGCCGCGCAGACTCACACACAAATCCCGAAGGCACCATCCGCAACGCATATTTCTTATCTTCAACTACAACTGTATGCCCTGCGTTGGGTCCTACACCGCCCCGCGCAACCACTTCTGGATCGTCATGCTTTGCGAGATATGCAATGATCTTGCCTTTTCCCTCGTCACCAAAAAATCCCCCTACTACCATTGTTGTTGACATGTGTACCCATTTGTTGTGGTATAACAAGAAGTTTTTTAATAGTATTGAGGAGAATACATCTGTTATGGCAAGAAATGAGGTATTAGGTTATCAGTTCGCAGAGCGGATAAAATCTGAGTTGATTATTGGTTCTAAGATGTTGGCGGTGATAGAGTCGCTGGACGGTAGCGAGTTAGAGGGCGCGAAGAAAATGCTGGCCGCTTTTTTCGACGCTTTGGCTATTGATGCGGGGATGGCGTTGAAGGCAACGGGAAACCCTGAATTCGCAATGGTCGAAGAGAAGTTGAACCAGATACAGCGGAATATAGATGCCGCGGATTATCAGGAGGCGCAAGCAACCATAGGGCAATCGGTATCACATGCTACTACTGTCTGTGCGAGAACTATGACTGCATTGATGGAAAAGGGGCTGATCTAATTTTCTGCTCAGAACTCGGAGGCAGTTTGTAATTACGATTAGGTTACCCCATTATCTGGAGGATTATTCGTCGTGACCTTCTCTTGTTGTCCAACTCGATAAACACCACTTGCTGCCACGTTCCTAACATTAACCTTTTATCACGGAAAGGCACAGTTAGAGAAGGCCCCAGGAACGCTGCTCTTACATGGGAATGACCGTTACCGTCATGCCATCTGTACTCATGTTCGTATCCTATGCCCTTAGGAAATAACCGCTCTAACGCATCGGGCAAATCCTGCACCAGTCCCGGCTCGTATTCTAGGGTCGTTATCGCACCGGTCGCACCCGGCACGAAGATAGTTACAATACCCTCTTCGATGTTCGACTCGCGTAACTTGCCGTTCACCTTTTCCGTTATATCTACTATTTCCACTTCGCCCGGCGTTTCAAAATGCAGTTCCTTCGTTTCAACACTCATTCTTTCCTCTCCCATTCCTTCCAGCAGATTTAACTTTTAACATAAATTCGTGTGTGCATTTATAACTTTCAAATTCATTATACTTCTTGATATATGCCTACAGGAAACAAACACAGGGTTGTCCTCCTTGACATGGACGGAACGTTCTTGGATTCGCGAGGCGTGGGTAAAATAGCACATGAATGGGCGTATGGTGCTTTTAAAAAGACTTTAGACCATTACGGGCTAGTGCTATCAATTGATGAGATAGACCGCTACTTCCTCGCGCTTCTGCATTCAGACGGTGAAGGGGGCGTGCGTAAATTTTGCGCTAACTTTGGATTGGATTGTGAAGAGTTCTGGGCAAGACGGGAGAATGACGTTATAGAAGCGAAGATAGAAGCGATGCGACAATGCGAAATAAAACTGTGTGAGAACTCAGAGGCGGTAATAAAATATCTCAGTGGTCAGTATTATCTCGCGGTGGTGAGTGATTCACAACAAGCGTGTGTGGACTTTGCACTGACGCATTTCAAGTTGAGGCAGTATTTCAAGATCTGGTATGGCAGAAAGAGCAACTTAGCAAGTTTAAGCAACCGTAAGCCGAATCCTTATTACGTTAACAAAGTGCTGAGAGAATTAAATATGCGAAGCGAGGATGCGATACTGGTGGATGACAGCCCAGTCGGCATTTTAGCGGCAAAGCGGGCGGGTATTGAATCGGTGTTTATCATGCACGAGGCACGACACGAATGTGAACCTACGTTTTTTGTGAAGAATATAGGCGAGCTGAGGCAGGTTTTATAAACTCGTGATAGACTTCAACTAAATGTTTTAATGCGTGCGAGAAAGAATATTTGTAAGAAGAAGTCATGCTTGAGCAACTTTTCAATCCTGGGGGCATAGCAGTAGTAGGAGCGACACCGAAAGCAGGAAAAGTGGGGAATACCCTTCTTAGGAACCTGATTTCGTTTCAGAATAAAGATAATACGGCGCGGCGTATTTTCGCGGTGAACGCCAAGTATGATCGGATTTTGGATGTCAAGTGCTATCCCTCAATTTTAGAACTCGAAGAAACGGTGGACCTTGCTGTGGTAGCAGTGCCGGCGGTTAGCGTTCCTGAAGTAATTGAGCAGTGTGGCGAAAAAGGGATTTCAAATGTGGTTGTTATCTCGGCAGGTTTTAAAGAGGCAGGGCGAGAAGGTGCTGTTCTCGAATCAGAACTAATCCAGATAAGTGATAAGTACGACTTGAACCTCGTGGGTCCAAACTGTGTAGGGCTATTAAACACGCATGTCGGCTTAAATGCTACTTTTGGTAAGTCTGTACCTACAAAAGGCAATATCGCGTTCTTGAGCCAATCGGGTGCTTTCGCATTGGCAGTTATTGACTGGTCAAAAGCGGCGAATGTTGGGTTCAGTAAGATCGTGTCCATCGGCAATAAAGCGGTCCTTGACGAGTGCGATTTCATCGAATACCTATATAAGGACACTGAGACCGACGTGATAGCGATGTATCTCGAGGACATAAGGGCAGGCACTAGGTTTATGGACATTGTAAGAGCGGTCACGAAAACGAAGCCTGTGGTAGTGATGAAAAGTGGGCGAACAGACGCGGGAGCGAAAGCTGCTTCAAGCCATACAGGCAGCCTAGCCGGCAGTTCAGAAGCGTTTAGCACGGCATTCCAGCAATCCGGCGTGGTCGAGGTGAACACGATTAATGATTTATTCGATTTCTCGCTCACTCTGTCGAGGATTCGTGGCATAACGGGTGGGATAGCAATTGTAACCAATTCCGGTGGGCCAGGAGTTATGGCTGCGGATGCAATAGAAGAATCCGGGCTTGTGCTTGCATCATTTGGTAGAGACACGCTAGAAAAACTCCGTGTATTAGATATGGCGAATTTTTATAATCCCGTTGATGTCAGGGGTGATGCGGATGCGGATAAATTCGGTACCGCTCTTGGTATCGTGGCTGCCGATGAACAAGTAGGCGCAATAATCTCTATCCTTTCGCCCACGGCGCAGATAGAATTCGATAAAGCCGGGGATTACGTCCTGGACGTGAACAAAAAGAAACCGATTATTCCCGTGTTTATGGGTGGTGAATCGGTTATAGGTGCAATAGATCGCTTTAAACTGCACGGGATTGCAAATTATTTCGACCCCGTAAGGGCAGTAAAAGCACTATCCGCAGTTGGCAGATATAGTGAGGGTCGTGAGAGCGTATCTGTGCAAACTCCGTACTTCAACGCGGATAGAAAAGCCATTGCAGACTTGGTAGAAGCCCGAAACCGAAAAGGACTAAAAGACGGAGTAGGTGTGGAGGGTTTTAAACTGTTAGAGGCCTATGGTATACCCGTGCCATCATGCGGTAACGCAGAAACCGCTGAAGCAGCATTAGAACTCGCGGACCGGATAGGCTATCCCGTGAGTCTGAAAATTGTTTCCCCGGATATAATACATAAAACGGATGTGGGTTGCGTAAAACTGAACGTAAGACGTGAAGAGGTGAAAGAAACGTTCTTTGAAATCATGAGCCTGGCTGAGAAATACACGAGCACGAGGCGGATAGAAGGTGTTCTAGTTCAGCAGATGGTTGGAGACGGTAAAGAGGTGATCGTAGGTATGAAACGGGACACGAATTTTGGACCGTTGATAATGTTTGGACTGGGCGGTATTTATGTGGAAGTATTCAAAGACGTTTCGTTCAGGATACCACCTTTAAGTACGGAAGATGCACTAGAAATGATTAAAAGTGTTAAGGCGTATAGAATTTTAAAGGGCATAAGAGGGGAGCCGATGTCTGATATAGACTCGTTAGTGAAGGTTTTACTCAGGTTTTCACAAATCTGTATGGATTTCCCCGAGGTACTCGAAGCGGATTTGAATCCCGTTAAGGTCTTTGAAGACGGTAAAGGTTGCTGTGCACTAGATTTTAAGATGACTATTGGTTACCGGTTGTAATGTTTATTCTTTAGTAACGCTATTTCATATAGAGGAAAGAAGAGAAGGGAAGGGAAGGAAATGAAAAATCTGCTCGTGTCATCAGTGGAGGAATATTCGGGAAAAAGTGCTGTGATAATCGCCTTAGGGCTGTTACTGCGTGAAGAGGGTTTCAAAGTTGGCTACTTCAAACCTTTTGGTGTCGGTATCACCCGGATTGGTGACCAGTTAGTGGATGAGGACGCTTACAATACCGCCATCGCGTTAAATACCGGTGATGATATGGACGACATATGCCCGGTCAAACTTGACCGCCCGTATGAGGATTTTGTTTGCTCGATGTTCCCGGATGTGTATAAGACGCGAGTCCTGGATTCGTATGAGCGGATCTCTGCGGATAAGGATATAGTCCTTGTGGAGGGCGCAGCATCGTACGAAGTAGGGATAGCACTGGGCCTTTGTGACCGGGATATTGCATCTGCACTGGATTTAGATATTCTTATGGCTGTGAAATACACGAGCGATTTCGTGCTCGACCATGTCCTGGCAGCGAAAGAGTTCTTTGGGGCTAGTCTTAAGTTCGTTCTGTTCAATCAGCTCGCGGGTTATAAGAAGGCGTATGTCAATGAGGTTGTAGCCGGTTTTTTAAAAGCGAATGGGATGGAGCTGTTAGGTTCGATGCCTTATGATCCACTACTTGCAGGCCTGTTTGTGAGTGAAATATGTGAAGCACTGAATGGTGAATGGCTTGTTAAGACCGAGGAGGATGTATTAATCGAGGAGTTCTTGATAGGTGCGATGTCGCCACAGTCAGCCCTGAAATATTTCAGACGTGTGCGACAGGCGGCATTGATTACCGGTGGTGATCGTGCAGACTTGCAAAATCTCGCTTTAGAGACGGGCACGATAAAATGTATACTTCTGACCGGGCATTTGGAGCCACCGCAAACGATGCTGGGAAAAGCAGAAGAGAAAGGTGTGCCGGTTATTTTGGTTATGGATGACACACTCACGACGATGGAGAAGGTGGATGAGATATTTGGTAAAGCTCGGGTAAGGGGCGATGCGAAGATAAAGAAGATTAAAGAGTTAGTCGCAGAGTATGTGGATATAAACAGGCTGAAAGAATATCTTGGATAAGTGTATTCACGCATTTTTTTTGTTTCCATTTCAAATAATTTTGACGGTACCGATCTAAAAACACGTTTAAAAATACCTTTATATAGCACACAGTTCTTCGACCAGTATTACACGAAAACTTGCATCTATAAAGGGGTCCAATTCAAATGGCGACAGAGGAGAAACGGTACGTGGTGTAAACGGCAAATAGATGTGGCTGTAGCAAGTTCAGGTGGTCCTTTGACATTTTAGATGAAGCGAATGCGTACTTAACCGAGTACGCATCGGAGAAACGCCCCGATAAGTTGTACGATACAGAAACCGGAAAAGTATTACGTATCCTCGGCAGGTAATAGCTGTCAAATTTTAGTTGTGGCGTGACAAGTTTTAAATTTTTGCTCGGAACACTCAGTTCTATTCCCCCTTAACATCCAGCCACAAATGAAGTGAGCGATAAACCGGTTGTTCCTTGTCCTTATACAACAAGAATTCCAACTTTTGGGCCGTTCCGTTAGTCTTCGCTTTGAACACGAAAGATGATTCTAAGGTATCATTATGCGATAGCACAACCGCGGTTTCGTTTATTACCTCTTCATTTAGTTCCACTTCCATACGATACGAGGTATTGGCATACTCGTGATTTACAATGCCTATTATCACTTCGCCCGACTCGCCAACTTTCAAATCAGTAGGATAATCTGCTGCGGTACCATTAGGGCTGAGAATGTAGAATTCCGTGAACTTCTCACCCTGTTTCGGTGTTACTATCACATAAACGGTCAGTGAGATGGCAATAATGATCGCGATGATCAGAATAACCGTTAATACATCATCTACCCTACTCTCACTACTTGCCCTCTTAAATGGTACTTTACCCGACCTCTTAAAAGGAGCTTTACGCGTACTTTTAAACGGTATCTTACCCGTCCTTCTAAACGATTTTTTCACTTTTCTTTCTGCATGTATGTATCTATACTATACAAATTGTCCGGGTACTTTTTTTATGTCTTTTGTTTTTTTATCGCGTCACATCTGAGTTTGGCCACCCGGGCCTGCTGCCAGCTCTTGTAGTCGCCCCTGTACTTTCTGTGCCTCTTGCTCTATTTTCTGCAATATCTCTGCCATTTCGTGATGTGTCTTCTCTAACTCTTCTTTCCTGCCCTTAAGGTACAGAGCAGACGAATCCTGATCCTTTTCCGCGCTTACTCCGCCACCTATCATAACTAATACCTTATCAACAGCGCTGAGCGAGACATAAATGGATGAATTCGCACCTATTGGCACTATCAATTCGTCACCCTGTTTCAGTTTCTTCAACTGTGTAATAGTCTCTATCGCCTTCTCGTGCTCACCTATCGCTTGCTGGACCATGATTAACTCCTGAGACGCAGCCTCTGCCTGAGCCTGATATTGCCGCATTGCTAATGCCAACGACTGCATTTCTGCCTGCTGTTCCATCCTTACCTCACCGCTTTCTCCTTCTTCCATTTCTATCACCCTTAATATCTAATACCACATTTTATTTTATCATTATAAAGTTCTCCTGTTAATGGCTGGGTTAATAGTCCGAGCGGATGGGGGGCTGTGATAAAAAAGGCATAAAAGACGGGAAAAAATGCAAAAAAGAAAGCTAAACGGAAGGAGCATATCAAAAGGAGTGGCATCCGGGAAAGCGCTAGTATCAAGTCAAAGAATATCATTCCTCGGTGCTGTGGACCCTATCACGGGCATTATCGTGGATCAATCGCTTGATGTCTATGGAGAAGAGATAACGGGTCGTGTTTTGGTATTTCCAAGTGGAAAAGGCTCAACTGTTGGCTCGTATGTGATATACCAGCTAAAGAAACACGGGAAAAGCCCTTCTGCTATGATTACCCGTCGTGTAGATACGATCGTTGCGGTAGGCGCGATTATAGCGGATATACCTGTGGTTGATTCACTTGAGATAGACCCGATAGAGCAGATACGGGACGGAGACGAGGTGTTTGTAAATGGATCAGAAGGCTATATCGAATTACGATGAAGAGACGGTAAGAACCCTGGGACGGCAGGGCTATCATTTCGTGGGTACGCACAAGCACAGTGCGGTAAAAACATGTTTGTGGCTCTGGAAATCAATACGTGGCGAAGGAAACTGCTACAAAGGTAAATTTTATGGTATCAGTGCGCATAGGTGCATCCAGATGACACCTTCTATCTTCTGCAACCAGAGCTGTCTTCATTGCTGGCGTCCTCTTGAAGCGTTCAATATAGAGACAAATAAACGCGAAATCGTATGGGACACTCCTGCGGAGATAGCAGAAGGGTGCATGAACGAGCAGAAACGGCTAATTTCCGGGTTTAAAGGCTCGCCCAGGACGGACATGGCTACTTTTTTGGAGGCGGCAGACCCGAAACACGTCGCTATTTCGCTTATTGGTGAGCCAACTTTGTATCCATATCTGAAGGAGCTCATAGATGAATTCCATGCACGCGAGATGACCACGTTTGTGGTGAGCAATGGTACGAAGCCAGAAGTGGTGCGAGACATAAACCCTACTCAGTTATACTTATCCCTGAATGCACCAGAAGAACGAGTTTACAAAAAAGTCGCTCACGGTGACTACTGGTCGTGCATAATGGAATCGCTGGACGAGCTGAGCAGAAAGGAATGCAGGACTGTGATAAGAATCACCTGCATGGAGGGTATGAACATGTTGAATCCGGCAGGCTATGCGGAATTGCTAAAACATGCAAATCCTGATTTCATTGAGGTGAAGGGGTATATGCACCTTGGGTACTCGAGAAAACGGTTGAGCAGGGACGCTATGCCAGCACATGCACGTGTAAAGGATTTCACAAACGAAATAGTGGATTGTTTAGAGGATTATAGGGTTGTGGACGAATCGGAGATAAGTCGCGTGGTTCTTGTTTCAAACAGTTCTTCAGAAAGGATGATTTAGCAACTTCACCGCTTAAAGGAATAAGAAAGATATGAATTGCGATAAAAGATAAAATATGACTATATCCATAAAATGGTTCCCACCTTCCTGGTTTCAGATAAAAACCAAAGACAAGATCATATACATAGATCCCGCATGGATGAGAACGTACTATACGAAATATCCAAAAAAGATAGAGTTTTCTAAGTGGCCTGATCCGATTGATGGCTTGCCGGAAGAGTTAGAAAAAGCGGATCTAATCATATTAACACATCACCATAAGGACCATTGTAAGAGTGTTACAGTAAACAGACTCAAGGATGCAGATACTTTAGTAGTAGCTCCTAAGCGCTGCAGCAAGGAATTAGGCAACGATATACATGTTGTTGCGCCCGGGGAAGAACTAACTTTTGGTGATATAACAATAAAGGTGGTTGACGCTTACAATACCGAACAAGGCAGTTCTACCAGAAAAGTGCATCATAAAGGGAATAGCGTCGGCTACTTGATGACGGTGGAAGGTAAAACGATTTATCATGCTGGAGATACTAAAAATAGGAACGACAAAAGATGTGACCCTGATCTCAATTATTTTATGCCTGTTTTTCGTGCATGTTATACATGGTATAAATGAGATGAAAAGCATCAGATTAAAAGAAGATTTAAAACACAGAAACGCCATTGATTTATATAATGGATAAAATCTATACTTAAATGGTGATATTATGCTTGAACCGGCTGAGGAAATTAACGCGATACTGTGGCTCGTTGTAGCGGGGATTTCATTAATCCCATTTTGTATATTTTTAATAAGTTATATCAGAGTAAAAAGCGAAAAACTACTGCTTACAACCGCAGCATTCTCTCTTTTCTTTATCAAAGCGATGGTATTGGCAATGAAATTGTTTATACCTGGAGGAGACATCGATGAGATTTGGTATTTAAACGATGAATTCTGGTGGTCTGTTGCAGCAATCCTGGATATGATAATAATTGGTTTAATCGCATTCGCTTTAAAGAAGAAAACTTGAATCGCATGAAAGAAGAATATATAGCGCTTGAAAATCGTAGATTGATATATGAATATATGCTAAATAACCCGGGTTCACATCTAAGAAGAATTTCGGGAGCGCTTAATATGCACTTGAGTACATTACGGTATCACATCAATTATTTAGAAAAAAGGGATTTAGTCGTTAGCAAAAAAGAGAAGAATTTGAGAATATATTTTATAGCTGGAAAAGTAAGCGACAGGGATAAAAATATAGTCCCATTACTTCAGCAGAAACGTTTTCGCGACATCGTTCTTACTATAATAATCACCCCAAGATTGACACATGCCGAAATATCCGATAAATTAGCGATTAAACCACCAACTCTGTCAAAATATATCTGTATACTGGAAGACCGGGGAATAATTTATCATGAGAAGATTGGAAGAGAAAAACGATACTGCGTATCCGATGAAAAAAGCATTATGGAACTATTGTTAACGTATAAGAAATCATTCTGGGACTCCCTGGTTGACAATGTTTTGGAGATATACTTCGAAAGATGATTTTGAATTGTTGATTGTTTACACTTTGTGCTATAATTCATGTTTTGTGTCACAAATCATGTCTATGGATAAGTACTATGGTTCAATTGTGGTGAAAAACATGAAAAATGAAAGGAGGTAAAAGAAGAAAATGGGAAAAAAATGGGTGATTGCTGGAGGAGTCGCCGGCGTGCTGGTGGGCAGTATCGCAATGCCCACCTTCGCACAGGGGTCCAATTTATCAGTCAGGAGGTAAAAATATGGCAGAAGAGATTTCATTAGAGGAATACAAAAAGGCGTATAGGGAAATAGTGGTGGAAGAGGCGAATAGAAGCTTTTCAGTTCATCTGGTAATGTACGCGCTGGTTAACGCTATGTTGATAGCCATTAACTTCATATATTCCCCCGAGGCTATCTGGTTCTTTTATCCACTCATAGGTTGGGGTATCGGTATATCAATGCATTATCTATTTGGTGTTCGGTGGGTAGAGAAAGAGCTTAAGGAAACGGAAGCGAAAGCAGAATACAGAGTAAGAGAGATGAATAAAGGAGGTAACATAAAATTATGATAAAAATGGAAGAGCCAGTAAAATTAGCAATAGTCACAGCCGTTCTTATGATGGCAGTGACTATATTTTTTAAGAATATAGTACACGAACCACAAGATGTAATATCCTTGTCTTCAATTCCATTTTATCTTTATGTCGGATATCTAGTGTGGAAGTATGGTGGTGCTAAACTTTGGATAGGTATAACGTTGTTTATCACCATTGCAACTGCTGTATTATATGCTTTCTTTTAGAGTTTTTCTTTGGCGTCCCTTCGCCGACTCTTCGGAATGCTTCGCATTCCTCGTCCCTATCGAGAGTGTATAACCGCAGATAAAAGGGAAATCAAAGATTTCCCAAAATTGCCTTCGGCAACTTCTTTTATCCGCTGTTGTGCGAAATTGCGAGCCCGCTTAGAAAATGATAAAGCATAAAAAAGAAACAATGATTAATAAACAAAAGAAGGTGAACTAAAATTATGAAACTAACTGACGAAAACAAAGTATCAATAGTAGCTGGAGTCTGTTTATGATGTTCTCCTAAAAGAGGGATGGCAAACGGTTAGGTTGGAACGACCACCTCCAATATGGTATGACTGAGCTACATCAAAGCAGCACTTTCGATGAAGAGGCGAGAAAACTAAGAATTAAACAAGATTAAATAGTCCCACTTTGTCACATTGCAGACAAATCAACAGCGGGCGGTGGCAAATTTAGAGCGATATCCTAAAATACCAAGTTTAATATTTCTGCAAAAGTATAGTAATGAATAAAATCTATGCTTAAATGGTGATAATATGCTTGAACCGGCTGAGGAAATTAACGCGATACTGTGGCTCGTTGTAGCAGGGATATCATTAATTCCACTCTGCATATTCTTAATAAGTTATATCAGAGTAAAAAGCGAAAAACTACTGATCACAACCGCAGCATTCTCTCTTTTCTTTATCAAAGCGATGGTATTGGCAATGAAATTGTTTATACCTGGAGGAGAGGTCGATGAAATTTGGTATTTAAACGATGAATTCTGGTGGTCTGTTGCAGCAATATTGGATATGATAATAATTGGTTTAATCGCATTCGCTTTAAAGAAGAAAACTTGAATTACATGAAGACCGGGGAATAATTTATCATGAGAAGATTGGAAGAGAAAAACGGTACTGCGTATCCGATGAAAAAAGCATTATGGAACTATTGTTAACTTATAAGAAATCATTTTTGGACTCCTTCGTTGACAATGTTTTAGAGATATACTTCGAAAGATGAATTGTTGATTGTTCACATTTTGTGCTATAATTCATGTTTTGTGTCACAAATCATGTGTATGGATAAGTACTATGGGTTAATTGTGGTGAAAACCACATAAAAAATGAAAGGAGGTGAAAAAAAGAAAATGGGAAAAAAATGGATGATTGCTGGAGGAGTCGTCGGCGTGCTGGTGGTAGCTCTGCTGGTGGGCAGTTTCGCAATGCCCACCTTCGCACAGGGGTCTACGAGCGAGGCGGACGATGCGGCGGTGCCGGCTGGCATGGCTACTGTCACACCGGAACAGGCTAAAGCCGCAGCACTGAAAGCCCATCCTGGCACGACCGTTGTCGAGGTGGAACTGGAGAACGAGAATGGCGCAGTGGTCTACGAAGTCGAACTGAGTAACGGCATGGACGTGATAGTGGACGCTGGAAACGGGATGGTGCTGTACATAGAACACGACTCTGATGGCTATGAAGACCACGAAGACTAAGTGGGAACTCGAACACTGAGTTCCTTCTTTTTTTTGATAATATAGCTCACACTTTGTGCTATAATTCATGTTTTGTGTCACAAATCATATCTATGGATAAGTACTATGGCTTAATTGTGGTGAAAACACATAAAAAATTAAAGGAGGTAGATGGCAATGAGAAAAATAAGTTTTCTGTTGATATTGATGATTGCAGGAGTAGTATTGGCGGCTGGGTGTTTGGATGGCTCCCAGGTAAACAAGTCCGTATCCAATGCTCAGGATAAGGACATCTTGTCGGATGAGCCTGGAGACATCACAGGCGATGTTATACCTCTCAAAGGGGCTAAACTTATCATCGAACACAATGCTAAAGATGAGGACACGGGATTTCAGGGTTTCATTGATAGTGGGGGCTGGAGTGAGATAACAGTTACCGGCCCTGAAGGAAAGATTTTGACGCTCAAAGGCGAGGGTAAGTTAGGGGAGCATGGACTAACCGAGCTATTCTTTGAGACCGTGGAACCAGCGAATGCCGATGTGCCCATTCCCGAAGTATTGAAAGTCCTGCCTGAAGGCAACTATACCGTTATGGGATCAGCAATTGAAGTAGGGGAAAGACAAGGCACGACTATGGGGACTGCCTGGCTGACTCATAATATCCCGAAAGGCCCCGTGCTTTTACTGCCTGATGAGGGGGCTACAGTCTCCTTAGACGATCTTCTATTTAGTTGGAATCCTGTTACTAAAACCCTCGACGGTTCTGCCGTTAACATCATCTCGTATCAACTGATTATAGAGAAGGGTGAGACACCCCATAAGCATATGATCGGAAAACGGGGGTTAAGCATGTATCTGCCCGCTTCTGTTACCCAAATAAGGGTCCCGACGGAATTCTTTGAGCCCAATACCAACTACGAGTGGGAGGTCCTGGCCATCGAAGAGAGCGGGAATCAGGCTCTCACTTCTAGCAATTTCAGTACCGGCGGTGTGGTAGGCTATAATTTATCCTTGGAGAAAAAGAGGGCTAAGGTGACCAGCAATTATAATCCTCGGATTAATCCGGATGATTTCACAATAAAAATTGATAATCCATATTTTAGTTTGCCAATAGGTAAGAAAATGGTTTATGAAGCACAAACTGAGGACGGTCTTGAAAGAATTGAAATTCTCGTTCCCGGTTGGACAAAAGAAATTATGGGTGTTAAAACCTTGGTGTTTTGGGATAGAGTTTACCTTGATGGAGAACTTATTGAAGACACAAGAGACTATTTAGCTCAGCACAAAGAAACAGGCGATGTATGGTATTTTGGAGAGCATGTAGACAATTATGAAGGTGGCAAACTAATAGACCATCATGGAGCGTGGTTTGCAGGTGTTGATGGTGCAAAAGCAGGAAAATGGGTACTTGCAAATCCTAAGGTTGGAAATTATTTCCTTAATGAGTATCTTATTGGAGAAGCAGAAGATGAATCTTTAGTTGTGGGAGTAGGTGAAACAGTAACAACTCCTTATGGAACTTTTACTGATTGTGTAAAATATCTCGATGGATCTCCACTGTTTCCTCAAAAAGCATATACATATCATTGTAAGGATGAAAAAGTTAGAAACACTGTAGCAGAGATTGAATTGGACGAAAATATGGATGTTTATCAAGAAGTAGAACTTGTATCAGTAGACCTGACAGGAGCTTTAGGAATTCATCTGCCACAACAATATGCAAATGAAGGAGTGAAAAATTGATAATCCATATTTTAGTTTGCCGGTAGGTAAGAAAATGGTTTATGAAGCACAAACTGAGGACGGCTTTGAAAGAATTGAAATCATGGTCCCTGGATGGACTCGTGAAGTTATGGGTGTTGAGGCGCTCGTGTTCTGGGATCGGGTGTATCTTGATGGAGAGTTGATTGAGGATACGAGGGATTATCTTGCCCAGCACAAGAAGACGGGGGATGTCTGGTATTTCGGCGAGCACGTCGACAACTACGAGGACGGCAAGCTAAAAGACCATGCAGGTGCCTGGATAGCAGGCATTGACGGCGCCAAGCCGGGAATTTGGATAAAGGGAAATCACAAAGTTGGAGATTCATATAGGCAAGAATACTATAAAGGTGAAGCGGAAGACATGAGAGATATTGTTGCAGTTGGAGAAACAGTAACAACAAAACTAGGAACATACACTGATTGTATCAAAATGTATGACTGGACACCGCTTGATCCTGAATCTAAAGAGCACAAATATTATTGCCCGGAAGTTGGAGGGATGGTGCTTGAGGAACATCTGGTACATGGAGAAAGATTAGAATTGATTGATGTAAAAATGGGTGTCAATAATGCCATGCTCAGGTGAGATAGTGCAGACGACACTCTGGGAGCTGCGAAGCGTTTTGATCAAACTTTTTAAAAGTTTGACGGACCAACTCATGGTACCGAAGAAGCGGGGTAATGCCTGTGGGGGGAATGGGCTGGCAGGGGGACCGTTGAGACAGGGACACATCTTCAGCACTCAGAGGCAGAGGTTATGGATGGCAACGAAACCGGACTCATAACCTATCCAGAGAACGATAGAGGGAGGTTCTTCTGAGGAGCCGGATGAGGGGAAACCTCAAGTCCGGTTCTGTGAGGGGGCTCATAGCAGCTTCCGGGAGGAGGTGGCTATGAGTTCTACTCGACAACAATGGATGAAGGACGGTTTCCTGTACTATGTCGCAAGTGTCTTACTGGTCTCGGCCTATCTGTTACTCTGGTTTTTAGATAACCCTACTGGTATCGAGGAGCTAAGGTATGCCGGATGGATAATCTTCGCGGTCGGCCTTGTCTTAATCGTTCTACCTAGGTTTGTTTTTCGCAGTAAGGGCAAGGTGAAAAAGGAAAAGGATTGGACCGAGACCTCAGTCCTTGTTGACACAGGAATCTATTCCGTTATTCGGCATCCACTCTATCTGGGTTGGTTACTCCTGTATCTTGCAATTATTTTCTGGAGCCAACATTGGTTGACGATAATAATTGGGATTATAGGCATGATATCTATCTACTTAATTTCAAGACAAGAAGACCAGCGACTCGTCGAGAAGTTTGGCGATGACTATAAAGATTATATGCAAAAAGTGCCACGAATGAACTTCTTCTCAGGGGTCATACAACTGGTACGGCACAGAAAGAGGAAATGAAAATGATAGGAAAAAACAACATAACATTCCATGAAGAGCAGCAATTCCGCCAGGTCTGGATTTGGATTCTTCTTCTTTCCATTTCTCTTCTTTTTATATCTTTTATGGTACAGCAATTCATTGTAGGTAGACCTTTTGGAGTTCCACTCATTTTTGGAGTTATTTTTGGTTTTGGCTTTCCCATTTTTTTCTACATATTGAACTTATGGAAAAATGGGAAAGGCATACAATGTAAGTGGCAACCGTGGAGTGCAACTGGAATTCACAGACGGAAAGTGCCTCTTAATCGGTTCGCAAAAACCAGGACAGCTTGATAGTGCAATCACGCAGTACTTGAAAAATCATGACAAAAACGAGTTCAATATAAAAGAAAGGAGAGAAGCGATATGAAGCAAAAAGGGAGTGACAAAATGCCTGTATCTATAAAATGGTTCCCACCTTCCTGGTTTCAGATAAAAACCAAAGACAAAATCATGTACATAGATCCCGCATGGATGAGAACTTACTTTACTAAATACCCCAAAAAGATAGAGTTTTCCAGGTGGCCGGATCCGATTGATGGCTTGCCGGAAGAGTTAGAAAAAGCGGATGTGATCATATTAACACATCACCATAAGGACCATTGTAAGAGTGTTACAGTAAATAGACTCAAGGATGCAGATACGTTAGTAGTAGCTCCTAAGCGCTGCATCAAGGAATTAGGCAAAGATATACATGTTGTTGCGACGGGTGAAGAGATAACTTTTGGAGATACAACAATAAAGGTGGTTGACGCATACAATACCGAACAAGGCAGTTCTACAAGAAAAGTGCATCATAAAGGGAATGGCGTCGGCTATTTAGTAACCCTGGAAGGTAAAACGGTTTATCATGCAGGCGATACGGACGTTATACCCGAGATGGGCGAACTGGGCGCAGTAGAAGTAGCTTTACTTCCTATTGGTGGAACGTTTACAATGGACATTCAGGAGGCTGTTGATGCTGCAATAGCGATTCAGCCTAAGGTTGTGATTCCTATGCACTATTTGAAGGCGGACCCGCAAGAATTCAAGGAAAAAGTAGAGGCAAGATCGGGTATCAAGGTCGTGGCGTTGCGAATAGGCGAAGTTTATCAGTTAAAATAAGAAGAGGCGCAGAGAGAAAAAAATGAGCAAACACCCGATTAAGCAACATCCAACTCTTGGCTGCTGTGGACTCGATTGCTGCTTGTGCCCGCGATACTACACCGTAGGTAGTTCGAGATGCCCTGGATGTTGCGGACCCGAGTTCTTTAACAAACATCCTTCCTGTTCTTTTATCACCTGCTACGTAAAGAAAAAGAACCTTGAGGTCTGTGCAGAATGTGACGAATTCCCATGTCCGAAATTTGAATCTGAAGGTGAAAACTCCTTTGACTCATTCGTAACACATAGAAAAACTGTCTGGAATTTGAATTTTATCAAAGAGAACGGCATGGCTAAATTCATAGAACAGCAGAAAAAACGGATTGCGTCGCTTGAACTAATGCTGAAACATTTTGATGAAGGGCGCTCAAAAAGCTTTTACTGTATTGCAACAACTCTGCTTCCAATAACCGACTTAGAAAGCGCACTAAACAAGAGTGAACAAAAACTAAAAGCAGATATGATAAAATCAGAAGATATTAAAACTAAAGCCCATATTCTTAAAAATATTCTTAATGAACTGGCTTCTTACAAGGCAATTGAATTGAAACTAAAGAGAATCCGCAAAGATTAAACAGGATTTATTATGAAAATATTGGACGCTGAAATAGAGAATAAGATAGAAATCGCGATCATACACCCAATCCAGCAGGGGGAATATGACCTGGCGGCAGAGGCTATCTCCAAAGTCATAGACAAACTTTACGCTAACATCCAGGACAATAAACGCATTTCTTATGGAATTGTTCATACATGTTTTTCCGTAAGCTTATAAAAACATATCCCGAAGAAATGAGCGAATTTTTATTAGAACTTGTAAAATCGGAAAACGCTAATATACGTCGTTTCGTTGCGGAAACGCTACGCCCCGAACAGGAGAATCGGTGGTTCTATAAAAACACGGATTATCCTTTATCTATCCTGAAAAATATGTTCAAAGAAAGTTCACCGTATCCACGTACTTCGGTAGGCAATAACTTAAGTGATCTGGCAAGACAGCTACCCGAGCTCGTTTACGGCTTAGTTAAGGAACTGGTAGATAGCGGTGATAAAAACGCCTACTGGATTGCGTATAGAGCATGCCGAAATCTCGTAAAAGAAGAGCCGGTTAGAGTGTTGGATCTATTAAATGTGGACGACTATATTTACAAGACTCCAAAAACCAATGTAGTTTCCAGGGGGATATTTTTGTCGAATTTGATAGTAAAAAGCTTATATATCACCTGTTACAATGTAACAACTAATGAAAAAGGATAAAGTAATACTAACAAGGGTAGATGTGGGTATTGCTGA
>JAPVWK010000025.1 GCA_028572065.1 Candidatus Methanophagales archaeon
AATGATTTGTCCTGTGTTCTTCTTCCGGTAGTCCGGACAGTCTGGATTCAAACATATCTGGTCATTTGGTTTTGCCCCGGTCATAGAATCTATTATGTGGTTCGGGGTATATAAAGGTCACGGTTTATAGGACACCACCTGTTAATCCCACTGCTATCATCACTACAATTAATAATCGCTGTAAATGTACCTGTTGAATTCGCTAATAGATCGTCCGGCGCTACGTTTACTACATAACAAACAGGCGCTGCACTCACAACCGCAGTAACGGCGCAAAAAAATAAAACAGCCAACGCTGCAAGTACTATCTTATTCCCTATTTCCTTTTTTGTTCTTTTCATTAATAACTTCACAGGAATACTCAAGACCAAGTACCCATATAAAGCTTTTGGCGGATCGGCTCCGGGCGGGGGCGTGTATCGTCAGAATTTGTGGTTGAATTAGGGGTTATAGCGGCAGATAGCGAGCAATTAGGTTTCTGTGCTGGAGTCGTAGTTGCGAATTGCTATGAACTCAATTTCTGCTTCGCCCCCGCCCTTCCCCCTCTATCGCTCTATCTGCACCCTGTAAAATAGTTTAGCCATTTTGATAAAAATCGTAGACACAGATTTTACCGATTTTCACGGACGGTACTGTCCTGTTTATTACGTTTTTACGGGTTGAATCGAAATTAAAAAAGTACACAACTTCAAATCTGTGTTAATCTGAGTCAACAATTGTTTTTAGTTGAATTTTATGTTTTCTTAAGCAATCTTTACAAATGCCTTTCAGGTAAACCTGGCAGTCTATAACTTTATGACCCTCTTCTGTTACCGTCCCCAGCTCAACTATTGTATATTCCAGGGCTACATCATACACGCCCCCACATTCAATACACTTGAAGTGTGCATGTTGCGTTGTATCGGCATCGTATCGCACTTCTTTCTCCTCTATCGTCAGCTCCTGGACAATGCCCTTGCTCACAAAAAGTTTTAGTGTATTATAGACAGTCGTTTTTGATAGTGTTGGTATCTCCTTTGAAAGATTCTTGTAGATTATATCAACGGTTGGATGAGTTCTGTGGTTCATTACATATTCCAGAATCTTCAGTCGCTGGTATGACGGTTGAATACCTTCTTTTTCCAGGTATTCCCTGAGTTCATCCAGTGACAGCCCTGTATCATCACTCATATTTGTGTCTCCTCATAAAACTAACTAAATCTGTTATATAAATATTCCCGACACTGGAGTCTATGATCTCGCGTTACTTATCCCTCCACGCTCTAATATGCCCGTTCAATAGATCAGTGCAATTATCTGTGGGTAGAGCAAACGAATCGTCAATGGGTACTACACGATCCAGACGACGGTATTTCGTATCTTCTGCGTCCTCTAAGAATTCCACTATGTCCTCCACGTTTACTATTAAGATGTCACGGAAGCCCGAACGTTCAAATTCAGCCACCTCTATCCGCTCTTTGAATAACTCATCTTCACTATACCTTTCTGCTACCATAAGTACGTTCCAAGTTTCTAACATCTTCCAGCCATAACTTTTTAACCGCGCAATAGAATAAAATTATCTGCTACCGAGATGCTATGAACAGATCCGATAGAGCGATGCGAGTGGGCGATTACGAAACGTACATAGAACTAGCGAAAGTACTACAAGAAATGGACGATTTTGTGGATGCTGTTGTCGTGGAAGGAGTACACGATAAAGAAGCGTTGCAGGAAATGGGCGTCACGAAGGAGATAGCAATGTGCTCTTCTGGCTATTCCTATGCCGAGTTCGTGGATTACTTGATGAGCAGGTACAAGCGCATAACCATTCTTACCGATTATGACCGAGCGGGAAAGAGTATCAATAAGAAATTGACGGTACGGTTGGAGCGTGAAGGTATAAAGATAGAGAAGCGATACCGTGATAAAATAGGAAAGATAATGGGGCTCAGAGGGTACCGGGACATAGAATCAATGAATTCACTAAAAAAGCGGTTCTTTGCATTTATCGAACATTAGGGGAACTCCCAATAAATAGTTTACCCAAAAGCAGGCTATAATAACTCGATAGTGTCAGATTAACCGCAGAGTCCACGGAGAGCTCCGATGAGGTAGATTTTAGAATAGGGCTCAGACACCTGATTACCCAACACCTAATTCTCTCTGCGAACTTTGCGTTCTCTGCGGTAAAGCTGGGTATATTATTATTTGTGAGTTACCCAGAAGGGTTATAACTAAACACAAACTCATAGCTTTTCTGCCGTGCCGATTTTATCCAGTATGAGTCTCAACTCCCTCACGCTAAATTGCCCGGGTGCTACGCTTTCTTCGCCTTCTATATACCCATAAGTCAGTACAGACCCGTATATAGGTGCTATTAGTCGCAGATGTCTTCCTACAGAACCGGAACCCATGCCAATACAGACTAACAACTTCCCGACGCTCGATACCTCGTGAGTCAGCGTGAGTAAAAATAACGCATCGTTTAGCGACTTCGGGGTCACGGCAATCTTCGCTATGCTGCCGCCTTCGTCATACATACTCTCTATGATATTCGATATATCCTCACGGCGTGGCATGCCGTTGAAATCGTGAAAAGAGATAATTACTGGTATGTGCCGATTCTTTGCCGTTTCTATTACCTTATTCTTTACTTCTTCGTGTGAAAGGAATTCGATGTCCACCGCGTTTACCGGTGCTGTTTCAATGATTCTACTCAACATGGCTATTCTTTCTTCTTCTGTGCCCACAAAAGAACCACCTTCTTCTCTTCGCCTGTTCGTTACGATTACTGGCAGTTTTTGCTCTTTCAGGAATTCTTTTACCTGCTCTATGTTTCTCTCATCACCTTCTAAAAGGTCTAATCTTAACTCTATTACATCCGCTCCGCTTTCCTTTGCCCGATTCGCATCTTGAATGGACAACCGCTTCAGTACTCCCACTATAACCGGTGTGAGTCCTAATTCCACGTCACCTATCTGTCTCACAGTTCAAACCGCCTCTATAATAGATGTACAATTGTAGTATCCCAACATATATTATTTCATTGGTAAAGCAGCCTAATTTAGTGAAAAATCAAAACTATTATTAAATATGTGGGCTATAGATAAGCTAACACTAAATGACAACCAAATTCGCACATCGCATAGAGCACATAGACATTTCGGGCATAAGGAAAGCATTTGAAGCGTTGTCCGGAGATTTTATCAACCTTGGACTTGGGGAACCGGATTTCGAGACACCGGCACATATAAAAACTGCTGCGATACAAGCCCTTAAATCTGGATTCACCGGTTATACGCTCAACAAAGGCATAGCTGAGTTGCGGGAGGCGATAAGCAATAAGTTCCAGCGTGATAACCACTTCTCTGTCACTCCAGACGAGCTAATAGTTACCGCGGGTGCAAGCGAAGCATTGCACATCGCTATCCATTCAGTAGTAGAGAAAGGAGACGAGGTGCTGATGCCGAACCCCTGTTTTGTCTCCTACGCGGCACTGACGAAGTTGGCAGAGGGAAAACCGATTGGCGTTCCACTGACCGAAGACCTTACGATGTCCGTAGAAGCATTGAAGGAAAGAATCACGGCAAAAACAAAAGTACTCATCGTGAATTCGCCTGCAAATCCTACGGGTAGCGTGGAAAGCGAGGCGAACATAAAAGCATTTGCTGATCTCGCGAGCGACCATCATATAACCATCATCTCGGATGAGGTCTATGAGTATCTCATATATGATGGAGCGAAGCACATAAGCCCCGCGCAATTTTCTGACGATGTCATCACGATAAACGCGGTTTCGAAGACATACTCGATGACCGGCTTTCGTTTGGGCTATCTCGCGGCGCGCGGGGAATACGTGGACCAGATGTTGAAGATACATCAATATATCCAGGCCTGTGCCTCGTCCATATCACAGAAAGCGGCGTTGGCTGCTATTACCGGTCCACAGGAATGCGTAGCTGAGATGTGGCGTGAATTCAAAAGGAGAAGAGACTTCACCGTTGATACCCTTACGGGCATGGGCTTGCAATTTCCGGTTCCACGAGGTGCTTTTTATGTCTTTCCTTTAGTAGGGGATGAAAACGAATTTGTGGAGCGGCTCAGACAGAAGAATGTAATAGTCACACCCGGTTCCGCTTTTGGGAGTCGTGGTCAGGGTCACGTCAGAATATCATACGCTACAAGTTTCGATAATTTGAAGCATGCTTTTGAGCTAATGAAAGAATGTGATTTTCAGTTCCTCCGTGGCGAGGGTGGCCGTGGCGCTTTATAGGGGCGTCTCATTTGCATTCCACACTTCAGACAGGTGGTCGTGATATAACCCTTCCTGAGGCGCACTCGTGCGTTTTTACCTGGTATTAAGAACGAGTGGCAGCCTTTGCAAATCCACATTTTCAAATCCGATAGTATTCGCACCCTATGCCGCATCCCAACCTTACGAGCAAGTTGAACGTATCTATCACTTCGCTTTTCTTTGCCCTTCTTCGCCTCTTCCGCAGCCAGCGCTAACAGCCGATCTATTCGCTGTACTGCGATAGTCCTGACACCTTTCGTCCTTTTCATAACGGCTTACCCTAAATCAGAAATGAAGTTTTAATTAGCTATAATGGAGTAATAGTTGACATGGAGAATATATCTAAACTTAAACACTAACTTACCGCGTTTGTGAAGAAGTTAGCTGACTGTTCTACACATAAAACATGAATATAAACAAAGACAACCGGAAAAAGCAGCACAAAAAAGCAAGAGTCATAGCGGATTATCAATTTGGAGCGGGAGCAGGTGCGATTCTGTTCCCCCCGACCGTAGAGTTTATCCTCTCAAAGACGAATAGAATATCACAGATAACAGATGGTGGCGAGCGAATAGCGACTCTAAGGAGTTTTGACGGACTGTTCACGCTGAGTATAAAAGGTGCAGAACGGTTGCGCAGCTTTTTCGAGTATCCAAAGATGAGGGTTGTGATGAACAAAGAGAGCAGTGAATTCATAAGAAAAGGTGGAACGGCATTTTGTAAACACGTGGTAGACGTTGACCCGGAGATAATGGCTTATAATGAAGTTATATTGGTGAGTGAAGACGATATGTTACTTGCAACAGGGAAAGCCATGTTGTCACCCGCGGAAATGGCACTATTTGAGCATGGCGTGGCTGTGAAGGTGCGGTACGGTGTAGAGAAATAAGTTGTGATCTACAATATTCATATGTTGAGAGTCGGGAGGAAAGAGGAAATGCAGATGCTGGAAGCGGAAGTTGGAGCGGAACTGAGAAAAAAAGGAATTAGTATAGCCACCGCGGAATCCTGCACTGGTGGGTTGATTTCACACAGGATAACAAATGTATCCGGCAGTTCTGATTATTATAAGGGTGGTGTAATCGCCTACGCGAATGAAGTAAAGGAAAAAGTTTTGCACGTCACTAAGGATATATTGGATGAGAAAGGTGCTGTAAGTGCGGAATGTGCGATGGCGATGGCGAACGGGGTAAGGACATTGCTGTGTAGTGACGTGAGTATTGCAACCACGGGTATTGCGGGACCCACAGGGGGGACTCAGGACAAACCTGTTGGATTAGTTTATATAGCATTAGCAACAAAAGATTACGTCTATCATGCGAAGCATATCTTCCATGAGGATAGAGAAGGAAACAAGCGTGAGGCGGCGAATGCCGCTCTCGAGATGTTGTGGACCCACATCTCTAACGGGGCTCGTAGCTCAGAACGGTAGAGCAGCGGGCTTTTAACCCGTCGGTCGCGGGTTCAAATCCCGTCGAGCCCGTTACCAAATCCAAACAAAAAGGAGTAGTAAAAGGAAAGAATATGAAAAAGGGGAATGTTTCGATACTCGAGCACGAGTCTGTGCCCATACATGAGATAATAACAAATGAGGAATTAAACGCGCTTTTGAACAAGTACAAAATCCGTAAGGAACAACTACCTAAAATCAAATCAACTGACCCTGTCATAAAGGAGATGAACGCAGAGTTGGGGGATGTGGTAGAGATAAGAAGAAGTAGCAGGACAGCAGGTACAGCTTTATCTTACCGATTGGTTATAAAGTAAAAGAGGGTTATAACATGTTAGACAGGAGAATTCTTGCAGAGACGTATTTTAAAAGGGAAAAAATAGCACAACACCAGCTCGATTCTTTTAATTACTTCCTTGAAGAAGGTATGCAGAAAATCGTGAATGAGCAGCAATATATAGAAACATCCATCAGTGGTGGAGAAGAAGAAGATGAGGGGAAGTACAAACTGGGCGTGAAGTTTGGTAAAATTAGCGTTAAGACTCCGAAGGCTATGGAAGCAGACGGTTCCTATGAAACGATTTCGCCGGCACAAGCAAGATTAAGGAATTTGCACTATGCCGCACCTGTGTATCTGGAAATGCAATTGATGAAAAGGTACGAAAACGAGGAAGAGGTGCCCGAAAGCGAAAATAAAGTGGTTGAAATTGGTTCGATGCCAATTATGCTAAAATCAAAGAATTGTAACCTCTACGGACTATCAGATACAGAGCGTGTAAAGGTGGGGGAGGACCCACTGGATCCAGGCGGTTATTTCGTCATAAATGGTTCTGAGCATGTGATAATAACGTTAGAGGACTTAGCACCGAACAGGATATTTGTCAACTTCGAGGAGAAATATGGCAGTAAAAGCGTAGTTTCAAAGGTATTCTCTCTTAAACACGGGTTCCGAGTTCCAATAAGGGTAGAAATAAGTAAGAAAGGGATACTTGAAGTCTCTTTCCCTGCGGTATCCCGTAAGATAGAATTTGTAACACTTATGCGGGCGCAGGGACTCGAGAGTGACGAGGAAATCATAAAAGCGGTCTCTGACGACCCGGAGATCACAAAGCACATCCGTGCGAATATAGAAGAGTGCGAGGTGAAGACGAAAGAAGACGCGATAGATACATTGGGGCGAAAAGTTGCACCCGCGCAGGCACGGGAGTACCGGGAGAGACGTGTCAATTACATCCTCGACCGCTATTTCCTTCCTCATCTCGATGACAGGTTAGCGAAGGCGCATTTCATTGGCAGAATGGCGGAAGCGTGCTATGAACTAAAATTAGGCAGAAGAAGCGGTGATGACAAGGACCATTACGCAAATAAACGTCTTAAACTTGCGGGAGACCTAATGGAAGACCTTTTCCGGGTATCATTTACCAAATTGATAAAGGATATGCGGTACCAGTTGGAACGTGCGAACATGCGAAGCCGGGAACTGAAGATTGCAACAGCAATTCGGTCTGACGTACTCACAGAACGGTTATTGCACGCTTTGGCAACCGGGAATTGGGTAGGCGGCAGAGCAGGCGTATCTCAGTTGTTGGAACGAAGCAATTACATAGCCACGTTAAGCCATTTGAGGCGGATAATTTCTCCTTTGTCGAGGGCTCAGCCACATTTCGAAGCTCGTGATCTGCACCCCACGCAATGGGGTAAAATTTGTCCGACTGAGACACCGGAAGGTCCTAATTGTGGATTGGTAAAGAATTTTTCACAGATGGTTGAGCTAACAGTGGGTGTAGACACCGAAAGTTTTAAAGATACTTTGTATGCACTTGATATTATCCCGCCCGATCGCTCTTTGGATATAGATTCAAAAAACAGAATTCGTGTCTTTGTGAATGGCGAGTTCATAGGTTTCTCTGTCGAACCTGAGCTATTTGTGGCTGATGTAAAGCGATTGAGAAGAAAGGGGGAACTAACGAATCAACTGAATATCGCATATTACCGCGACAGAAAGGATATAATAATAAACTCAGACAGGGGAAGGGCGAGGAGACCTGTGATAATAGTGGAAAATGGCAAACCGCTGGTTACGGAATCGCACATAGAAAAGCTGAGAACTGACGATTTGGGGTTTGAAGACCTGGTAATTAAAGGGACGATAGAGTATTTGGATGCCGAAGAGGAGGAGAATGCTATGATCGCAATGAACGAAGAGGATTTGGCCGGTGTGGATGGCAAAGAATATACGCATCTAGAGGTGGATCCATCGTTGATTTTAGGCATAGTCGCAGGGTTAATTCCTTATCCCGATCATAATTCGTCACCTCGTAACACAATGGGGTGCGCTATGCTGAAACAATCATTAGGCATCTCTACTGCGAATTACAAACCTCGTGCAGACACCAGAACACACATTCTGTACACCCCACAGAAGCCGATGGTACAGACGAGAACGGCCGACCTTATTTTACATGGAAAAAGACCGGCAGGGCAAAATTTTGTCGTTGCCGTTTTGAGCTATGAAGGCTATAATATGGAAGATGCGCTTATTATGAACCGCGCGGCAATAAACCGCGGATTAGGGCGGAGCCATTTCTTCAGAACATACGCAGGAGAAGAGAGAAGATACCCCGGTGGAGAAGAAGATCGGTTTGAGATACCCGATACAGAAATCATGGGCGTGAGGGGGAACGAGGCGTATAACCAACTTGACGAGGATGGGATAATACATTCAGAAGTGGCGGTTCCGCCAAATGCAGTGTTAATAGGTAAAACAAGCCCTCCAAGGTTCTTAGAAGAATCTACTGAACTTTTAAGCCCGTTGGAACGGAGAGACACCTCTGTTTGTACTCGGTCTAACGAACAAGGGATAGTAGATTCTGTCGTTGTTATGGAATCAAGTAGCAATAGGCGTTTAGCGAAAATCAGTGTTCGGGATCAGAAAATACCGGAAATCGGGGATAAGTTCGCATCCCGGCATGGTCAGAAAGGGATTGTTGGGCTAATCGTACCACCCGAGGATTTGCCTTTCACAGAAGGTGGGATTATCCCGGATATGATAATAAATCCTCATGCTATTCCTTCGAGGATGACTGTGGGGCATGTGCTGGAGATGATAGGCGGGAAAATGGGTGCGATGGCGGGCAGAACTGTAGATGGAACTGCCTTTTTTGGCGAGTCCGAAGAAGATTTGAGAGCGGGACTTGAACGTGCAGGGTTCTCTCATACCTGTAGAGAAGTAATGCGGGATGCGAAAACCGGGGAGAAGCTTGAGGCGAACGTATTCGTAGGTGTCGTGTACTATCAAAAGCTGTATCACCTGGTTTCGGCTAAGATGCACGCAAGGGCGAGGGGTCCTGTGCAAATTTTAACGAGGCAACCTACGGAAGGAAAGGCAAGAGAGGGTGGACTCCGTTTTGGTGAGATGGAGCGAGATGTTCTTATAGGTTATGGTGCTGCGATTTCGTTAAAAGATAGACTACTGGACGAATCGGACAGGGTTGTTGAGCTGGTATGTGGCGCTTGTGGTATGATTGCGAGCCATGATAGCAAAACGGGATCGGCGCATTGTCCAAATTGTGGTTCGGACACGGATATATATCCCGTAGAGATGAGTTATGCTTTTAAGTTACTACTGGACGAGATGAAGGTGCTGTGTATTGCACCGCGATTATTGCTGGAGGAGGCGGTTTAAGATGAGAACGAAGAGAATACAAGGGCTAAAATTTGGGCTGCTATCTCCGAAAGAGATACGGAAGATGAGCGCAGCGAAGGTGATAACCGCAGATACTTATGGTGAAGACGGTTTCCCGATAGAGCTGGGTTTGGTGAACCAGCGGTTAGGCGTTATTGATCCGGGTCTGAGATGTAAAACCTGTGGTGGCCGTATGGGCGAATGTCCGGGTCATTTCGGGCATATAGAGCTTGCAGCACCCGTCATGCACATAGGGTATGTCAAACTGATATACAAAATGTTAAGCGCAACGTGTAGGAAATGCGGAAAGGTCTTGCTTGAAGAAGAAGATCGGCAGCAGTTTTTATACGAAATTGGGCAGCAAAGAGAGAGGCAAGCGGATGTGGGCGAAGTGGTGAAGCTTATATTTAAAGAAGCTGCGAAGAAAGATGTATGTATGCACTGCGGTGAATCTTTTAGCGTTGATGCGGAAGACTTAAGTGAGAGCTTGAAAAATGAAGAGATTACAAACGAATTAAAGAAGAGACTAGAAGAGCAAGGGAATTCCCTTACGGAAACCGCGCATATTAAGAGGAGCTTAGACGATAAATGTATTTTTAACTGGCGTGAAGTTCCGGGCAACGATAGCGAGCTGCTACGAAGCTACTTGATAGATGATTTTGGTTTAACATGGGTAAAAACTGCAGAGTTCAGTAAAACTCAAAAGGACAAGAGATTAACGTTTTCCGCTGATAAGCATGTGGTTGAAATCACCCTAAGCTCGAAAAGAGACAAGATCTCTATTGAATTTGAAGATGGGCGTACATATGAGCAACCGGTGAAGAAGACTGCGGGTAAACTAAACGTACATAACTACAAATGGACATTAACAGATGAAGAGAAGGTCTATATTTTGAGACGTAAAGGCTTGGAGTTAACTGTTTACTGTGGTGAGCGTAAGCGGCAAATAAAGTACGATAAACCTACTACATACAAGGAAATAGATGAAGATGGTAAAGAGCACAGATTGATGCCCACTGATGTGCGAGAACGGCTTGAAAGGATACCTGACGAGGATCTTGCACTTCTAGGTATGGATGCAAAAAGTGCAAGGCCCGAGTGGATGGTCCTTACTGTACTACCCGTTCCTCCAGTAACTGCAAGACCGTCCATCACCTTAGAGAGCGGGCAACGAAGCGAAGACGATGTCACACATAAACTGGTAGACATAATAAGAATAAATCAGCGGTTTATGGAGAATAGGGATGCAGGCGCACCGCAGTTGATAATAGAAGATTTGTGGGAACTTCTTCAGTATCACATAAGCACATATTTCGATAATGACATTGCGGGGGTACCACCTGCAAGACACAGGAGTGGCAGACCTCTTAAGACGATGGCACAACGGTTGAAGGGTAAAGAAGGAAGGTTCCGGGGATCGCTGTCGGGGAAAAGAGTGAATTTCTCTGCTCGAACGGTTATATCGCCTGATCCGGATATAGATATAGGTGAGGTTGGCGTTCCAGAAGCTATAGCAAAAGAGCTGACCATCACCGTTAATGTGACCGAAAGGAACCTCAAACTATTGAGTGCTGCTGTGGGCCGTGGCGGAAAACACCCGGGTGCTAATTATGTGCGGAGAGCAGATGGTAAAAAGGTAAAAGTAACAGACATCAATTATGAGGCGTTATCGGAAGAATTGGGCGTTGGCTGGAAGGTGGAACGGCATCTTGTAGATGGCGACATCGTTTTGTTCAACAGACAGCCGTCTCTACATAGATTGAGCATAATGGCGCATTATGTACGTGTGATGCCGGGAAAGACGTTCAGATTAAATCCTTCTGTCTGTCCACCGTATAATGCGGATTATGACGGTGATGAAATGAACATGCATGTACTGCAGACCGAGGAAGCGAGGGCCGAGGCGAAGATTCTAATGGCTGTGCAGCGAAACATAATATCGCCCAGATTTGGCAGGCCGATTATAGGTGGCATTCATGATTACATCACGGGCATATTTTTACTTACACGTGGTGTGAGGAAGTTTGAGAAGGAAGCAGTGCTGGATATACTGGATAATGTGGATATTGACGTTTTGGACGAACCTGCAGGGACTTTCATTTCGAGCACTTACGAGAAAGTCCCGTATTGGACTAACAAGCAGATATTCAGTATGATCTTACCGGAAGACTTGAATTTGAATTTCCGTGGTAAGGTGTGCGAGAAGTGCATCGAGAAAGGTTTGACGTGTGAGAAAGAGCAATGTCCCCACGAGGCGTATGTTTTAATACAGAATGGTAAATTGATAAGCGGAGTAATAGATGAAGCTGCAGTCGGTTCGTTCAAAGGACTAATAATCGACAGAATCTTCAGGCATTACGGAGAGGTAGCATCGAAAGAGTTCATAAATAATACCTCTCGACTCGCTATTAACGCTATTCTGCGAAGTGGTTTCAGCTTCGGGATAAGTGACGAGGATATACCACTTGAAGGGAAAGATCAGATAAGAGAAGATGCTGTACATGAAGCTGAGAAGAAAGTTGATGCTTTGATAATGGCGTACGAGGCCGAGGAACTGGAAGCGTTACCTGGTAGGACGTTAGAGGAGTCTTTAGAGCTGTTGATAATGCAAAGCTTAGGCAGTGCGAGAGATGAGGCAGGCGATATTGCAGAACGGCATCTTGGCATAGAAAATCCGGGTGTGCTCATGGCAAAATCTGGTGCACGCGGGTCTTTGCTAAATTTAACGCAAATGACTGCTTGTGTGGGCCAGCAATCAGTCAGAGGAGAACGAATAAGTAGAGGCTACCAGAAGAGAACGTTGCCACATTTCAAACCCGATGACCGCAGTGCAGATGCACGTGGTTTCGTACGAGCGTCATTTAAAGATGGGCTATCTCCTACAGAATACTTCTTCCATGCCGTTGGCGGCCGAGAAGCGTTGGTGGATACTGCGGTTCGTACGTCACAGAGTGGCTACTTCCAAAGGCGGCTCATTAACGCTTTACAGGACCTTGAAGTGAAGTATGATGGTACAGTTCGAGAAACGAGGGATACTGTCGTACAATTCGAATATGGTGAAGACGGTGTTGACCCCTCAAAAAGCGAAGGCGGGAACGTTGTAGATATAGACAAGATAATTAGGGCTGAGGTAGGGGTAGAGGTGAGTACGTAGGTAAAGATGGTAATAAGTGCAGCGGCGGCTAAGGGAAAAATAGAGAAAGATTTGGTTAGCTTGGATATAAATGCCAAGATTGTGGAGCAAATGTGCGGAGACTTTGTTCTGGCAGATCTAAATGTCGGTCGTGATGACTTACTAGATATGCGAGTAGAGAAGACGTGCATTGATGATATTCTAAAGATGCTGGGTAGGGTGGAAGAAGGCGAGATAAAACTTTGTGATATAGAGTCAAAAGTGAATGAAAGCCAGATACCCGTAAAGTTAAAGAACGAATTGAAACAGAAGTTGAGGTCGGTAAGAGCGCAGCTAAACGCGGATAATGTGGCTGCGGTTTTGAAGCGAGTTGAGGGCGAGTTGGAAGAAGTGAAAATAGAACCGCGGGAGGCAGTAGGAATAGTGGCGGCTCAGTCCATAGGCGAGCCCGGAACACAGATGACGTTGCGAACCTTTCATTATGCCGGTGTAGGCGCCATATATATAACGCTCGGGTTACCACGGATAATAGAGTTGGTAGATGCGAGGAAGAAGCCTTCAACGCCTGCGATGCAGGTAATGTTGGAGGAAGAATACGCATTCGATAGGAACATGGCAGAGGCGTTAGCAATGGAGATAGAAGAGACACACATAAGAGATAAGCACGTAGGCAAAATAGAGACCTCAACAGAGGATATGTGTGTATGGTTTTCGCTAAACACGAGGGAACTGAAGAAGAGGCACATAGAAAAAGAGGAGCTAGAAGAGAAGCTAAAGGGCCTGGATGTGGACCTCGAAGTAGTGGCTAACAAGTATAAAATACACCCAAAGATTAAGACATATCACGAGTTGCTGAAGCTTGAGGGCAAGGTGGCTAACATGCTTGTAAAGGGCATAGAAGGGATAAAACGGGCTGTAGTGAGGAAGACCCCGGAAGGGGAATATATGCTGTACACAGAAGGTTCAGCGTTGAAGAAAGTGCTGAAGGTAGAAGGCGTGGATTATCGTAGAACCACGACAAATAATATAAACGAAATAGCGGATGTTTTGGGCATAGAAGCAGCTCGGCATGCGATAATAGAGGAGATGCTGAACACACTGGATGAGCAAGGGTTGGGTGTGGATGCACGCCATGTAACGTTAATTGCGGATGCAATGACAATGGCGGGTGATGTGAAGCCGATAGGAAGGCATGGGTTGGCTGGGAAGAAAGCATCGGTTCTCTCAAGGGCTGCTTTTGAAGTCACAATGGATACTCTGCTGGATGCGGCTATACATGGCGAAACGGATAGACTGAAAGGCGTTACGGAAAATGTGATTGTAGGACAACCCATAAAATTGGGCACAGGCTCAGTTGAATTAGTGGCAAAGAGCCAGGGAGAAATGACAAAATGACAAAAGCAAAGAAGAATTCGCATGAATCAAATATAAATAGGGAACTGCAAAAGGTGGCAAATAGCGGTAAAATCTTGATTGGGGCACGAGAGACGGTGAAAGCACTTGAGGGGAACGAGGCGAAGCTAGTTATCTATGCCTCTAACTGTCCCAAAGAGCTAAAAGCGGATTTTAGAGAGCGGTGTAATGGTACAAATGCCCTAATTTATGAGTATCCTGCGAATAGTGCAGAACTAGGGCTTGCGTGCGGCAAACCCTTTACTATTGCATCTCTATGCGTTGTAGATGTCGGTGGATCAGAGATATTGCGGCTTTTGCCGTCTATCACGCATTCTAAGAAATAGGCATGGCTAAATGCTAACACGTGTAATGAAAAGTAAGAGTGATTGAAAATGACGGTGAAGCTGGATACTGAGGGCATAAGGTGCATAGGGATATTCGAGCAGATTACCGGTGCGGGAGCCAGAGATTGCATCGTGGATAATACAGCGAATAAAGTGATACTGGTGGTTAAGAAAGGCGATATGGGGTTAGCCATAGGCAAAGATGGTTCTAACATAAATAAGGTGAAGAAGATGCTAAGGCGGGACGTGGAGGTTATAGAACATTCACCGGATGTAAAAGAATTCGTGGAGTATCTGTTCCGTCCGATTCATGTAAAAAACGTGGAGCTGCAGACGAAAGATGACAAAGGTTTAGTTTATGTGGAAATTCCGCGCAAAGACAAGGGCATTGCAATCGGGAAAAACGGCGAGAAGATAAAAAAAGTGAAATTATTGTTAAAACGGAACCACGATATAGATGACGTGGTACTCAAATGAGAACTACAAATTTGAGCGTAAGGTTTTATTGAAGAAGTAATTACTATCCAAAAGGGAACGTTACAGAAACGATGGGAAAAGGGATATACGCAGCAAGAAAGGCGAAGAGTAATAGGAAGAAGTTCCAGCGAAGAGATGCGAACTATGCACGGCGGAATCTGCATTCTGCTAAAAAGGCCGACCCGTTAGAAGGTGCGCATATGGGGCGAGCTATAGTCTTGGAGAAAGTAGGGATAGAGGCGAAGCAGCCAAATTCAGCGATAAGGAAATGTGTTCGTGTACAGTTGATAAAGAATGGAAAGCAGGTGACCGCTTTTTGTCCTGGTGACGGTGCTATAAAGTTTATAGACGAGCATGATGAGGTATTGATAGTCGGGATGGGTGGAAGGAAAGGTCGATCATACGGCGACTTATCGGGCGTACGATTTAAGGTGGTGGCGGTAACAGACATTTCACTGCATGAATTAGTAAAAGGAAGGAAGGAGAAGGTACTCAGGTAAATGGTATTTGATAAGGTATTTGATAAATGGGACATTAACGAAGTAACGATAGTAGACGTAGGTGTGGAACGACACACCAGCCTCCAGTCGGTATCAGCATTGCATAGCGGCGGGCGACATGCGAAACAGCAGTTCGAGCAAGCAAAAGTTTGTGTGGTGGAAAGGCTCATAAACAAGCTAATGATGACGGAGAGGAATACGGGTAAGAAACTAAAAGCATACAAAATAGTAAAAGCGGCATTTGATTTGATCTATGAGAAAACGCAGCAGAATCCGCTTCAGGTACTCGTGGACGCAGTTCAAAATGCGGGTCCGAGGGAAGATACAATCCGATTGCGTTTTGGTGGGATATTAGTACCTAAACCGGTGGATGTGACTTCACAGAGGAAAGTAGATCAAGCGTTACTTTTCATCGCGCACGGTGCACAGAAATGTGCTTTCAAGAGCAAGAGGAGTATGGAACGGTGTCTTGCGGATGAGATATTAAACGCAGCGAAGAACGCGAAGTGCTATTCGATAAACAAGAAAGAAGAGAAAGAGCGAATGGCAAAGGCGGCGCGATGAACGAACTAAGGGCTAATCTATGAAACTAACATTGTGCAGTGACGTTTGTGTGCTTTGTAGTAGCAATATGGTTTTAACCTTTATATATAAAGCTAAGATATATGTGATAGGAGATGCAAAATAGTAAAACGCATCACCAAATAAAGGAGGTTTTTAAGGCATGCAATATAGAGAAAGAGGGGGGATAAATTCCCCGCTGAATGTTGGAGACGTCTACGACGTAAAGATAGAGGATGTAGGTAGAGAAGGAGATGGAATAGCGCGAGTAGAGGGTTTTGTGGTCTTTGTACCAAACACGAAAAAAGGGGACAGTGTGAAAGTAAAAATATCGAAAGTCTCTCGGAGAGTTGGATTTGGAGAAGTAGTCACGGAAGAATAATAGTTTCTTACACTTCTAATATAGTACATCTCTGAAGTAGGGCTATAGCTTTTTTATATGCTATGGTTCTTTTTTTTATTTTTTTATTGTATATAATTTACAATTTCTATCTATTTAGGACGCAGATGTACACAGATTTGATTTCTTCTGCGTTAATCTGTGTCAACAATTAATTTTAGTTGAATATTATGCTTTCTTGTCACTACCGGATTCAACCAGATAGAGGGATTAATCACCTACCCTTCGCCACACATTCTCAAATTAGCGCACATACAGTTTTTGAAAGGGGTGAAAACAATAAGATTCACAACCATAAATGTCCTTGAGTTATATCAGGTTTAACCTCTAGCAATCGCTTTAAGTATGTCACTTGCTGTTAATATGCCAACAGGAAAACCATATGCAGGACTTAGCGATAGAACCAATAATCTATGTATGTTCAATTCATTCATGATATGGGCGGCTTTCGTTAGCGACATTTCGGGATCTACCGTTCTGACTGAGGACGACATAACATCCTCCGCCGTTAATAAGTTCCAATCACGGTCAATAGATTTAATTATGTCAATCTCCGATATAACTCCCCCTACCTTACAGTCCGGTGCAATTACGGCAATACCTGATATATTCGCATCCACAAGGATCCGCACAATCTCCTTCACCGGTGTGTCAAGCGGTACAGTAACAACACCCCGCGTCATCACATCCCTTACCTTCTTCGCTTTTGATAATTCCATTTTTATATACTTAGTTGGCCAGAGATGTTTATAAATAACTCATTTCCGCTCTACATATCGCCCTCTCTGCTCAATCTCCGTTACTCTATTCAACACTTGCGTGGCATTCGGGAAAGTGCCCCGGTAGCCCTTTATAAACGCTGCTTTTAGTTGTTCATAGGATTCATGCGTGCCACGAAGACTTTGTAAAAATACATGGACATCTACGCCTTGTGCTTCTATGCTCGATTCGATGAACGATAACCCGAAATCAATCAAATACAGGGTATTGCCCTTACCCAAAATGATATTGGAAGTGGTTAAATCACTATGAATAATCCCATTTTTGTGTAGGATGCCAACAAGCGCGCCTATTTGCTCACTTATATCCTCATTTATCACTTCCCGCACTAAATCCCCTTCTATTCTCTCCATCACCAATTCGTAATCGCGAACATCGAAGATGATAGGGGTAGGCACGCCTTTCCTCCTCGCTTCCGAGATTATCTTTGCTTCACTTCTCGTTCTCTCTTTTCGTATTCGCTCGTCTATCGCCCTTATCCGGTACCGCTTTTCTATTCTCCGTTTATACACGAGGTCGCCTTTTAGTTCTACTATCGCCTCTGCACATTGTATCATCATGGAACAAACCTTTTTTTTCTAAGAAAAGGGTTCAAAGCAGAAAAATTTTTATGTACAAATAACGAATGCAGGAATGATAAACATGGCGAAAAAAGTGGTAATAATTGGTGGTGGTGATGCAGGGACATACACGTTGGAAGCGATATTTAAGAAAGGTGCAGAAGCACTCAAGCAGTTTGACATAACGCTTGTGAAGAGAGAAAAGGGTGGTTCATCTTCCATTTGTGCGGTGCCCTTAGCCCTTCAAGGGTTTTTCAGTATGAAGGATGTTACCGAGGTAGACCCACCAGAGACTTTCATTGGACATGGCATTGACTATCGGACCGAGACAGAAGCAACGGGCATCAATTTGGAAAACAGCACGGTAAGTCTAGATACGGGCGATGAGCTAAATTACGATTCTTTGGTGATTGCAACGGGCAGAAAGCCGCGTATTCTTGATATAGAGGGTGCCACCTTAAAAGGTGTTTACACAATGAGCACGATAGAAGATGGAGAGAAGGTAGAGTCTGCTATGAAGACTCCGGAAGCGAAGAACGCAGTGGTAATCGGTGGTGGCACGATTGGCATGCAAGTAGCTATTGCTTTTTCGAAAAAAGGCTTGAAAACAACAGTAGTGATTGGACATCAAACGCCGCTATCCAGCCTCTTAGACCCCGATATGGGCTCGCTCGTACATGAAAAGCTGGCTAAAGAAGGGGTGGTCGAGTTCGTATTAGGGCAAAATGTGGAGTCCATATTAGGGGATGGGGCAGAGGTAAAAGCAGTTGTTGTTGGCGGTAAAGAAATTCCTGCTGATATAGTTGTTATTTCAAGTGGGATGCTCCCGAATTCTGACTTAGCAGAAAAGGCAGGCCTAGAACTAGGCGAAACGGGCGGAATTGTAACAGACCAGTTTTTACATGTTAAAAAAGCAGGTAAATATGTGAGCCAGGTATATGCGCTTGGAGACTGTGTAGAAGTATTAGATGCCATTACACTTCGTCCAAGATTGAGCCAGCTAGCATCCACGGTTTTGGTGCAGGCGAAAGTAGTCACAAACGATTTATTAGGTGGCAGCTACCCGCTAGAACCTGCTTTGAGCCCTTCGGTTGCGACTATTTCTGATTTTCAAGTGGGGACCGTGGGAATAACATCGGCGACTGCGGAAAGATACGGGATAACAGTAATAAGCGGTAAAAAGGAGAAGCCCACAAAAGCAAGATTCTATGCCGGTAGGAAGTCAATGGCAGTGAAACTGCTTTTCGATGCGTATTCCGAGAGATTGATAGGAGCGCAACTAATTTCAGAGGAGATGGTTGCAGATAGGATAGACGGGCTCTATAATGCCATAAGAAAAGGTATGACCGCGAAGGAATTGAGCAGGATGGAGAAGAGCTTTGACCCCTGTATTTCATTGCATAGAGATGTAATGGTTGATGCTATGGATAATGCGGTGGTGCAGTTTAAGGCGTAGAGGGGATAACGTTAAAGAAAATAAAACGATGCTCCGCCGGGGATTTGAACCCCGGTCGTGGGCTCGAGAGGCCCGCATGCTTGGCCGAACTACACCAGCGGAGCTATTTCTTTTTACTGTTCCGGTTTTCCAAGAGCGATAAAAGCATCGCATACCTCGTTCGGGTCGCCGCGCATCACGATCTCGCCTTCGTCTATCATTATTGCTTCATGCACAAGTTCTCTAACTACATCGAGCTGGTGGCTTACAATTAATATTGTGGTGTTGAATTTACGATTCAGCTCTTTAATAGAGTTCGCGATTTTACGCATCGAGATCGGGTCGAGGTCGCCAAACGGTTCATCTAACAGTAGTACCTCCGGCTGTGCGGCCATCAAACCGGCGATTGCCAACCGGACATGCTCACCCGCACTTGCTTCGGAATTATGCCGATGAAATAGTTCTTCCGGTAGGTCAAGAGCATCGAAGTAGGGTTTGGCGGCTTTTAATGTCTCGGAAGTCGGGAACACCGGGAAAAGCTCATCTATTACGTCCCTGCTGATGTCCAACTCTTCAAGCCTCTCCTTCGCTTCTAATTCTGTCATGTCAGCAATCCTGAGGAGACCGTCTAGTGTGACATCGCTGATTCCATACTCCTTCGCGGTAGCCATCGCCTGCTGTATCATCTCAAACTTCTTTATACCGAGCTTGTGTGCAAATGTATCCTGAACGAGTTGATATGGTGGTAGCGTGAACTCCTGGTGCAAGATACCTAATTTGCTCCTCGCCTCCATTGCTCTACTGCTACCAAGAGCAGCGATATTAGCGAAGTCAACAATGCCTATTCGGTATAATACCCAGCCTTTATCGGGTTGCACAAGACCTGCAAGTAACCGCATCAACACTGTCTTGCCCATTGCCGAGGGACCAATTATGCCCATAATGTCGCCTCTTGGAATCTTCAAGTTCAAATCAGGCATCTCGATAGTCCTTATCAACGTATTGCTCGTGTATATCACGTACTTCTTCCAGACGCCGTTAATATCTATCATTATGTCCTTCTTGTTTCTTATAGGGGTCAAAGGTTTAACCGGCTCAAGCTGAGCTAAGAACTTATCCGTAATCTTATCTACCCCGCCTTCGTCAATTATTTTGCCTTTGTCCATCAAGATCAACCGATCAGAGATGCTTTTATGCACTTCTGACATGTGGGAAACGACTAGAACACTGATGCCCTTCACATCATTTATCCTTTTTATACTATCCAGTAATTCCATACGTGAAATCGGATCTGACATC
>JAPVWK010000026.1 GCA_028572065.1 Candidatus Methanophagales archaeon
ATTCCTCCACTTCTTCTATGATTCGCAGTATCATAGATACTCTATCATGCTGATTTAGGGGAGTCATGATTCTCTAAAAGCTATCATGGTATTTAAAGGTTGTTCAATCTAATATGTCGCTGGGCCGAAAGTCATGTATTACATTCAATCTCCGTTTATTTCGCGTTGACGTGTGCATTAGGCGGTTTTATCTCAACAGTCACGTTATCGCTTCGAGCTAGCTTTTCGCTACTATTCATGGATCGGATATAAGTCTGGAATTTGAAGTAGCCACTAAAGGGGAGTTCTTTTCGGTTATATACGGTGAATGCAGTACTTGATTTGCCTTTAGGACCGAGGTCTATCGTGATTAATCGCTCAGCCGGCATTTTCCAGTATTTTGTACCTCCTTCCGGGTACACGAGCTCAATACCCGTGCAGTGACTATTTCGATAGATAATCTCTTCGCCCTGATTCTGAACGGTGACGTCAATGGTGACTGCTTCGCCGCGGTCAATAGTTACGGCCTTAGCGTCTAATAAAGCGGGTTTCGGGCTTTTTACTTTGATATTCACGATCTGCATAAAATATTCGGTGTTCTTATCGAAATAGCCAGAATATGCAATTGCTGCTACCACTATCAGTAGTATTGCTAATGCTGCTACCACCACTATTTTAGGTTTCATTATCTCTTTATAACTGTCTTATTGTGTCTATTGGTATGACTAAGATAAAAAACCACAATATTCCGGAAGATTGAGCTAAAAAAATCCGTTAACACTCTTTAAATCATCATCCCGAATGCTATTATTCACACGGAATTTGGTAATAACTTGCGGTTTGATTCTCTCGGTGGTACGTAACACAGACCGGATCAACCCAAAATTCTTTTGTTACCGCTTTGTCCCCTCCCTTCACTAACGCGGAGTAAAAAAAGATTTTGCGTACTTATAGATCTACACTCTGCAGCGTTTATTCGCTATTTACCCACCGGGAAATTGCTTCTTGCTGCTAACGATACAAGCTCGGTTCCGAGGATGAAGACCGCTTGCTTGTGGTCATCTTTGCTCCGATGCACCTGAAAAGGTGTAATCCCCAACTCGTTGTACCTCGCGAAATCACAGTTCACGCCCTCTACTTCACAATACTTCTTCAATTGTGCCAACAACAGGTGTAGATGTACTAGCTCTTCTTTCTTCATTTTTTATCTTTGCACCTAGATATACTATACTAACTAAGAGTGTAGTTAATAAATATATCACATTTGTGAAAAACAGAAAAAAAGAGGATAGTGAGATGATACGCATAACGCAGCTCGTACATGGAAAAGGAACCGTTAGTGATGCTTTAAAGTATAGAAAAACGCCACCGCATCAAGTACCAAGCAGGTTATTGGCATTTGCCGAAACTCGTAGACCCGTGATCTTTTGGAATATCACAAACAAGTGCAATTTGGCGTGTACACATTGTTACATCAATGCAGGACTCGGAGTGGATATAAGCAACGAGCTATCTTTGGCAGAGGCGAAAGCGTTCATTGCTGACGTGGCAGAGATGAAGGTACCCTTGCTACTCTTCACCGGTGGCGAGCCGCTGATGAGGAAAGATTTCTGGGAACTCGCTAATTATGCGACTGCACAAGGGCTAAAGACCGCTATGAGTACCAATGGCACACTGATAACAAAAGAAGTCGCGGCGAAGATAAAGGCAGCGGGCATTGAGTATGTAGGGATCTCGCTTGACGGTGCAAAAGAGGATACGCATGATGCCATGAGGAACAAACCAGGATGTTTCAAGAAGGTGGTGCAAGCATTGAAGAACTGTGCGGAGATCGAATTGAAAGCAGGCATCCGGATCACCATAACGCGGGCAAATTATCGTGAAATCGATGAACTGCTTGACCTCGCACTTGAATTGAACGTGCCGCGGTTCTGTGTTTACTGGCTTGTCCCGAGCGGACGTGGCAAAGATATTTATGATATTCAGTTAAAGCCCAAAGAAACTGCTCGTATCTTTGATTTGTTATATCAAAGGGCACGCGACTTGGATCCTGATAAGATGGAGATTCTCACCGTAGATGCACCACATGACGGTATTCTGCTGCTGAATAAACTGAAAGAGGATGGCAATCCTGAATACGAGAATGCGTTGAAGCTGCTACAATACATGGGGGACTCGTGCAGTGCCGGCGACCGCGTTGCGAATGTTGACCCGACTGGTAATGTTTACCCCTGTCAATTTGCGCAGTTAGAAGAATTCAAAATCGGTAATATAAGAGAAAGGAAGTTCAGTGAACTCTGGAATGATCCAGAAAACATCGTCCTTACGGAATTCCGGGAGAAGACGAAGTTATTGAAAGGAAAATGTGGCACCTGCGATTACAAGGAGTTATGCGGGGGGGGCTGCAGAATCCGTGCATACGCAGAGCATAGCGATATATGGGCAGAAGACCCGTTATGTCCGCTCAATCAGGATGGCTAAAATAACGCTGAGCTACAAAACACACGATACGTATCCTATCAGGCAAAAAGGTATCCTTAATATATAGCATGAATATTTAAGTAAATAGTTATAATATTAAAGTGAATAATCATGTGTACCGGTAATTGCACAAGCGGCTGGAAGGATAGAGGCAAGAAACAGGGAAAGGTCATGAGGGCTCTGCACTGTCCCACAAGGTGGCTGATTATGGATTGCATTGGCGAAGATGCGAAGAGCACGAAGGAGATACAGGACTGTTTACAAGAGCATGAAGAAGAAATGACTGCTCCATGCTTATATTATCATCTCTCGGAACTGAAGAAAGCCGGAATAATTGAGGTGGCGGGATACAAGGAAGAAGGTGGTGGCGCACCGGAAAAGATTTGGCGATTGAAATCCAGACGAATCGTGATAGACCTGTTGGAGCCAGGAAAGGGTAATGGAAGCGATAGAAGTTGAGTACTTAAGCAAAAGCTTTGACGGGCTTAAAGCGGTAGATCGCGTCTCTTTCAACGTGCCTAAAGGCGTTATATTCGGCTTTCTCGGTCCTAACGGTGCAGGGAAAACGACAACTGTTAGAATGCTCACAGGTGTGATAAAGCCAGATTCCGGTGTGGCAATAGTGATGGGGCATGACCTCGTGCAGGAAACGCAGAAAGCGAAGGAAGTAATAGGTGTTGTGCCTGAGACTGCGAATGCTTATCTTGACCTGACGGCGTGGCGGAACATGATGCTCATCGCATCGCTTTACGGCATCCCTAGACGGGAAGCAGAACGGCGAGCGAGAACACAGCTCAAGGAATTCGGACTTTATGAACGGCGAAACAGTAAGGTAAAAGGTTTCTCAAAAGGGATGCAGCAACGGCTTATGCTAGCCATGGCACTGGTGAGCGATTCTGAAGTTCTGTTTCTGGACGAACCCACAAGCGGTCTGGATGTGCAGAGTGCGAGGAGGATAAGACAGAAAATAATGGAGATTCGAGACGAGGGTAGGACAGTCTTCCTCACTTCTCACAATATGCAAGAGGTGAGCGTGCTCTGTGAGCGTGTCGGAATATTAAAAAATGGGAAAATGGTTACGGTAGATAGCCCCGAGAATTTGAGGCACCGGATAGGCGGCTCTCTTACTGTGGAGTTCTGTTTTGACCAAACGGTAAGCAGCGTGCCGTTAAATGCCGAACGTGTAGGCGCTAAATTCAGGATTTACACTGCTAAACCACATGACACGATCTGCTCGATTGTTGAGTTTGCAACGCATAATCAGTTGAATATTGAGACTTTAAATGTGCAATCGCCTTCTCTGGAGGACGTGTTCGTGAAGCTGACGGGAGGTTCCCATGAGTAGTGTCTGGAGTAAGGTCTGGACAATAGCAAAAAAGGATATTCAGATGTATTATTTCAAAGGACCTGTTCTATTATTCGGCATTTTGTTCCCTCTTTTTCTGTTCCTCGCTTTTTCCATAGGTCGGGATTTACCCGCGGCATTCCTCATACCCGGATTGGTAGCGATGACCATATTTTTCACGTCCACCTCAGTCTCACCCGTGATAGCACCGTGGGAGACACAGATGAGGACGCTTGAGCGGCTCATTTCTTGCCCCATAACCGTAAGAACAATGATATTAGGGGATATAATTGCTTCTTTCATCTTTGGTGCGTGTATTTCCGCAGTTCCCATTGCGGTGGGCGTTGCAATAGGCGTTTGCGTGAAGACCCCGCTTATTTTAGCCATTGCTGTGCTCCTGTCGGCATTTTGCTTCTCATGTCTTGGCTTACTCTTCTCTTCGCACCCCACGAATTTAGTATCGGACATCATGATGCTGTCCACGTTTGTGAAGTTCCCGGTGATTTTCGTAAGTGGTATTTTCATTCCGTTAGAGAATATGTCGAGTTGGGGCGTAGTAGTTGCGTCTTTATCGCCATTGACGTATTTCACGGATTTAGCACGGTTCTCCATCCAGGGCTATTCCTACTACCCAATTTACGTAGATTTCTTGGCGCTGCTCGTATATTCCGCTTTGTTTCTGCTACTTGCGGTGAAATTGCACGAACGAGCGTTGCCAAAGCGGTTTTGAAGACATAGCCCTAAAAGAGATTATGCTTAAATGAATATTACCGCGCAAACACATTCAATGTAAAAAGATTATTGTGTATCTATGAGACGTGTAATCTGGTGGCTGATTGTTGGCACTAAGGGGGGTATGAACCGTGCCCGTATTATCAGAGCGTTAAAGGATAGACCATACAACGCCAATCAGTTAGCGGAGTTACTGGGGCTGGATTACAAAACGGTAAGGCATCATCTCAAGGTTCTACAGGATAACAAGGTGATTACATCAGCAGGTGAGAAATATGGCACCGTGTATTTCTTATCTTCGTACATGGAAAAAGAGTATGACATATTCGAGGATTACTTAGATAAAATGTGGAATAAATTTAAAAGCGAAAAAGATATAGGATAGAAGGAGATAAAGATGCCGCCAGTAGTTATGCAGGACATGTTACTCGTGAATATCAAGGCGTTAATCACGCTTGGGAACCTTATACTTCTGTTCTGTCTGCTTTTCATATATGCAAAGAGTTACGGGCAGATAAAATCTAAATTCGCATTGGGGCTGATCGCCTTTATTGTGCTCCTGATTATGCAAACGGTCACCTCGAATCCGATTTTCCATTATACGTGCGGCTGGCGTCGTATGTATGCCATGGGCTGGCTCTGGCTATTACCGGATTTGTTTGAATTTGTGGCGTTATGGATATTGCTGTATATAAGCCTGAAATCATGAATAGCCAGCCTAGGGAACTCACAAATAATGATATACCCAGCTTTACCGCAGAGAACGCAAAGTTCGCAGAGAGAATTAGGTGTTGGGTAATCAGGTGTCTGAGCCCTATTCTAAAATCTACCTCATCGGAGCTCTCCGTGGACTCTGCGGTTAATCTGACAGTATCGAGTTATTATAGCCTGCTTTTGGGTAAACTATTTATTGGGTGTTACCCTATGCTCTGATAAAAGAGTGAAAACGTTGATAATGCTATATTTAACTCTGCACGAATTTGGGTGAGATTTGGGTATGATTTGGGTGTAATCCGGGCGAAAAGAAAAGCTTACATAGGGTTATTACCTATATAGGGTCGTGGGAACACGTTAAAAAAATAGGAGGTGAAGCGATAAAATGAATACAAAACTGGTTGCTGGAATTTTAATCGCGGCGCTGGTAGCGACTTCCATCGGAGTTGTTGCAGCACGATACGGTACGGAAAACGGAGCACGATACGTGGATGCAGACGGTGACGGCGTATGTGACAACCTCGGTGAACGCCCCGGATACGTAGATGCAGACGGTGACGGCGTATGTGATACTCAGGGTAGCCGTGGATTCCGTGGTGATGCCCGTAATTATGTGGACGCAGATGGTGACGGTATCTGTGACAACATCGGCATAAACGGTCGAGACAGTGACGGAGATGGCATACCGAACGGTAAAGACGATGATTATACACGGCCACGAGATGGTAGCGGCAAGCAAAACGGTAATAGACGTGGTGGCAATCGTTGAGCGTTGATTTTTTAATAACGAAATACGTGCGTGCGTGGGAGAGACTCACGCACTTTTTATTTTTTCCTATTGTACTCTTTCACATATATCAAACATAGTTGAAGTAATGACAGTTATGGTTCTGAAACTAAACGAGATATTAAAAGTGTTGAAGCACTTTTGGACGATTCCAAAGCAAGAGCAGCGGGTAGAGGTAATACCGGAACCAGCAGGTAGAGGCGGTGATGCTTGATGCCACTAAGCATTTTGACCGCGATAATCATATTCCTGGTTACAGGTATTGGTGTGGGATTCGCAAGTGGTCTCCTCGGTGTCGGCGGCTGCTTTATCATGATGCCGGTTCAGTTCTGGGTATATACCGAGATGGGTATGGACCCTAATACTGCTATTCTGGTTGCTTTCGGCACGAACCTGTTTGTGGTGCTTCCAACTGCTATCAGTAGCGCTTACGGGCATACGAAGAAGGGCGCGGTATTATGGAAAGCGGCAATCGTTTTAGGTTTGACAGGTTCCGCAGGGGCAGTACTTGGTGCGACTATCGCGACACATCTACCTGCACACATTTTGAAGATGGCTTTTGGTCTTGCGATACTCGCAGGTGGTGTATGGATGTTAACTGCGAAACTACCGAACATAGAAGAAGAACCGGCAGATAAAACCTGGATATGGGCTGCGTGGGGCGTTCCAATTGGGATAGTGACCGGTATAATCGGAATTGGCGGCGGTATACTTATGATACCCTTATTCGTGCTGGTATTAAAATTCGGGATGCATAGAGCAGTTGGGACATCAACCGCTGTTATGATATTCACAAGTATCGGCGGCTTGACGGGCTATATCTACAACGGCTTGCTGGCGGGTGTGTATGGTGCCTATCCAATTGGGCATCTGATAGGATATGTAAATCCCGAATCCTGGCTTGTGCTCGTGGCAACGAGCGTGCCGATGGCTCAGGTCGGCGTCCGTGTAGCGCATTTACTGCCGGCAAAGCAGTTAAAATATGTGTTCGTTGTGGTAATGATATACATAAGCTTGAAGATGATAGGTGTATTTGAATGGTTACGATTGCCATTTTAAATTTTAAATTTGTAGGAGGCGAAACGAGAATATGACGGAAGAAGAAGAAAATAAGCAGAAACTAAGTATATTGTTGACGCACTGGATAGAACATAACAAAGGGCATGCGCAGGATTTCAAGCGCTGGGCGGATAAAGCAAAGGTGTTTGACGGGTTGGTGTCGGAAGAGTTGCTGGATGCGGTGAAACACATGGCTGAAGTGAATGACGCTCTTTCTAATGCGTTAGAGCGTATGAATAACTCGGGGTAGAAGCGGTAAAACATGACGATGGAAACAGTACAAATCGGGGTGATTCACAGTCCGTATAAGGCTCCGGCAGAATGCCCGAGGCAGGCCAGAAAATCGGTACAGGTTGCTGAGATAGAGGTATTCGAGGAATATGCAGGAGGATTGAAGGACATAGACGGATTTTCGCATATCGTCGTCCTGTACTGGCTGCATAAATCGCAAGGGCATTCACTGCTTGTTGTGACGCCGTGGGATGCGAAGCCGCATGGAGTTTTCACTACGAGGTCGCCCAGAAGACCGAATCCTATTGGGCTTTCGGTTGTGGAGTTGATTGAGAGAAAGGGTAATATACTGAGGGTAAAAGGTATAGATGCGTGTGATGATACGCCATTGCTAGATATAAAGCCGTATGTACCTGAGTTTGACGAGAAGGAGATGCGGGAAGTGAAGATTGGGTGGCTGGAGGGGAAGGTGAGGAGATGAATTACTTATATTCCGCTCTTTCAGCACAAACCGTCAGGACCGAGATAATGAAAGACAAAAACCCTTCGTGGAAATTTAGAGCACCTTCGCTAGCGCAGAGAGGTAGTTTCAATCGTCTAATTTAGTACAGAATTACCATTTTTTGTATTATAGGCGGATCTTTTTTGAAGAAAGTCACGAGATGCTGTCGAGACCTAATTTTGGACATCTTGGATAGGATATATCAGGAAAATCATGTAATCACGTATTTAGAAGATGAAGGGGGGGGGGGTAATCATAAGATAATTTATCGTGAGGCTATAGGGGATTTGAAAGCGGATGGATCAAAAACATAGATGAATAGGATTATGCGTTATTTGAAAGGATTTTTTCTCTTTCAAGTGTCCATTCAAATTCTCTCCTGACCGATTCAGGCTTTAGTGTTTCCCGGCCGAGGAAAAATATCACGAAATCAGTCTCTTCTTGGATCGCATTTCTTATCGACACATTGACGCCTGCACTATCAGGAGCTCGTACTCGTCTATCCACGCGGATATATATTTGGGTAGGTACGAGCGATCGCCTGGACAAAGGCTTTAGCTCGGGGACTGTGGCTCAAGAATACCCTCTTCGAGTGCCTCCACGGACAAAGTCCTCAGTGCCTAACGTATAATTAACTGGCACAAACGAAGCGCCAGCGTATTTTTCGTCCATGGTGATTTACTTGTTAAGTCCTGACTTGGGATAAAGCAGGACAATTGTATACTCTTTATCACCGAATTTTCTCTTACTGGTACAAACTTCCATTTCGACACCAACGTTTAGGGGAGGAATGTACAATATTCCTTGTTCAATCCCAGAAGCAGCCATGTACCTTACTAGTTGCTCCTGCCCATCTCTTAGACTTCTAAGAGGGTGAGTTAGTGCCCGCTTTATTTCAACTAGTAATTTCTCACCCGCATATTCAAATAAGAAGTCAGCAATGAACCTCTTTCTGCTATCACCAAGTTGAATTGAATATTCTGAGTATACATTTATATCACTGGCTAACTCATTCACATAGGCTGTGAGAGAACCGATTAATTCTCGCTCAGTGATTCTTGGAATGGTGGTTCCACTGACCTTATGAGGTATCACATTGGAGAAAGCCTTTAGAAGGTGTATTACCTGTTCTAACAATCCCGCATTTGGGGGTAATGAAATGCCTGGCAAACGTCCTGATTCTATTTCCGAAGCCTCTTTATCATAGGCCCGTTTCTCAATCATTTGATCAAGTAGAATATTGATAAATGCCGAAATGCTGACTATAGCGAGGAAGGCTTCCTGCTCTGAAAAATAGAGTTTATAGTCGTGAGTAGATTTGTTTCTCCACTCTGTTCGATAATTGGTAAATAGGCTCAGAACTCGTTCTTTAAGAACATTATTTTGTTCAAAGTATTTTTCAATCTTGTGAGGGGTTAACTTTTCTGAATCTTTGCCTGTAACAATCCTGTAAGTTTCTTTAAGAGCACCTTCAAACGCCTGATTAGTTCTATAGATTACATCATTGAAGAGATATTCATCTCCAGACTTTCCGCCATCATAGTGCCTCTCCGCAATTTCTATATGTGATACAACACTAGAAATCCCTTGATCCTCTTCAGCATCAGAGAAATATTCTGCTTTTTCCTTCAGTGACTTTAATAAATCCATGTGTACTCTCTAAGAGGGACTTAACATTGTTTTTTATCTTTATTATATTATTCCCCAATTGTGTATAAATAACCGTAGCGATTAATTTGGCATACCTTTTAAGACTATCGGAGACTTGAAAATTCTTTCATCCCGTGCTATATGTCCACCTACGTCTTTTATCACATAGAACCGGTAGGGCTCATCCTTCTTTACCATTAAACTTCTCAGGAGTCCACTCATCAAGGGAATGCTTTGTTCGAAATACATGACCTGTTCTTTGATGTTTACCTCAAAGAAACAGGTGATTATGAAATATTAGAAGTGATACAGCCGTTTTATGCGTTTCGAGGGCTCGTAGTTGTTTCTCCTATCTGGTATCCCAATATCTCAATGGATACACGCAGAAAATTGTTTGATTTTATCAAAAACGTGCTTGAAGCTGAGGAGTTTGATTATAATGGGGTAAGTAAGTATTTGGGATGATAGATAGAAATACGACAACAAGGCTGCGTGAGAGTATAGGAATAATCTGGAGCACCAATGAGCAGATTGTAGGATCAATACCAGAGATGTAGCGATTATGCGTTATGTACACGGAATGTCAAAGCTCACTGGCGGAGATGGAGCAAAGCGGAATCCCCGTCCAGTGCAGCGCCCAGTTATGCACTAAATGGATCTGGCTTATCAATGCTCTCCAACAAGCATTCAAATTGATCACAGTCATTGTCCTTGATTTTCTTCAGCACGAATTTTGCCAGCTTACAGATCTCAGGGTAATCAATAGGTTGAATGCTTCGGTCAAAGATTCCTCCAAGATGGGAAAACTCGTTCGTCAATCTCTGCACCAGTGGCTCAGTGCTTGGATCATCTTTAAAAAACTTTTCGATTCTCCGGTTGTAATCCCATTGGTCATTAACCGAGAAGGGATACTTGAAAAACAGGTAAGCTTCGAGAAACTTCCTTAAGTTGTTCCCGAAATCATAAAAGCAATGGTACTCTGTGGCTGCGTTCGCTGGATCTGAGCACGTGTATATCTCGCCAAACAGGTAGTTGAATTCCGTGATGTAGTTTTTGAGGTAGGAGGGCATTAGTTCGAGCGTGCTGGATTTGTCCTTTACGACGACAAGGAAATGCTCGTGGTTTTTTGGCCTCGAAAGCCTCTTCAGATACTTGAGAAATTCCAAATTGTGGGTCGATATGAAGAGCTGTTCGTAGCGATAAACGGGTTTACCCTCGGCGTCCAAGACTTTATTCCCGTTAGTATCCTCTTCTGGTCTAGCAATCAGATTCTCGATAAGGCTGAATACAAAAAAAATGTGATTGCTATCTAGACTGGAAACTGGGTCGTCGATGTAGATAACAAGCTTCTTGCCCTTTGAGTCTGTGCCTTCAAGCTTTGCGACAAAGTAGCAGAATGAGACAAGGCTGCATTCGCCTTCACTTAGATCGTAAGCGGGCTTGTCTCCACGCAGGATCTGAAATTTGAAGGCGGAGGTTTCGGTGTCCTCTACCGCTTCGAGCCGAAGACCTTCGTGCCCGAAGTAGTGATTTAGGTACTCATTGACCTTCTCGGCACCCTTTTCCTCGTCCTTGAGCTGTATCTGTAAGTTCCCGATCCTTTCCTCCACGGCCTGAATCTCCGTATGGAGTTCCTGGACCACGGTCTTCAGGTCGTTCCCTTCTTTCTGAAGATCAGCAACTTTCTTTTCCTCTCCAGACAGGTCGATGTCTTGAGTGAACTGTGCGATTTCGCTCAGGCGTAGTTCCTCTCGGGCCTTCTGTTGATCTTCCGCCAGAGACTCTGTCTTCTTATTGTTTTGATCAATGAGTCCATTCACGATGGCTACTTTCGCCGTGATCACAGTGGAATTATCTGTTAGCTCAGGGATGGATTTAGGGGTGAAAATATCGGCTGCTCTGGCGCGCAAGCCATTGATGATGCCATCCAACGCAGCGCCATATTTCGAAATTTCATCGTCAATCGCCTTCTTCGCTTCATAGAATGAGGTCTGAAAAGTGGAGTAAAAATCCTTGAATTCGACAATGACTATAGCATCTACCGCTTTTCGCTCCTTCTCGATGGGTTCAATGTGCTCCTGAAGTGCGGCTTCCAAGTCGACCGATTCCTTGCTGAAATGTTCGTCCAACTTTTTCCAAAGATCCGCCGGAAGGGTTTGACCACAGAATCCACATTTGTTCCTTTTGTTCCTGTGATGCGGAATTCCTTCCTTTACCCAGACTTGGAGAACTGCGTCGTCCAGCAACTCCTGAATAGGTTCGGTTGGTATGATTTTCTTTGAAAGGAGGTTCTTTGCGGTTTCATGCAGACTTGAGATGATTGGATTGAAAACAAGCTTTTTCTCGATGTCTGGGAGTGCCGTTTCATTTAAAAGAGCTTCCCTTTCCTTTCTCTTCTTCTCATCGAAAATTTCAAAGGATTGTTTGCGAATCGTCGCAATATCGGCTTGAATCTTAGGAGTGTTGTAATTCGGGTCTTTGTAGATTGGGTTATGCTTGATGCCAGTTGGAAGCTGGGTTGCCTTGTTGGTCAGTTTCGCCTTGAGGTTTCTTTCTACTTCGTTTTTTGCGCTTTGCTTCGCCAAAAATTCAGCGGTTTTGATGGCGTGCTTATATCGGAGCCCAGTCTGTTCCTCTACATTACCTAGTTCTTTCTCCTTTTCGGCTATTTCCTTCTCGATAGCTTTGTTTTCGCTTCCAATGATTGCGAATGGAGTAATCTTACCCTCGCAGTCCCTGAGAAAACCGAGATGATCATCAACGAAATCCCTGTTGTAGACGCGTATATGCTGGTCGTCTGTAGGGATTTGGGTCTGGGTTACTGTGCCGGAGTCAGTTGATACTGAAAACGCCGGGTTTTCGTATTTGTCTGGCAGATCTCCAGTCTGAAGACTACGAAGAATCCGCGACAGAGTCGTTTTGCCTGAGTAGTTTCTGCCGTAAATGATATTTAGCTTTTTGAACTTCGCGACATTATTCCCACTATCGCGGATGGAGGTACTCCAAACGAAATTCTTGAAGCTTCCGAAGTTCGGTATGTCTATATACTCAATCATCTTATAGGCATCGATTCATCGTGCATAACATTGCTTTTTATATTTATCCTATTATTTCTCAATTGTATATAAATATAAATAACCATAGTAATTTTGGCATACCTCTTAAGCTATCAGAGACTTAAAAATTCTTTCATCTCGTGCCATACGTCCTACTACGTCTTTTATTACATAAAACAGATGGCTTATTCTTCAACAAGCCTGTATACGTTGCAAACATTTTCGACATTGATTTTTCCCAGATAAGATATCGATCAAGTTCACCTGCCGCGTGTCGCACAACGGTTACGTGGTCGTGCGGAGTGCCGTGTTAGGCGCTATGATTTGGTTCTTCTGTAACGAATCCCTTCTTCACCCCAGTGGCGACTACCTATTAAATTGCGAACACGATTTTTTACGACGTTTAGCTCTTCGGTAATCGATTTTTAAAATTCTTTAGCGTCCATTATTTATTCCTTATTACTGCATAACGATTGAGTTCACTTGCATTTTGGAGCGAAGCGGAAAAATGTCAGGTGCAACGATTTGTTATGCTTCACTTGTTTGACTTTGAATGCCTACTCTTCTTTCGCTCATCATCGCTTTTGCTACGATTTACTGAGGTATTGAGAGCTTGAAGATTCCTCGTGGCATCAGAACCGCCCTTAGACTGGGGTTTGATATGATCAACCTCCCATCCCATTTCTGACGATTTTCCATAGGAAGGCTTATACATTGCATTTCCATATGGATCTTGCCTGTATTTATCAGGATCCTTTTCTCCTATCTTTTTTGCATTGTCCCATGCTTTTCCCCTTTGATCTTTAGTTGCCATTTTATGGTACCTCCTTTGTGTTTTAAGAATAGCATTGCCTTTTATATTTATTCTATTTCCTACCTCGTATAAATAATTATAGGATAATTACTAGTTTATATTACCAATTATTTAATGTATATAAAAATTATTCTAAATCACGCCATACGTCCACATATGTCGTTTATTACACAGAACAGGTGGCTTATCCTTCTTTACCATTAAAATTCCTTACGGTACGCAGTCACCCGGTATATCCTGCATCACTGCAGAAGGCATTCAAAACCGCGGTTGAAAAAGCAGGCATCACGAAAAATGCCTCTGTTCATACTTACTCTAAGACACAGCTTCGCGACACATCTATTGGAAAATAGTTTTGACACCAGTACGATCCAGGAACTTCTGGGCCATCAAAACTTGAGAACCACTATAATCTATCAAACCCATCTAACATTTGATCCCGACGAACGGACTATCACGGTAAACACGCGTAAAAAGGAAAAACCCGATGGCGCCTGGTCAGCCGATGCACGTTGGGGCGATAAGAATAAACCTGACCCGTTTTATGTTATTGATTTATGAGGTTTTGCCATGAACTCCGGGAATAGGTACAGATGTCGGTACACGAATCCCCAAGCGTTCTGTTCCATGGCAACGACACTCCCGCTCGTTAAATCAATATCGCCCGGCATACCCTGGCTACTATGCCAGGGTAACCATAGATATACTGCTGAGTTATATTACCCTGTAAAACATCACATCAAAAACGCAAAAAGATACATTTAAAAATAGTTAGTCACATAATTCTTATATGGACAGATTAAAAGAAACTATCGAACGGATAGAACCTTTAAACGGAGAAGCAATGGACGCTGCGCGGGCACGGCAAGACACACTCACGAAACCACTGCGTAGTTTAGGTGTCTTAGAAGACATTTCGGTGCGGGTTGCCGGAATAACCGGGGATTCTATGCCAGAGCTAAAGCAAAAAGTGATTTTAACAATGGCAAGCGACCACGGCATTGTGGCTGAAGGCGTGAGCGCGTATCCCCAGGAAGTGACGTTACAGATGGTTCATAATTTCATCAATGACGGTGCCGGAATAAACGTACTTGCAAGACATATCGGTGCACGGGTGGTTGTAGTGGACATGGGCGTTGCTACGGATTTCGCGTTTACAAACAAAACCAAAAATTTCATTGACAATAAAATCGCGTATGGAACAGCGAATATGACCCAAGGAGCAGCAATGAGTTATGACGCTGCGAAACAATCAATAGAATCGGGAATAGACGTACTGGAGAATGTGCTGGAGAACGGTGTGGACATTGTTGGTGTTGGAGACATGGGCATAGGGAATACGACCTCAAGTAGTGCAATTACGGCGTTTATAACCGGCGAAGCGGTCGAGACGGTAACGGGACGTGGCACGGGCCTGGACGATGCGGGACTGACGCGAAAGATAGAGCAAATACATAAGGCGTTAGATATTAATAAACCGGATCGAGGCGATGCAATAGACATATTAGCTAAAATAGGCGGATTTGAAATTGGCGGTATGGCAGGGGCGATACTCGCAGCCGCTGCACATCGTATTCCTGTTGTTGTAGATGGATTCATCGCAGGTGCCGCTGCACTTATCGCATACGAACTCAGTCCGAGAGTTAAAGAATATAGTATCGCATCACATCTATCCGTGGAAGCGGGCCATCGCGCTATTCTGGACTACATGGGGCTCGTACCACTACTAAATTTGAATATGCGACTGGGAGAAGGTTCAGGTGCCGCACTGGGTATGGGTATCGTGGACGCATCTTGTAAGATACTACGAGAGATGGCCACGTTTGAAGAAGCTGGAGTCGCGGGGAAAGAATAAAGAAAATGCTTAGCCGAACGAAACAGAAAAGACTTTATAGTGTTCATCATAACAATAGTTTAGCATTGCTCTTCTCGGAGCATTGTTTTAGGTGTTAACATGAGTGTCTCGAGCGAAAAACATAAGTTGGTGCAAATCCAGCTAGCGAGTGGAAGCCGCCGCAGAACGGAACCCAATCAGGTACCCGGTTCTATCAAAGCTATGGCGCTGAGTTACAGGACTGAAACGCAAGCAAAGCATTTAAAACCCGGAATAACCTGCACGATAACAGTTTCAGAGAGGCAGTGGCTATGACCCCTACTCGACAATGGCTTTCCGTATTTTTGCATTTAAGCCTGGTGGTTTTTATAATCTTCGGTATCATAGCCGGAGCATGCGCAGGTGCAGAAACGGGAAACGGGAAAACTGTCGGTGCTTTGACCGATCTCGACTTTAATGACGATGGGTATATCAATCAGTTAGACCTGGACATATTGCGGTCTCACTTTAACGAACGTTATGGCGGGTACGTACCGTGGGATTTGAATGCTGATCTTCGCTGTGACCGCAAAGATTTTTATTATTTCGCGGATCATGTACCGCTGAATTACCGCTACCAGGTCGAGGAAAGTATCCCGATTTGGAACCTATCAGATTATACGCTTGAACAGAGAAGAAAGTCCACGGTTATTCTTGACGAAGTTGTGTATCCCCAAAACCCGGAGCGCGTAATAACCTGGATAAAACAGTACACGAGCCTCGAATCACCCAAGAATGACTCGGCGGTCTGTGTTCATTACACACGTGACCTCTGCCGGTTGGCATATAAAAGTTTAGGGCCAAAAACGATAGCCTGGGGATCTTCTGGCAGTCACGCCTACGGGATGATATACACAGGTGGCAACTGGCGTAGATTATCGAATTGGGCTATAATAGACCCTTATTGGAAATACTATTCCTCTGAGAATATCACAAACTCTAAGGAAGTCTATTATACCACTTCGATAGAGCTATTCCTGGATGAGGGACAATACGGCTATTGGGCAATCCACCTGTCGGCGAATCACAATAACAATACGGTTTTTGAGCCTTACAAGGCAGAATACCGGGTAAGGGATTTTCGTGAGACCCACTAATAGACACAACGAGAAAGCGGCTAGTTCAATCGCCATCCTCCAGCAACATCACACTCAAAAAAATCGCGGTGAATATCACCTGTATTCCGATCGCAGCAAATAACATGGCCACAACTGCGTATTCTATCTCGGATAGCGACCCGAAACCAACGCTTATCCATGTATACAGCACTTTTAATCCAATAACCAACCCGCTCAATAGCAGCACAGCACCGAGGATAAGCTCAATTTCCAGCGAGTGATAGTCAAGCAGCTTTTTTATTAAACCTTCTTTCTCACACAACCCGTGCACAACCGCATATGCCTTCATGAATATGCCCATAGCTATTGTCTGAAAACCGATGATAACAAGTATGCTACCGAGAATGAGCGAGTGCATGTGCGAAGTCTCCACATTACCACGTAGAAGGATTGTCAAACTCAATAGCACACCAAGCAAGAATACCAACATCCCTGGGACGAATAGGAACGGTATGGGCTTATAGAGCATCATGAACCTCAGATGCCGCCAGCCATCGCTGAACGAATTCAATTTGGAAGGCGCGATTCTTGGATAATACGATATTGGTACTTCTTTTATCTTCAGGTTCTTTCTCGCAGCCTCCACAATCATCTCGGATGCGAACTCCATCCCGCCAGTGCTTAAATCCAGCTTCTCGTATGCTGCCTTCGTGAACGCCCGAAAGCCACAATGCGTATCCGATAAGTTAATCTTAAATAGCCAGTTCAAAATCCGCGTTAAGCCCGGGTTTCCCACGTAGCGATGTAGCCAGGGCATTGCATCCTTTGACATGCCGCCACCAAATCTATTCCCGATGACTAAGTCCGCATCACCATTCATCAAAGGCACTAAAAAATCTGGTAGCACCGCTAAATCATAGGTGCCATCGGAATCCGCAATAACAATAAAATCGCCTTTTGCGTGCGAAATCCCTGCAAGGTACGCATTACCATAACCCCGCTTTTCGGGTGTAATTACTATCGCACCTAAAGACCGCGCTATTTCTGCGGTATTGTCTGAGGAGTTATCGGCAACAATGAGCTCGCCATCTATATGATGCACCTCAAACATCGCCTTTACCTTTCTAATGCAGTTTCCTATCGTCTTCTCCTCATTCAATGATGGGATTACTACCGATACCTCTGGCATTTGTTCCTACTCTCGCCCCTTGTTAAGTGTCATACATATCCAATTAGAAAAATAGTAATGATTTTATACATCAGCATAACAAAATAAGAAGCATTAATTTTTAAGATAAGCGTACTGTAAAAGAAGATGTAAAAGAAGGAAACGAGTAAGCATGAGTGCAATTTTAAAAGAGAGTAAAAGGACTTCTTTGATCTGTGGCGCTATATTAGCTTTTATATTCTGCTTGGCGCTCTATATCCGAGCTGCGATACCGTATAACATCGTTTTTACAGACCATTTTGTGCGATTTGCCGTGTACGATCCCTGGTATAACCTGCGGCTTCTTGAAAACACACTACATCACTTTCCATATCGTATCTACTTCGATCCGTTTACCGCTTATCCTTTCGGTACATACAACCCTTTTGGTGCCCCGTTTTTTGACATGTCGCTTGCTTTTATCATACGGGTGATAGAACCGAGCAGCTCGGCGTTAGGTCTGCATGAACTGGAAGTGATAGCGGCATTTTATCCTGTTGTGTTGGGTACACTTACGATACTACCTGTCTATTACATCGGAAAAGCGTTGTATAATCGCGGTACCGGGCTTATGTCTGCAGCACTAATCGCGATCATTCCCGGACAGTTCTTAGCTCGTACTCTGTTGGGCTATACCGACCATCACGCGATGGAGACGCTGCTAAGCACGATTGCCATACTATTCTTTATCCTCGCGCTAAAGAGTGCAAGAGAAAATGATATAACTTTTTATTCCTTCACCGATCGAGATTGGCAATCCTTAAAAATGCCTTTTGTTTACTCGTCTTTAGCCGGGTTCTCAATCGGGTTATATTTCCTCACGTGGATGGGTGCGCCGCTTATCGTATTCATTCTGCTTGTATATGCTTTGGTTCAATACACAATAGACCATCTCCGGGACACGAGCACCGATTATCTTTGTATTCTCAGCATGCCGGTATTCATAATCCCATTAGTTATGATAGCACCTGCACTTACTCACGGCTTTCTCCAGACATTCCACCCTATTTCTCTGCTCATGGGCATAACCGTATTCCTTGCTTTTGCAATACTCTCCTTTTTGTTTAGTGCACGAGAAGTAAATCCGTATTGGTATCCAGTAACAATATTAGGATTTGGCGTAATCGCGTTACTTCTTTTACGAGTTTTAAATCCTGTTTTATTTGCAACGCTGACAGGACCCTTTATGTACATATTTGCTCCTTCTGAGATTGATTTAGCGATTGCCGAGGTTCAGCCAATGAGTTGGGACAATATCCTGAACTGGTTCTACACGACTTTCTTTATCGCTCTCGCTGGTCTTGCATGGATGGTTTATAACATTGCAAAAAAATTCAGGTCGGAAGAGGTTTTTTTTGTCGTCTGGAGTATCGTGATTCTACTCGCATGTTTCGGGCAGAACAGATTTGCAGCGTATTACGCAGTGAATGTAGCGATTTTGTGTGGCTTTGTCGCATGGCAAATCATCGAATTTGTAGATTTGAGAGAAGAGCAAGAGCGGAATAGAGCGAGAGAAAAGATAAAGAAGGATAAAGGTAAAAAGACAAAGACCAAAAAAACGCAGGAACCCGAGAAGAAGTTGTTACACACAGATGCCTGTATTGCTTTTGCGGTTATTGTACTCGTGCTGTTTTTCCCGCTTATTGGTATCCCCGGAACAAAATATGAAGGCCGTACAATAGCGACTGCGAAGAGTGAAAGCGGCCCACAATATGATTGGTATGAGTCCCTTTCGTGGATGCGGGATAACACCCCGGATACCGGAGTAGATTATTACGCTTTATATGCCGTGCCAGAAACACGTAACGGCTATGAGTACCCAGAATCAGCGTATTCGGTGATGAACTGGTGGGATTACGGTCACTGGATCACTCGCATCGCTCATCGGATTCCCGTAGCTAATAACTTTCAGCAGGGTATTGGCGGCCCGTATCGGGATAATCTACCGGGTGCTTGTGTATTCTTTACTGCAACTAACGAGACAGAGGCAAATGAAGTTGCAGATGCGCTGGATGTACGATATGTAGTGAGCGATTACAAGATGGTGGATTTCTGGGATTCGCTATATAACAAGTTCAGCGCGATGATGCTCTGGGCGGGCGACACGGAAGGCTACTACGCGCAAGTGAAGACAAAAGAGGGTGATAGAGTGAAACGGACTACAAAGTTTTACAAGACGCTGGAAGCGCGTTTGCATCTGTTTGACGGTACGCGCACCGTTATCAAGACCGAAGTCATTCCTGCATTGCAGCACTATCGGTTAGTACATGAATCGCCTCAGTACCTGATCCCTTTTGCTGTTGAAGATGCTAGAAGTGGCGATATTCGGCGTTGGGAACATTATGAGGGCGATTATCAAAGCGCAAAGACAGAAGCGGAGAATCTTCATCACGGTGTAGAAATGGAAGGTGGGCAGATAAAACTAACTCCTGAATTTATCAAACCGGTGAGTTTCGTGAAGGTTTTTGAATACGTAAAAGGTGC
>JAPVWK010000027.1 GCA_028572065.1 Candidatus Methanophagales archaeon
CTTGACCGAATGCGTGACTTTTGTGGAGCAGCACACAAAGAAGTATAAATCACGGTCTTGTACCAGATTGAGGAGATAGAAGAGGTGGAGACGATTTTTATAGAAGTTGACGCTTATTAGAAGCAAAGGTTTTTTAGAACAAAATAAAATCAGTTATTGACACAGAGTACAGATTAACGCAGAAGAAAACAAATCCGTGTGAATCTCTGCGTCCTAAATAGTTAGAACTTGTACTTTATATACAATGGAATATACAACATGGCCCGAATAGATAGAGACAAAAAAGCCGCTTTGGTATCCATAGTGGTAACCGCGTTTCTCGTCGTCATAAAATATTCTGTTGGCGTGCTTTCTGGAAGTATCGCCTTACTTGCGGATGCCGTTCACTCGTTTACTGATGTTATAAGTTCCATTGGAGTCTTTATCGGTCTTAAGATTTCAAGTCGTAAGCCCACCAAGAGTTTCCCATACGGATTTTATAAAGCCGAGAATATAGTAAGCCTGTTCCTTGCACTTGCGATTTTTTATGCCGGATATGAGATAGTCCTCACATCGGTCGAGAAGTTTGAAGAGGTTGTGCTGACAAATGTTCCGGTGGCAATCTTAGTTGCAGTGACCTCGTTGGTGCTCACATTGCTTCTGAGCAGTTATAAACTCAAAGTTGGACGAGATATGAACTCGCCCAGCTTAATCGCTGATGGTAAGCATACGAGGGCAGACGTTTATGCTTCCGCAGTCGTATTGCTTGGAATATTGGGGAACTACCTTGGATTCTATTCGCTGGACCAGATAGCAGGCGTTATGATCGCGGTATTCATCTTCAAATCGGGTTACGAGATTTTAAAAGATTCGATTAAGGTTCTTTTGGACGCATCCATAGATTATGATAGCCTGCACAAGATAAGGGAACTAGCATCTGAGGTTCATGGCGTCAGGAAAATACATTCATTGAAGGCAAGAGGCTCCGGTAAATTCATATTCGTCGAGATGGAGATAGAAACGAGCTTGAGAGACCTTGAAAGGGCGCATCTAGTAAGTGATAAGATAGAGGCGAATATTAAGTCAGAGCTGAAGAACGTGGATAAGGTAATAATACATATAGAGCCGGTGGAGAAGGATTTTATACGGTTTGCGGTGCCCTGCACGGAAAGCGATGGTATGCGGTCTAAAATCTCATGGCATTTCGGTGAGGCAGAATATTTCTGTATTTTTGATATAAAAACAGCGGATAAAGAGTTGACGGATATGAGGTTCGTAAGAAACCCGTTTGTCGCGTTAGAGAAACGGAAAGGGCTTAAAGCTGCTGAGCTTCTGGTTTCACATAAAATTGATAAAATAGTCACAAAAGAGAGCATAGCAAAGAAGAGTGCGTTTTATGTTTTGGATGATGCTTATGTGGAGTTTGAAGTGACTGATTCGGATACGCTTGGCGAACTAATCGAAAAGTTGTGACAACATTTACGCGGTTCTGTGAAGAAGCACAAAGCAGCTTCCGGGTGGTTGTTTGTTGCTATATGCACTCTACCCGACAGCATATGAGTTTATAAGCAATGATAATAGAATCACTATTAGGTTTATGATGTTAAAGGCTAAATAGAAATAGGGGACACGAATATGAAGGGACTGATACTATCAGGCGGATACGGCACACGACTACGCCCGATTACATACTCGCATCAGAAACAGCTCATCCCTGTTGCGAACAAACCCATATTATTTTATGCGATCGAAGATGTACTCGAAGCAGGTGTAGATGAGATAGGAATCATCGTGGGGCCAAATAAAGAACAGGTCATGGCAACGGTGCAATCACAAGATTGGGACGCTGAAATTGTGTTCATTCCGCAGGACGAGCCGCGAGGATTAGCGCATACAATACTCATTGCCGACAAGTTTCTAGATGACGAGTTCGTGATGTACCTGGGCGATAATATATTGCGAGAAGGGATAGTAAAACATGCGAATGCGTTTGCCGGGAACAATTACGATGCAAGCATAATGCTAACCGAGGTAGAAAATCCGGAGCAGTTCGGAATTGCAGAACTCAATGATGATGGCACAATAAAACGACTGGTTGAAAAACCTAAAGTACCACCCAGCAATCTGGCTCTTGTCGGGATCTACTTCTTCAAACCGGTTATAACGGATGCTTGTAATAGCATAGAGCCGTCATGGCGTGATGAGCTTGAGATTACAGATGCTATTCAATGGCTCATTGATAACGGTTACGAGGTGGGCTGGACGAAGGTAGACCGGTGGTGGAAAGATACAGGCAAACCGGACGACATCCTGGAAGCTAACCGGTTGATCCTGGACGATTTGAGCCATGAAATATTGGGCGAGGTAAACTGCGAGCTTAGAGGACGAGTTTCCGTGGGTAAAGGCACAAAAGTGGACGAAGACTCGGTGATTAAAGGGCCGGCACTCATCGGTAGCGATTGCGAGATAATAAATGGCTATATTGGGCCTTATACGACTATAGGTAACGATTGCGAGATAATAAATGCTGAGGTGGAAGATTCAATTGTTATGGATAGTGCTAAGCTAATAAATGCTGGTAATATTGTTGATAGTATTATCGGTCGGGGTGCGATAATAGAGAAGAACAAGAGTTTACCGAAAGGGCGTAAGTTTGTTATTGGCGATACTTCCTGGGTGCGGATATGAAGAGGTAAGTATGAAATTATTAGTAACCGGCGGATTGGGCTTCATCGGCAGCAATTTTGTAAGGCATATGCACGACAGCGCGGATATTGTCGTAGTTGACGCTCTGAAGTACGGTTCTAACCTGGCCAATGTGAAAGATTTAGAGTATGAATTTGTGAAAGGCGATATTTGCGATTACGAATTGATGTGCAAGCTCGTGAAAGAGACTGATGCGGTTGTGAACTTTGCCGCGGAGACGCACGTTGACCGAAGCATATCCAGTCCTTATTCTTTTATCGTGAGTAACGTTAATGGCGCTTACACGATACTGGAAGCGATACGGACGTGTAATCCCGGTGCAAGGCTTGTTCACATAAGTACGGACGAAGTATATGGTGACATAGAAGAGGGATCTTTTAAAGAGGACGATATTTTAAGGCCGTCTTCGCCATATTCTGCGAGTAAAGCCTCTGCCGATCTGTTAATTCTGGCTTATGTGAGAACCTATGCCCTAAACGCAGTAATCACGAGATGCACAAATAATTATGGGCGCTACCAATTCCCGGAGAAGTTAATACCCAAAGCGATCATCAGGGCTATCTCAAATATGAAGATACCTATTTATGGCACCGGGAAGAACGTACGCGACTGGATTTTTGTGGATGACCACTGTGAAGCGATAAAAGTGGTCTTGAATAAAGGCAATACGGGCGAGATATATAATGTCGCCAGCGGCGCGGAGAAAACGAATCTGGAACTTGTCAGTGCGATTCTCGCGATTATGGATAAGCCCGACTTAGTTGAGTTTGTGGAGGACAGACCGGGGCATGACCTCAGATATAGCCTTGATTATTCTAAGACGGTGGAATTGGGCTGGAAGCCACGGCACAAGTTCGAGAAAGGGTTAGAAGAGACTATCGAATGGTATTTAAGTAACGAATGGTGGTGGGAATCTTTAGCCGACGATAAGATTCTGCATCCAACGCCCTGGAAACTGGAGTGGTGATAACATGCGAATATTCATTACCGGTGGCAGCGGCTTGCTTGGCGCTAAAATCGCTGAGCTGGCATTACAGGACCACGAAGTTTATGCGGGTTACTGCCATAACAAGCCGGAATTTGGCGAGCCGGTGAAATTTGATCTGGCGGATGAATTAGCGTTTATTCACGAGATAAAGCCCGAAGTTATCATCCATACCGCGGCGTTAACGAATGTAGATGAATGCGAAACGAACAAGGAGTTAGCGTATAAGATAAATGTCGAAGGCACAAAAAGAGTAGCGGCGATTGCACATGAGTTGGATGCTTTTAGCGTGTATGTTTCTACGGATTATGTGTTTCCCGGTGATAAAGGGCATTATAAAGAAGTGGACGAGCCAAATCCGGTAGATTACTATGGCTACACGAAATTGCAGGGCGAACAGTACTGCGATTGCGTGGCAAGACCATGCGTTATTTACGGTGCAAAACCCGCCAGCGGTAAGGTTAATTTCGCGTTGTGGATTATAGAAACGCTCAGGAACGGAGAAAAGGTGAATATTGTTACCGATCAGTACATAACGCCAACGTTGAATACGAATTTGGCGCAGATGGTGTTGGAGATAGCGGAGCGAAGACTAAAAGGTATATTCCATACGGCGGGTGCCACGAGGGTTTCGAGATACGAGTTCGCATTGCAGGTAGCGGATACGTTTGGGTTGGATAAGGACTTGATAGTGGCATCGCGGATGACGGATATGCGGTGGGCGGCGCTTCGTCCTATGGATTCTTCGCTGGATACGACAAAAGCGGCAAAGTACTTAAAGGAAAAGCCTTATAGTTTGGATATGGCGTTAGAAGTTCTGCGGGGAGAGCTGCGGTGAATATGGCAGAATTGTTGATGCGGCAAGGATTAGAGAAAAAGATCCCGAAGAGGTATCAGGCACCAGTACAAGAGTTTGTAAAAAATGTCCTGCAGGACGGTGTGGTATTATATGAAAGAATGGGAAAATCATTTGGAGAAAGCAGAGGAGAAGCTCAGCTCAGCAAAACTTCTGTTTGAACATAATATGTTTGCTGATGCTATAAGTGTAGCACATTATTCAATGTTAGATGAGTTGAAATGAGGAGGAAAGAGAGAAATGTTAAAAGGACTGGAAGTAAAACCGTTAAGGCGATTTGCAGATGAACGAGGCTTCTTTACCGAGCTGATGAGAAGCGACTGGGCAGATATATTCGATCAGGAAATCGTGCAGACAAACTTTTCGATTAGTTATCCAGGTATGGTGCGTGCGTGGCACAGGCATTTAAGGGGGCAAGTGGATTGTTTTGTGGTCTTGAGAGGCGCGTTGAAGATATGCGCATACGATGACGAAACGGAAGAACTGGACGAGGTCGTGTCGGCAGGCGATAATTTACAGGTTGTGCGGATGCCGGGTCATTACTGGCATGGGTTCAAAGTAGTCGGTGACGAGCGTGCATATCTTGTTTATTTCGTGAACCGATTGTATGAATACGAGAATCCTGATGAAGAACGGCGACCCTGGAACGACTCGACTGTTGTGCCGAAGCTAATAAACGGGAGTACCAAGGACGAACGCTGTAACAATCCCTGGAATTGGCTGGAGTTGCCGTATAAGTGAACAGAAACTAGAATAGCTATGAAGTTAATATCGCAGTATTACCGAGTAGAGCGGAAGAACAGAGCAGTCATCTTGGACATGACCGAAGAAAACACGGGTGCTACTTTACTCGATTGCGGCTGCTCAAACGGCGATTTCACAACTAAAGTAGCGTATAGAATAGGGACGCAATCAGTTTACGGGATTGAATTTATGGACGAAATAGCAAAGGAAGCAGAAGAAAACGGGGTTTCTGTTTATCATGCTAACCTGGATTGCGAGTTCACGATTGAGAATGATACTGTTGACGTGGTGATTGCGAACCAGATAATTGAGCATCTTTATAACCCGGACCGATTTGTTAAAGAGGTCTATCGAGTACTGAAAAAAGGTGGGTACGCTATTGTATCAACACCGAATTTAGCCAGTGTCCATAACTTGTTTGCTCTATTATTCGGTAAGCAGCCATTTCCTGCGCATGCCAGTACTGAACTCATCCTGGGTAATTCCTTTGACCCGAAACATGGACTGAAACACGGAAGCAAAGGCGAAATACATGTGCGTGTCTTTACTTACGATGCTTTGACGGAGTTATTCGAGTATTACGGGTTCCGAGTTGAAAAGATAGCGGGAGTAGGGTACTATCCCTTTCCAGACGTGATTGCACAGGGTTTGGCTCGGATAGATAAAAAGCATGCGGTGTATTTGACGCTGAAGGTGAGGAAATGAAGATACTACAAACGCCTGTTCGATATTATCCCTTTGTAGGTGGAGTGGAGAATTATGTTCATAACCTGAGCAAAGGGTTGATTGAACTCGGTCATGAAGTTACTGTGGTTTGCGCAAACGAGCCTAAGGTAAAGTCAAAGGAAACAATAGATGGAATTAAGGTAAAACGGCTGAATTACATCGGAAAGATTGCAAATACAAATATTACGCTAAAACTACCGCTTGAACTTGTAAAAGAAGATTTCGAGCTCGTTCATACGCATATACCAACTCCGTGGAGTGCTGATTGGAGTGCGATGCTTTCCTTGATTAAAAGAAAGCCACTGGTCTTGACTTATCACAATGATATTGTGGGTACTGGCGTTGCAAATGGTATAGCGCAATTCTATAATCTCACAAGTCTAAAACTCGTGTTAAAACGAGCAAATAGGATTATTATTACACAACCCGGTTACTTAGAGTCGTCACCGTATTTGAAGCATCACGAACATAAAATAGAGGTTATTCCTGTTGGCGTTGATACCGAACGGTTTAAGCCGGTAAAGATGGATAAAGAAGGGAATGTTCTGTTCTTCTTGAGTATTTTAGATGCGTTTCATGAGTATAAAGGGTTGCAGTATTTGATTAAAGCGCTGGCGATTGTAAAAGAAGAGATACGAGAGGTTAAGTTAATAGTCGGTGGCGAAGGAGAACTTTTGGAGTATTACAAAAGGATAGCGGAATCTATGGATTTAAAGGACAACATAGAGTTTGTCGGATTTGTCCCAGATAAAGAAATAGTGGCGTTTTATAATAAATGTGATGTATTTGTGTTGCCATCGATTTCCAGGGGTCAGGAGGGTTTTGGTATGGTATTGCTAGAGGCGATGGCATGCGAGAAGCCAGTAATTGCTACTGATATTGTTGGTGCTGCGAAAGAAATAAAGGAATGTAATGCAGGAATGATAGTTATGCCAAAAAATGTAAAAGGTTTAGCAAATGCAATAATTAATGTATTACAAGATAAAGAAATAGCGAATGAGATGGGTAAAAAAGGACGAATCCTTATAGAAAAGAAATATAGTTGGGAAAGAATAGTTTACTCGCTATTAACGGTGTATCAAAAATGTTTATACCCGCATAAATGATAAAATAATTATAGTGTGTACGCAAGTATGATTGGTTAAGATGAAAATTTGTTTTATTTCAAACCTATATCCGCCCTACCTAATAGGTGGAGCAGAAAAGTATGTAGAAGAAATAGCCCGGCATCTATCAAAAGAAAATGAAGTAGAGATTATCACAACGAAACCTTATGATGGCTTGAATTCTTTGAAACCATCTGTGGAAACTCAGGATAAACTTAAAATCTACCGATTTTTTCCTATTAATGTTTATCATACTTATTATGCAAAAAAAACAAACAATCTAATCAAACCATTCTGGCATTTGATTGACCAATGGAATCCGCATACTTATTTTGTGGTTAAAAATATACTAAAACGAGAAATGCCGGATGTTGTTCACACTCATAACTTAGGGGGGTTATCTCTATCCACATTTTACGCTGTAAAAAGCCTAGATTTGCCATTGGTGCATACTATTCATGATTATTCGTTATTATGTCCAAATGCAATGCTACTTCATAGTTCTGGAAGAATATGCAAGCACCCAAAATATCCTTGTAAAGTTTATTGCTGCCTAAAAAGAAAATTTGCGGACTACAAGCCGGATATGGTTAGTGCACCGTCTCAATTTGTGTTAGACCGGCATATAAAAGCCAGCTTTTTTGAGATTTCAAAAACACTGAAACTGCCGTTAGGCATTGAGTTAGAGGATACAAAGATAAACAAAGATTATGAAACGATTGATATTTTATATGTTGGACAACTAGCCAAACATAAGGGAATCCCTATTCTAATTGAGGCATTCAAAAAAGTTAAAAACAAAAATGTACGCTTGTGCATTATCGGAAAAGGACCAAATATGGAATGGTTTGAGAAACTTAGTGAAGGGGATGAAAGAATAAAATTTTATGGTTTTATTTCCGAATCAAAACTGAGAGAACATTATGAGCAAGCTAACATTACAGTCGTTCCTTCTATTTGGTACGATAATTCACCAATGGTTATATACGAAAGTCTTATGAACGGAACGCCGGTTATTGGAAGTAGAATCGGAGGTATTCCCGAATTGATAGAAGAGGGATATAACGGATTTTTATTTGAACCCGGAAATACAGAACAGTTAAAAACCATTTTAGCTGGTTTAAGCGAGGATAGTGCAAAACTGGAAGAGCTAAGCATAAACGCATTCAACTCGGCTAAAAACTATGAGGTCGGGAGACATATTAAAAAGTTAACAGAGATATATAAGGGGTTGATAAGATGAAAAACAAAGCGAGTAGTAAAGGCGATTCAAGGAGAAAGACAAGGGGATAGCATGAATAAAGTTAGTGCAATCATGGTGAATTACAATGGTAAAAGGTTACTGGCAGAATCGCTTACCGCTTTACAGAATCAAACATATCCGAACTTAGAAATAATCCTTGTAGATAATGGTTCATCCGATGGTTCGATAGAATACGTGAAAAGGAATTTCCGTTCGGTGAAGTTAATAGTAAACGAAGAGAACCTTGGATTTTCAGGGGGTAACAATCGTGGTATTGAAAAAGCGACCGGTGCATTTATTGCAACGATAAATACCGATGCTGTTGCCAATCCGGATTGGATTGAGAAACTAGTAAAACCAATGGAGTGTAACGAGAATATAGGTACGTGTGCTTCTAAGATGTTTTTTTATGATAGGAGGGATCTTATCAATTCTATCGGCATCTGTATTTCGAGAAGCGGTGCTGTATGGGGAGAAGGCAAGTTTGAGCAGGATGAAGGGCAATATAACGGCCCTAAAGCGGTTTTTGGGCCGTGTGCAGGTGCCGCGTTATATCGTAAATCCATGCTTGACGAAATAGGGTTGTTTGACGAGGATTTTTTTATGTACACGGAAGATGTGGACTTAGCGTTCCGAGCAAGGTTGGCAGGCTGGGAATGCCGATATGTTCCTTCCGCGGTGGTGTATCATAAACAAGGCGGGACGGCGGGGTTTGATTCTGACTTTTCTGTGTATTACTCTAACAGAAATCTTACATGGAATGTGATAAAGAACTACCCCCTGAAGCTATTAGTAACCTCGTTGCCCTGGATCATCGGAAGAACTATTGGCACTATTCCCTATTACGCGATGCGAGGGCAGGGGAGAGTGATACTCAAGTCAAGAATAGACGGTATCAAAGGCATTCCGAAGATGATGAGGAAAAGGGGGGCTCAGAGAGGCATAAAAAAAGTGCCGGAGGAAGATATAGCAGCTTTTATTAAAACATGGAGTGATATTAACAAACCAATCAATTTTGAAGGTGGGCAGGTGTGATGTTTTTTCAGTGCAGAGCACATCTACAGCCCCCAACTATTCTATAAACTCCTTTTCCGCCTTAGTGAGAACAGAATTTTTGTCACGACTTCCGCTCCAAAAATCAAACAAAGAATGAGGAACTAATAACCTATTTTCTTTTAGCCACAATGTCCTTAACTAATTTACCATTAAACCATACCGACTCTTTTAAGTCCTTAACTTTGGGTGACATCTCTTCTTTTAGTTTTTCTCTTTTTTGCCACATACCACTAACTTTCGTTTTCAATTCTTCGAATGTCATTGTTCTAAAATCGCACGTATACTCTTCGAGTCCCACCATTTTCATTATTCCCGGTGCTTTTATACTATAAGAAACCGCAATTGTCGGAATACACAAAGAAATTGCAGCGATGTTTGAGTGCATCCTTGCACCTATGAACATATCGCATAGACCTATAATTCCTTTTAATTCCGAAGCGGAATATTCATTATTGACAATTGGTATAACTTTATTTTTGTTTTTTACTTTTTCATATGCTTCTTTTACCGCAACTATATCATCGCCACCTATTATATTGGTTTCATTTTTTAGTTCATACGCGGTTATCTCATGAGGAACAAAAAGTATACCAACATCTAAATTCTCGATTAGATAATCTGTAAGTTTCGCCATCAACGTAATGTAATCTTCTTTTAGAGCCGAATTTTTGGATTTGTGATTTAGCAATTGACTTATATTTATTCCGATTACAGGTGCGCCATAACCGTTGAAACTTTCATTTGCTAATATTTCATGAATACGTTCATAAGATGCAGGTTCCAAGATAAATGCAGTATCCGCAGTAATGTATAAAGGTGGTTTATTAACCCCTATGCTTATCAAATAGTCCTTGCTGAGTTCTTCTCTTACTATAATTGCTTTTGCCTTATTCAATGCAAATTTAGCCAAATATTTTACTAGTTTAGTTCTGAAAGGACCTATTGATTGTGGAAATAATACAGTATCTTTTCCAAGCGAGGTTGCCAGCAAAATAGTGAGACTATGCCCTATTGGAGATATGTTACCGCCAAGTCCACCAATATCGTAACTAAAACCATCACCCAGCATATCAACAACAATATCTGCTTCATAAGTTGTCTGTAATACTTCGTCATTAAGCAGTCGTTTCGCATCTAATTTAATACATTTATTTAAAGCACGCCAAAAACTAACGCGAAATAAGCGCGATAACATTGCTTTTGAACCTCCAATGCCTTTCACCACACATAAATTAAAGCCGTATTTATCGTATAAACGATGATCAATATCGGAATTAGTTGAGAATATATAAAATTCGGCATTTTGTATAGATTTATCTAAAATTTCCATCGTGCAAATCGTCATTGCGTGTACTCCAATGCTTTCAGTTGATTGAGTTCCTCGGATGAGTATTTTTGTCATAACTATACCTCCACACCACTATTGATCGTATATTTAGCCCGTTTCAATATTTGATTTCTGAGGTTATAACCTTTACGGTGTTTTGGTTTGCCCGTACTATCCCCGTAGTTTACCAGCCCACATGCTTTAACGCTTTAACAACTTTCTGTCCTTTATTGGCGTTCTATTTACCAGTATACCCGGTAATTTACTCATAGCCACTAAATGCGCTTTTAAAAACGTATAGGGATGTCTTAGCCCTATATGAGCGATTTTAACAAAACGAATTAAGGTATGTTTAACCGCTAAATCCAGTGGATAAAATTGCCACACAAACCAATACCAATTCCTTATACCATAATAATCGCCTTTTTTACTATGTCTCTGCGTTTGCGATACTTTATGATAAGCCTTCGTGTTGGGATTATATTTTATTTTGTAACCGGCGTTTATTATCTTAGCACCCAATGCGAATTCATTATGATATAAAAAGTATTCCTTTGGGTATCCGCCTACTTCATCTAGTATATCCGTTCTCATCATTGCACTGCACCCTACAAATACCGTGGTATAAAACTCTTTGTTCACCCAATCGTCAGTTAAACCATAAACCCTAAAACCCCAATCTTTATTTGTATAAAAACTCAATACCCGTCCCGCAATACAACCCAACACCGTATCAGTTTCAAATTCTTTTATATTCTTATCAATCCAGGTCCGTTCTAACATCGCATCATTGTCCATCACCACGGTATATTTCCCCGTTGCATTGGCAAAGCCGATATTAAACGTTTCACAGGCACCATAAGATGAATCAGGCATTACTATCAGTTTAACATCATGAAAATCTTCCCGGGTTAGCTCTATTGTACCATCTGTGGAATGATTATCTACAACGATTATTTCTATGTTCTTGTAGGTTTGTGCTTTCACAGACTCTAAGCACTCCTTTAAGTCGTCTTTTCTGTTCCAGTTTACTATTACTACGGAGACTAACGGCGGACCATAGCGAGTAGAGCTCGTAGCCATCTCCTGTTTGTGTGAAGTTATGTTCGGCGCTTTCATTATATTTTTTACCTTTGCCTCCAGTTATTTCGCTCTTCCGCGTAGCATGGCGCTCTTTCACGGATGCAATAAGGAATTCCGAGTATAGCTCTAAATATAGACTTAAAAAACAATGCAAAATACCGTTTTTTGACGGACAGCTTTGTAAATAGATAAAGCCGAAAAAACGTAAAAAAAAGTAGCTTTTTAAATGGGTAATATTTCCAGGTAACCCACAACTCGTTACTAAAGGAATAATAGAACTGTCTGGGAGACATTGAATAGATTTCCTCTTGCATACCTTTATGAAATGTAGTGATTTGTGGGAAGTAGAGTATTTTATAGCCTCTATTTAGAATTTTTATAGCTAAATCGCTTTCGTTTGTGTATATGAAGAATCTTTTGGGGTATCCACCCACTTCATCCAGTACAAACTTCTTCACAATTACACCACAACCCAAAAAAGAGTCCACATAGTGTTCACATTTCTCATATTGCTTTGGGGGCCACTGGAGCTTCCCAGAAGCTTGATGTATAACTTTAGGTGCAATTAATGCTATTTTAGCGTCTTCCGTATCAAATTTATTGATTGCTGCTTCAATCCAGCTTTCCTCTAACGTTGCATCATTATCCATCACCACAATATACGTTCCCGTGGCATTGGCAAAGCCGATATTAAACGTTTCACAAGCTCCATAAGATGGATCCGGCATCACTATCAGTTTAACATCATGAAAATCTTCTCGGATTAGCTCTATTGAGCCATCTGTGGAATGATTATCTACAACGATTATTTCTATGTTCTTGTATGTTTGAGTTCTAACAGATTCTAAACACGCCCTCAAGTCGTCTTTTTTGTTCCAGTTTACTATTACTACGGAGACTAAAGGCCGACTACTCATACTCAACACCTCTAATCAATTCACTGTAAATCTGCTCAAGTTCTGATGCGTGCTCTTCTACCGATTTGAATCGTTTTATATTCTTTTGTAAGCTATTGATAAGTTCCGGGTTCGTTATAAACAACTCCAGCTTTTCTAATAACGCGTTTGTGTCATTGGACTTAATGATGAAACCAGTTTTACCATCTTCAATCGTCTCTGCCACGCCGCATAAGTCGCTAACAATTATAGGAATACGAGCTTGTAAAAACTCAATACCAACAAGACCAAAGGCTTCATACCCGATAGAAGGAACTACACCCACATCTATCTCTTCAAAAACGTGGTTTATCGCTTCGTGCTCATAAGTTCCTTTGAATTCTATATTTAGTTGTTTAGCCTTTATTTTGCCAATATATTCCGGATTTCCCCAGCCATAAACGACCAATTTCGCCTTGTTTTGGTCTAACCGCGAAAAAGCAGATATTAAAGTATCTAAACCCTTATGCGATGCACAACCACCCATAAAACCGAATACGATAGGATAATCAGTATTTCGGTATTGTTTGGGCTCGATGGCATCTATTTTTTTTAAACCTCTGTAAACAACCTGTATCTTTTCTTTATTGATACCATATCTAACATAGATGTCTTTCGTGATGTTTGAGATGGCTAATATCGTATCTACCTTTTTGTTCAGTTTTTCGATGAAGCCTCTCCGCCGTTTGACATACCGCATAGCTTGTTCTTCGGCATACTTGTCCTTTGTGCCAATATATGTTCGGAAACGACTAAATATGTTTTCTGCCAGTCCGTATAGCACGATCATAGTATAATGTATGCGTGGATTTTTTTTAAAATTATCCGCTCTTCTTAGCCATTTTGTCAATCCCGTAGTCATATGTGGCGAATAGAGTTCACACTTTACGCATCTTCTTCCTGTATCATAGTCATCACAAATTTGACCGTTGACATAATCAAATAAATGGACTTGTGAACAAAAAGGCCAGTAATTATGTATGGAAAAGATCAGTGGGATTTTATATTTTTTTACAACGTCAATTATTCCTGCTGTTAAACCCTCAAGTTCATGTATATGGACAATATCGGGCATCACCTTTGATAAAACGTCTTCAAAAAACCGCTCTATTGTCTTCTGATGACACTCATCGAGAGGTCGCTCCATCCTTTCGGGTGCTATATTGGGTGAATTTACTAATTCATAGTATTTTATGCCGTTTTCTTTGTATTCGTTTAGGTATGGCTTTAGTTTTAGGTCGTAAGACCCGGCGAAGAAGTATATCTCTTGGTGCCCTCTTTTTACGAGCTCGGCCATGATGTCTTCTACATATTCTATGAGTCCTCCTACTCTGTGTGTTCTTTTCCACCAGGCAATGCGTAAAATTTTCATGGGCTTCGATCAATATCTCCTGTTCAAGCTAGAATACCTTTTATGATTTAATAAATCTTATGCTACAAATAAATGCACCTTTTCTGCTTCTATCACCGTGAAATGTTTGTTTTTGCAACAATTTTGACCCGTTCTTTAGCACTTTTTACCCTTTTTATCCAATATACGGACTCGGAATCTACAGGGTATTTGGTGATTACACCTTTCTTTATCTCTTTTGGCACTTATAGTTTTCGTTTACAGCTTGAAATATCTTTTCAAGATTCTGTACCTCTTTTTTGATGTTAAAATCCATAAGTATCTTTTCTCTCGCTCTTTCGCCCATTTCTATACGTCTATCATCATTCTCGATTAGTAGTATAAACTTCTCAGCTATTTTAGCTGGATTTTTTGGTTCAACTAAGAACCCATTTTCTCCATTATCAATAAGTTCCGGAATACCCGATATGTTCGTTGAGATACAGGGAGTTTTTAGAGCCATAGATTCCATCATTGCAACGGGAATACCATCTTTATCGCCATCATCAACTGTTATGCAGGGAAGAATGAACCCTAAGGCACTTCCAACCTCTTCTATGAGTCTTCTATCCGAAACATTTGACAGAAACTTTACATTACGTGATATACCAAGTTCATTCGCTTTTTCCTTTAAAATAATATTGTGACTACCAGAACCTATAATCCGATACTCTAATTTTGGAAATCTTTTTAATACTTTTGAGAAAGCCACTAGTGCATAGCTTAATCCTTTTTTCTCTATGAGCCTGCTTACGGTTATGAAATGATTGCCTTTTTCAAATTTTTCATTGAATTTCTCAGGTCTCACGCCCGCTCGGACTATATGTATCGGTTTATTCACCTCAAAATTGTCTTTAATATATCCTTTATTGTAATTTGAAATTGTTATTATTTGATTGGCTTTTTTTAATATCCTTTTGGTTAGGGGTGAAGGTACAAATATATCGAGTGCATGAGTAGTGATAGTGAACGGTTTTTTGAGATATGACGCAGCGTAAATGCCTATAATTTTATCAGAAGCAGCAAAGTGGGAATGAATTAGATTAATTTCTGTATCAAGTTCCTCAATGTAGTCTATTAGTTGTTTGGCATAGCATAGATTAGCTGCTTTTGTGCGTGGATTTTCAAGATACAATGCTTCTCTTAAAACAGGTAGGTTAATTATCCCGCTATAGCATAACTCTTTTAGATTGCGGTATCTTGGTCGCTCTGCATACTTAACCATTATATTCATGTCATCAAGTTCTTCATGTTGAATATTTTCACCAGGTTTATTTAATGCAAAGACATAAATATTATGTTTTTTTTGTAACTCGTATATCTCATTTATTACAAAGCTCTCTGATAACGTTGGGAAATTATATAGAAAGTATAAGATATTCATTTATCTCTCCTTCTTAAATTTATATACATAAAACCTGTGCATACCAACAATAAACGCTATTTTCATTTCAACATCCTCACGCTTTCTTTCCAATGATAATATGTTCTTCCGCTCCGTACTTTACGTATGGCTCAAGTTTTATTATCGCTTTATAAATCATTTTTATCTTAAAAGGTATATTTGAAAGAACTGTAAAACGATAGACCCACCTTGAGATGGAATTAAAATATTTATCTCGTCTTACAATCGCTAAACCATTATTTTGAAACAATTGTTCAATCGCCTCTAAAGTGTATCCTTTACGAACATGGCCCCAATTTATGTTTATAACCTCTATTTTTTTCCGGTTTAGAAGTGGAAAAGAAATGCCATTTTGCATGGGCGTAGTTAAAATAACTTTACCATCTATCTTCAAAACTCTGGCAAGTTCCTTAACCCGTTTATTATCTCCTTCAACATGTTCTATCAGGTCAAGACAAAAGACCACATCAACTTGATTATCCTCGATAGGCAATTCAAGAGCAGATGCACAGAGGGTATTCAATCCCCGTTCTTTTGCTAATAGTAAACCAGATTTATCCGTATCTACAACAGTTATTCTAATATTAGGGAATGATTTTTTAATATCGCTTGCAACAAAACCATCGTAGCCGCCAATATCAAGAATAAGTGAACCATCTTTAACTTCGGATTTTAAAATGCTCTTTAAAGCACACCAACGCAATAATATTCCAGGTCTCATACCTTTTCACCCATTATCCTTCCTAAACTTTGTTTAAAAAGCTTTCCTAATAGAAATAGTTTCCTCAGCCACCTTCTAAGGTAAGAAGTTAAAAAAAATCTTTTTAATTTAAACTTTTTAAAACCTGCAGGAATAGGTTCTGCATCAAATTTTATACCTTCCATTCTCAACAATTTTCTAATCCTCTTCAGTTCTTTTCTTCTCATGCCCACCGCAATCTCAGTTCCATATATATATGTCAAATTTGCACACATCATTTGATAACCAGTGTAACCAAATTTTTCCTTGAAAAAGTGATCTCCCAATTCTCTATTTAATTTCTTGTAATATCTAATGGTATTCTTTATTATATGTAACCTGTTTTTACACATATTGTATTTGTGTTGTCTACGAAATCCACCTATAAATGGGAAATATTCAAAATTGACTCCTGCTGTTGCGAGTTTACTTAAGAAATATCTATCTTCGTTAGCCTTTAATTCTTCATCAAATAAACCAAACTTTTTAAATATCTCTTTTTTGATTAGCAATGAATGGATGGGGGTTGGATAGATATCCCAGAAATCATAATACATGGGAAACATATCTTTAACTTCTCCAATATACCTTAAATATGCACATTGTGATTCATGATCATATTGTGTTATTTCACAATAGGAAACGGTATCATCCCAAAATTCAGAAAAATCCAATTGCAGTTTAATCTTATCTTTATGCAAAAAATCATCAGCATCTAAAAACTGTATATAGTCACCAGAGCATTTTTTCAATCCAGCATTTCTGGCAGCAGCAAGACCCTTATTTTCTTGATTAATGAGTATAATATTGTTTTTATATTTTTCCAATACAGAAAGAGGATTATCAGTAGAGCCATCGTTAACTACAATAAGTTCAATATTCTGATAAGTCTGATTTAAAATACTTTCGATTGCTTCTCCAACATATTGCTGTTGATTATACAAAGGAATAATTACACTTACCTTAGGGCTGTTTTTACTATTCATATTAAGCTCCCGTCAACAATATTTTTTAAACTTAACTTGGCATCCTCAAAACTAATTCTTCTCGTTTGAAAATCTCTCAGTATTTTGTCGATTTTTTTCGAAAGTAGAATTTTAGCTAAAAACCTATATAACTTAGAAGGTCCTATTCTACCAAATGTGGTGATGCTGATAAAAGAAAAGACAATGGTTATTGGCATATATCTTAATACATCGGTTTTTTCTACGAGTAGATTGATAAACTGCTGGGTAGCCTGCTCAACATCCACAATGTTGTTCTTGACCATTGCTAGGACAACGGATATTTTTTGTTCCCTTATGTGTTTTGCTTCAATTTGTTCATCGTGCTTTCTCCACATATACAGGTATTCGGGAATGTTAGCCAACTTATATTTTTCAGACAGCCTTAGCCAGAGGTCATAGTCCTGAGCTCTTGCTATTGACTCGTCATAAAAATCCACATCAAGAAGACATTTCATCCTTATCATCGCAGAACCGTGAGCGATGCCGTTGTCCCTTCTAAAGAACTCCCGAATCAGAGCGTCTTCTATTGGTCTATCCATGAGGCTAATAACTTCAGAATATTCATTTAATATCCTCGCGAAGGTGCCAACAACTGCATAATCACGGTGGGTCTCCAAGAAATCTACTTCTCTCTGCAACCGTTCTGGCGCAGAGACATCATCCGCATCCATCCGCGCAATATATTCACCCCTTGCCATCCTTAACCCTATATTCAACGACTTAGTCAACCCTATATTCTTCGCGTTGTCAACAATTTTAATTCTGGGGTCATCATAACTTTGCAGTATCTCTGCTGTTCTATCCGTAGAACCGTCATTAACAATCAAGAACTCAAAATCTTCAAATGTTTGATTACGGATACTATCAATAGCTTCTCGCAGATACTTCTCACCGTTGTACACGGACAGCAGAACAGTAACTTCAGGGTTTTTCATGTTTTTAAAATATCCTTTTTCGGGCGTCTTTATCCAGAATGTTGACTTCTACCAATTTGAAATTCCTCTCGCTTAAGAAAGGTCTGACGTTATTCCTTTTTAGTTCTGGGTTATAATAATTCTTGAAAATATCCAGACATATTACATCATAGCCTTCTTTTAATAGCCATTCCACTAACTGGCTCCCGGTGAATCCCGCTCTTCCGGTTACCAATACTTTCATCTCTTGCATTCTCAACAGATTATGCCTAACCTTTCCACCCTTCTAATTCGTATCTTTCGTGGCTCTATGATGATCAAGTTCCCTTTGAAGTCATCTTCAGATAAATCCTTAAATTTTCCTATAATCCCTGTGGAACGAGGCATATCCTCATCAATGACGATTTTTGGCATTTCGTGCTATGCTATTGCTTTAATTTCTTCGCTGGATATTGCCCTCGCGGCATAGTTAAGGACAGCTAATATATCCTCACGAATGATTTCGTACTCAGCCATAACCTCTTCGTAAGTCATTCCTCCTGCGAGTTTGCCTATGTGGAGGGCAACGGGTATGCGTGTTCCATTAATTACCGGCTTACCAAAACGAATATTCTCATCCACACTAATTCTTGGAGCTATTTCCATGGTTTGTTTCATCCTAGTTTAATTTAAAATATATCTATTCTGTATAAATAAACTTTCTTTCATGAGAAAGTTTTGCAAATATTTTTCGGATATGCACTAAGTGGCTCCCGAATAAATCCCGCTCCTACGGTTACCAATATGTTCATCTCTTCTTGAATTTGATTATTCATGTTTTAAAATTATGCTTTGCCCTTATTTAAAGCTTTTACTGTTGTTATGATGACCTTGCAGTATCCCCAACGTTCTTATCAGTATCTTCCCAGGACAAAAGTTCTACCACTCTCCAAATTTCTCCCCACCTGAATTCTATATGTGTTGCCTTTAAACCTGCTTGACGCAGTTCTTCAAAGTACTCTTCTTGCATATACTCAATGCAATGAGTAGAGTCAAGGCGATAATCCATACCGAGTTCTCTTTTGAGCGGCACTCGCCAATCGCGTTCAAAAAGCGGCACGCGAATGATCAACCGTTTGGGTTTAATTTGTTGTAAGATCTTCTTCAAAAATTCTACTCGCTGCTCAATGTGTTCCAATACATTGGATAACGTAACAACATCAAATGTTTCATTGGGCAATTCCTTAAGTGCATCACCGCGAATAAAATTCAAATTGGGATGTTGGTAGTGCTCACGGGCAAACTTGATGTTTTCCTCGTTCAATTCGATACCCACAACGTTCACACTGGGAACTTGAGTCGCCATATCGTAACTCATTACCAAAAACCGATGTAGTTTCCCGACGAGTGTAACAACCAAACAACCACCAGTTAATCACAAGCTTTAACAAAACTCCACCTAGATGTGCTACTAAATAGAGTTCATGCACAACTCACAATTCCCGCAATGTGGTGAA
>JAPVWK010000028.1 GCA_028572065.1 Candidatus Methanophagales archaeon
AAGATAACGTTAAAGGGCATAAAACCCCCGATTTGGCGGCGGATACAAGTCCCGGAAACGTACACATTTTGGGAGCTACATTTAGCTATACAAAACGCTATGAGCTGGACTGTTTGTCATCTCCACGAATTCGAGCTGGTGAATCCCGAAACGGGTTTAAAGCAGTTTATAGGTACTCAAAATGAAGATTTTGGTGACGAAGTACTCCCGGAATTGAACAAAAAAATAGCGGACTATTTCTCTATGGAAAATCAGTCGGCAGTTTATACCTATGATTTCGGAGATAACTGGGAACACAAGATACAATTGGAAAAGATAGTTCCACGCGAAAAAGGCGTTAAGTATCCAATTTGCATGAAAGGGAAACGAGCATGTCCGCCTGAGGATTGCGGTGGGATCTGGGGCTATGCCGAGCTTTTAGAAATCATAAGAAATCCCAAGCACGACGAGTATGAAGAAATGTTGGAGTGGCTGGGCGGCGAATTTGACCCTGAATATTTTGACGTGGAAGAAGTCAGTTTTTATAATCCCGATAAATATCTCAAGGATGCTTTGGGGTAGATTCTGCATAATTGTATAGCAGATATAAATAACTACGGCTTTCATAGGCTAAAAATGAAAAAGATACAGTTTGATGGAGCGGCAATACCAAATCCTGGTGAAATGGGTATCGGCGTAGTTTTAATTGAAGATAAAGATATAATAACGGAAATCGCAAAAAAGTTGCCCGATAAAGGGACAAATAATATCGCAGAATATACGGCACTTCTAACCGGGATTTCGGCAGCATCAGAATTAGGCTGGAAAGAGGTATTAATCGAAGGGGATAGTAAATTAGTAATCAATCAAGTAAAAGGTGCATGGAAGATTAACAAGACGCATTTAAAAAGGCTCCATGCGCAGGTTGTAAAAGAATTGTCTAAATTTGATTCGTATGCCCTTAACTGGATACCACGGGAAAAGAATTCTGTTGCTGATGAATTGGCATCAAAAGCGTTAAAGCAGGACGAGGACCTTTATCACCATTCAGAAACTAAAATTAAAGAAGTCACCAAAAATGGAATGAACATAGGCCTAAAATGTCCAAATTGTAAAGGTGCGTGTGTATTCAAGTGGCAAGAATTCAATGATGGCTCACGCCACATTCATCAGGAGTGCCCGGTGCATGGATTTATTAGGTATGCACCTCAAATCGAACCATACATCACCTTAACTCATCAGATGAAGCCCAAAACCATACAAGAAAAGTTGTTTTAAGTGGTGCCAATACCCAACCTGACTTTTTGGGACAGATCATAACATTCGTTGGAATATTATTGTGACGGTAGCGGCCTTAACACCTTTTTGATTATACTGGCTGACCCGAACATGGTATAGCCAAAAAACCAACTGCTAAATATTTGTGTTTTTATATATATTCACAAGTCCATTCTAAATTAAGATCGAGAGATAAAAAATGGATACGTATTACCTGACGCTAGTGCTGTACATATTCCTGATTTACTGTTTTATTGTGTCAGTTCTCGACAGGAAGGGCATTCTAGAGCGATATAATATCTCTGCCTACGGCCCCCTTCTGATGATAAGGACGTTGAGAGGTCAGAAATTTCTGGACCGTATGGCAAAAGGCGAGCAAAGGAAAAGATTCTGGCGTATTTATGCTAATATCGGTACTGTCTTAGTGCTTATAGCCATGGTGTTCATGTTTATCCTCATGATAAATGGTGCTTACGGAACGTTTGTGCTACAGCCGGAACCCTCGGCGTTACACAAGCCGAGGAACTGGCTGCTTATACCGGGGTTTAATGAGTATATACCTCTATTATATGGTTTTATCGGTTTGGTTGTTGCGTTAGTGGTGCATGAGCTTTCGCATGCCATTTTGAGTGTCGTAGAAAGGATAAAGGTGAAATCAATGGGGCTTTTAGTCCTGGTGGTGCCGATAGGTGCATTCGCAGAGCCGGATAGCGAACAACTATATGGTGAAAAAGAAAATGGAAAAAAGGGGGTAGAGAACGAGTCAAATAAAGAATCAGGAGTCAGCGAAAAGAAGAAAGTAGCAACGTCTCGTGAAAGAACACGTATACTTTCCGCAGGTGTAACGAGCAATTTCTGCGTGGCGTTAATCGCATTTGTCCTATTCTTTGGGATTTTATTTTCCATTCAGCCCGTCAGTGACACGGTACTTTATGTTTATGATGTCGCCGAAGGCAGTCCAGCGGAAAAATCGGGTATCGCTCCGGAAACGTTCATCACAAAAATTGATGGTTCGAATGCTATGGGTATAGACGGTATGAACAAAGCGTTGGAAGGAAAAGAGGAAATATCTCTTACTGTACTGAATAAAAAAGGAAAAGAGAGCGTGATAGCAGTGAAGGTGGATTCTGAGCGAGAGGGAGTGTTAATAGTACATGTTGAAAGAGATACGCCCGCAGCTAAGGCTGGTTTGATGGACGGGATGTCCGTAATAAGGATGGAACACAAAAGCATAAACAGTTCTGTTGAGTTTCTTGAGTTCATGAATCATACCTTACCCGGACAGGTAATAGAAGTGCAAACAGGAGAAGAAACGTTTACGGTAGAGTTGGCAGAATCACCGTATTACGTTAATAGAGGCTATTTAGGCGTTTTCGTTGCCAATGACCTATTAGGTATGGCGGTAGAGAAATTTCCCGACTTGACAGTTCTGCGGAGCATACCTTCTTTATTTACGACCCTTTCACCACGTCATTGGTTAAGTGGTTGGGGGATCATAATGGCACTGCCCGTTTTACCACTTACTTCTTACGGCTTCAGTAGATTTAATCCCCTTCTTTCTCATTTATACGAGCCCATAGGTGCTATGTCATTCTTGGGCGATAGTATTTTCTTTATCGCCGATGTGCTTTTTTGGGTAGGTTGGGTGAATTTAGTGGTTGGAATGTTCAACTGCTTGCCTATGGTTCCGCTTGACGGCGGTCATATATTCCGTGAGATGTTGAATTCGATATTAAGGGTAGGAATAAAGGGGGAGAGGAAGAAAGAGAGGATTTCGAAGGTAATTACCTACACTATCTCAATTCTTATCCTCTTGTCTATTGTTATCATGTTAGCAGGTCCCTATCTTCTAACGGTAGTCGGTGTTATCGGACTGATTGCAATTATAATACTACTAGCAGTGGTCGTTGCAGCGTTAGTCTACCACATCTCCGTTAGTGTGCATAAGGCACCGAGTGTTGTTTTAGTCGTTGAAGGCGCTAACGAAAAATCGGATACCCTAAAAATCAGCCACCACGGCGGGGATACCATCCTTGATGCTTTTGCTAATCCCGCGACCGGCGGTGACAGAGGACATTTAGCTGGAGATTGGAACAACTTAGAGGTAAGGCGGAATGATGAGCTTTGTACCTTGGCGGGCAAATCAACATTAAATGGGAATAACCGGTGGAATCCTGGTCCTAACAAGTATACACAGTTTGCGCCTGGAGACGAATTGGAAATCACGAGTCTTTCACTTACGGTTGGCGATTCAATTGTGGTATTCTATACGCAAACGGGGGACATACTGCAGCGAACAACAGTGACATAGTTAAGAGCTTGCCAAGAAATTAGTTGAAAACCCTTATTAGCTAAAAAAAGTAATACAGGAACTTTAGAATCCAGAGACGTGGGAACAACCAAAAATAGTTGGAGCACTATATTACATATCGTAACACAATGCAAAACCTAAAAGAAGGCGAACTTGTGCATCTGATAGATAAAAGAGGCAGAAGGTACCAGCTTTTATTAAATGCAGGGTCTTCTTTCTCGTCCACTCATGGCGCTATTTCGCATGATGATATAATCGGCTTGGAAGACGGTAGTGTCATAAGGTCATCGCTCAGAGACCCTATTTTTGTTGTCAGACCAACGTTAGCGGAATACATAACTAAGATGCGAAAAGGCGCGCAGATAATATACCCAAAAGACATCGCAGTCATTTTAATGCTTGCGGACATATTTCCGGGTGCGAAAGTGTTAGAAGCGGGTACAGGGTCTGGAGCTCTTACGACGGCTTTACTCCGTGCGGTGGGCAAAGACGGAATAGTAGTATCATATGAAAAGAATACCGAATTTCAGGCGGTTGCACAGAAAAACATAGATACTTTCTTCGGTAAGGTAGAGCGTACGGACTGTTCGGGGGAACTGATACTAAAGGAGCAGGATGTGTACCAGGGCATAGAAGAGAAAGAATTGGACCGCATACTATTGGACCTTTCAGAGCCCTGGCGAGTACTGGAACACGCAGAAGAATCGTTGTTAAACGGAGGGATCCTCCTTTGCTACAATCCCACGGTACTGCAAATATACAAGCTATCGCGAAGGTTGGAATTGCGATACGGTAGCAGCTTTCGTACGATGGGTATTTATGAAGTTGGTCTGCGTGAATGGGAGATAAAAGATCGAAGTATGCGTCCTGAGCATAAAATGATAGCACATACAGGGTTTATTTTTGTAGCAAGAAAATGTACCGCGCGTGGATAGTATTTTAGGATGCCCCAGCATATGCGGGTCCACTTATAACGCTGGATATTGCATGAAGATTTTTTGATTGAGTCGTTATACACACTTTATTTAAACGAAAAAGCTTATTGATATATTATTCTTATGACAAAAAGGTTAGGTCTGTCATCGTCAAAGGGGTGAGTGAAAGGTGAAAGCAGGTACGAAGAAGATAGTGACTTTAACAACGGGGTTGTTCATTCTGATGAGTGTGTTTGCAGTGTGCATAGTGGTGTCTGTATTTGCACAGCCGGCACAGTTTCTAAGCTCTGCGGCACTGTCGCAGTTCTTCGATACAGGAAAACCCGCTAATCCATACCCGAGCATCTCGGGCATACACAACGGAACTTTAACGCCAAAAGTGACAATACGTAATGTATCCAAGCTTTACGTATATCCCTGCCCTGGAACCGGTGGGCATACCGAGCACGTAGCATTTTATGATTCGACAACTGACGCCCTGATAACGGAAGGGTATTGGAATGGCTACACCGATGACGACTGGCACAATCTCTCTTTCTCGGCTTTCACATTGTATGCGGGTATTACATACAAATTCAGCATACGCACAGGCTCGTATCCGCAGATAATTCCTAATCAAACGTTTAGAAATGATTATGGTACAATCAACTGCACCGAGTTCATTGATGCAAACGGGCGTTCGCATAACAATTGGATACCTGCGCTTCGTCTGTCTGGCAATTTTGTACTCGCAGAAACGGGCTATAGCAATCCAAAGACCGCGTTCACGTCACACTACAATCCCGTGAACATCACGGTAAATCCCTGCGTGCCCCCGTACAAATTACCATTGAACGAGACATTAATCACGAATTTTGAAACTATAAAGTCTCTTGTTTCGAGCCCGCAGGAACTCAAACTGTTAAAGACGAACGGGTTCGTTATAAGGGATTACTGGATGGAAACAGATATTGTAGCTCCGTATGAACACATGAAGGATCGTGACATTCCTATATTCGTTACTGCGGATACATTACTCCATCTTTACCATATCCAGTTCAATGAGATACTCAAAGGAATTGAGGAGCGAGAATTCTTTGATGCACTCGTGGATATGAGTAATGCAATGCTCGAACGGTCTAAGACAGATTATGAAACTTTTGATGACCCGGTGATGAAGGAAGCGGCGAGAAGAAATGTCGCTTATTTCTCGGTTGCCTTGACGCTGTTGCAAACGCCGACCGAGGGCTATGATGCAGAAGCGGAGAAGAAGGCGATCGAAGAGTGGAATAAAGAGAACCCGTGGGATACGAAAACATTTGTGCCTATAAAAAAAGTGGACTTCTCTACCCCGGATTACGCGAAAACGGACGTGAATGAAGAAATAGAGAACATAGGGGACCACGAAGGCTTTTTACCAAGCTACATATTCAACTCTGATCCAAATAGAGATTGTGAGGATACATGCTGTTACTGTGAGGATTATTCGCAATACGTGCCAAGAGGGCATTACACACGAAGCGAGAAGCTGAAGCGATATTTCAAAGCGATGATGTGGTATGGTCGGATGGCGTTTCTTTTGAAAGGCGGGGACGTTAGTGAGTGCGGTAGCGTAGAAACTCCACTATTAACAGAAGAAGACGCAAAACTTGCTACTATTCAAGCATCTTTGATTTCTTCCGAATTACCCGCAGTCGAAGTAGGCGATACGACCACACAGGAACTATGGACACGGATGTACTCGGTAACAGCCTTTTTTGTTGGTAGTGCAGATGATTTGACGCCGTATGATTACCAAAAAGCTATCGGAGAAGTGTTTGGTTCTGACTTTGATATTACGGCGTTAGCGGATGATGAGAACTTACTGAATCTAAAAGCGGAACTGGCGAAATTGCCAAGTCCCGAGATATATGGTGGTTCGGGCGTTTGCGTGGTATATCCACCGATAACGCGCGAAAAACTGCATGAATGTCTAGCGAAAACCAAAGGTTTAAGGTTTATGGGGCAACGGTTCATTCCCGATTCTTATATGCTCCAGCAATTGGTTTCTCCCGCGGTTGGACTATATGCAGGAACGAATTGCGAAGATGCTTTTACGTGCTGTTACACAGGGGCAGGACATGCAAGATGTTTTCCACGCGGTCTGGATGTGATGGCTGTCTTAGGCTCGGAAAGGGCGGAAGCGATCTTGAAAGAAGAAGGCGATACCGACTACGCAGGTATGAATACCAGTTACCAGCAGCAATTGGATTCATTAGAACATGAATTCGACCAGTTTAACGTTTTTGATTGGAATAGAAACCTGTACTGGTCATGGCTGTACACATTGAAACCGCTCCTTAAAGATTACCCCGCGGGCTATCCGACTTTCATGCAGACCGAGGCATGGCAAAATAAGGGGTTGCAGACGGCTCTTGCTTCCTGGACGGAATTACGGCATGATACTATACTTTATGCCAAGCAGAGTTATAGTCCTCCTTTGAGGTCGGCGCCACCACAGGTCCAGGAGGTAGTAGGCTATGTGGAACCAGTACCAGAATTTTACGCTCGGTTATTGTCTTTAACGGAAATGACAGAAAAGGGCCTGGAAAACCTGGATGCCCTGAATGAAACAGAGAAAGCAAGGTTACAAAGTTTAGAAGGCATTCTTGAGCGGTTGATCACAATATCGGTGGGTGAGCTTGAGAACAAGGAGTTGAGCGAAGCAGATTACGAGTTTATAAGGAACTTTGGCGAGAATTTGGATTCTACTATTGAAGGCGTGAGTAAAGAAGGCAAAGAAACCACGATTGTTGCGGATGTGCATACTGATTGTAATACCGAAAAGGTTCTGGAAGAAGGAGTCGGATACGTGAAACTGATTTTAGTTGCCTACAAGGTTCCGGCCGGCGGCATAATAGTGGGTGCTGGTCCTGTATTCAGCCATTACGAGTTCAAACAGCCTATGGGCGACCGGCTGACCGATGAGGCGTGGAAGGAGATGCTACAAAACAATCCACCGGAAGAGCCTGAATGGGTTAAAGGGTTTAAGGCTTGACTTGTTATTCTTTTAGCCATACATGTATTGAGAAGCGTCAGCACCGATTCCATCACCGCGATAGACAGCAGCTTCCTCTTTTTGGCGCTGTAATCGCTCTTCCACACCTTCTGCACTTTCTGTGAGCATTTTTTCTATCTTCTCCGTCTCTATCATTAGCCCTGACATGTTCTTAAAAGCTCTGAGTGCACCGGCACATGCTCTCAGGTCTTCCGGATATTTGCCAACGCCGAGAATAGAGTAGCTTTCAATGCCCAGTTTAGCAGCAAAACCTGGTAGAAGACCGGTTTTACGAATTATGGAATACCGACCTATGTTCTTCCGTGTCATCTTTTCTGTTCCTGACGAAACTTCCTTATCCGAGCCTTCAAAGAACCCGACATACGCTTCTATTCCGGGCTCTACATCCCGAAAAGGTTCTTGAAAGGGCATGATAACACCCACAGTATATAACTCTTTGACATTGAGCACTTTTGCGATGCGAGCTATGGTCTCTGCATGTTTATACGCTGCTTTTGGTATATATTCAGTCTCGGGATATTTGCCGACATAACAAAACAACTGCATTTCCTCACTGTACCAAATCTCGTCATGCGGTATTTCAAATTCGTCCGCACGCGCCTCCGCCATAGGTGGGAAGTTATAAGAATACAAATTCAGTATTTCCTCAGAATCAGTTAAAAGCTCCTTCAGATGGTAAGGTATGATATTTCCCAGCGGTGGAAAACCCGCAATTAAGACATTATCGTTTTCCTTTGCCTTCTTTTCAAACTTTTCCTCGTCCACGTTCCAGTAAATCGAGATCTCGTCTATTTCAAAATTTTCCATTTTTACGCATCATTAAATTAGCAAGAGGACAATAGAATAAATAGAACACATACCTATCTGTTAAGGATTGACAAATGAGAGAGGAGAGACATGACGTTGTAGTGGTAGGGGCAGGACCCGCAGGTAGTGTAACTGCGAGAGTTCTCGCAGAGCGTGGATTAGACGTCCTTATGATAGATAGGAATCTGGAGATCGGCGTGCCGGTAAAATGTGCGGAAGGTGTGAGTAAAGAGATAAAAGACCTTGTTACACTCGATGAGAAATGGATATGTGCAGAGGCAAAAGGAGCGCACATATACAGTCCCGATGGCACGAAAGTGGTGATGGGCGGAGATAACATGGATGAAGTGGGCTATGTGCTCGAGCGTAGATTATTTGACAAGTTCCTTGCAAGCGAAGCCGCAAGAGCCGGCGCAGAGTTGCGTATAAAAACAGAAGCTTATGACGTCATCAAAGGAGACGGCTATGTGAAAGGCGTCTATGTTCGCGGTATGGATGGCGATACACGCATACATGCACAGATCGTGGTAGGTGCGGACGGTGTGGAATCGCGGGTGGGCAGATGGGCCGGCATGGACACGCGGCTGTCGCCTTCTGAAGTAACTACCTGTGCTGAGTACCTGATGTGTGGTATCGAGTTTGACAGGGAACATTCGGAATTTTTCGTGGGCAGTAATATAGCACCAAAAGGCTATGCCTGGGTATTTCCAAAAGGCGGAGATTGCGCGAATGTGGGTCTCGGTATATGTGGAGATGTCAGTGGTGAAAACCATCGTGCAATTGATTATTTGAATGCTTTCGTACGTGACAAGTTCCCGAAAGGCAAAGTAGTGGCTGAGATGTACGGTGCTGCACCGCTTAGTGGCCCGTTAAAAGAAAACGTGGCGGACGGGCTTGTTTTAGTAGGTGATGCGGCAAGACAGATAAATCCCATTACCGGTGGCGGTATTACGTATGCAATGCACGCAGGCGAAATAGCAGGCGATGTAATAGCAAAGGCGGTACAGGAAAAGGATGTTTCAAAGAAGCGATTGAAGGAATACGAGAGTAGATGTAAAGCGAAATTTGGTAAAAGGCTGGATGCCGGTTTGAAAACAAAGGAGTTCTTCTTCAGGATCTCGGACGACGACCTTAATACGCTTGGTCATTCATTGGACGGTATAAAAATAGCGGAGATTAATCCTAGAGCACTACTGATGGAATTAATAAAGAAGAATCCAAAGATGCTGCTTGGATTGGCGAGGCAGTTGTTATGACACTTTTTGTGTGCAAACCCGTTTAAAAACGAATAATGTGTTTACTTTTATACTACAAAGCTAAAATATCATACAAGCTTTATGACAAAAAGAGGCGTCCAATATTTCACGCTTTCGGAGATAGAACCCCGCATCTGGTTCATGCTAACCGGATGTGACTTCAGTTGCAGAGGCTGTTTCCGCCCTGCACGCGATGGTGGGGGAACCATGCTCAGCGCGGAAGAGACGCTGGTGCGTGCAGAACAGGCTTGCCTCATGCACTATGGTCAGCTCCCTCCCAAAGCGATGATCACGGGTGGTGAACCTACCTTAGACCGGGAATATCTAATTGCACTCGTTAAAGGTTTGAAGGCGAAAGGCTTTAAAGAGATCATATTGATGTCCAATGGCTACGAAATAGGGCTGGAAGAGACTTATGCTTCGGAGTTAGTAGATGCTGGCTTAACCGAGGCGCACATAGACGTAAAAGCGTACTCTGAAGACATCCATATATGGTATACCGGTAAATCAAATAGACCGGTATTAAAAGCTGTGGAACTGCTAAATGAGACCGGGATAGAACTGCTTATTCAGACAGTTTACATGCCCGGTAGCGTGGATGCAGAGGAGATAGAGCGAATAGCCAAGTTCCTTTCGACAGTAAATAAAGCCATGAAACACCGTATAAATCCGTTTACACCGACTTTCGCGTTTGAAGAGGTTACGAGACGTCCAACAATAGAGGAGATAGAGCATGCTTACAAACTCGCTGTCAAGCACCTTCCTAATGTTATAATAAGCCAGAGTTGTTATCGTGAATATCCTACACCACCGACACAAGAAACCTGGATAACCGTTTATCCCGACCTCACATCCAAGCGCAGAAGCATAAAAGACCAGGAAGCGGATAGAATCGTGTGGCTCAGTAAATCAAGAGCGGTACCAGAGGAAGAAGTGCTACAAGCGCTTAATCGTGCTGACCCGGCATACTTGTTGGAACTGGGACAGGTAATAATGAAAAATACGCCTTTGTATCCTGCTCCAAGCACAATACAAAAAGACGGTAAATGAGGTTTGTTAAATCAACCGGTACTACTTCGGTACTAGGTCAAGATCCCGGATCGTGCGGGTAATATGTGTCTCCAAAAGAGGGGCACCGTCTGCCGTAATCAGGACAGTCGCCCGTCTTGCGTGTAGATGCCAAAACCAGTGTTATATCTGCAAAACCATATTAATCAGTCCCACACACCGTGAAGACTTTCTTGATCAAGATGCCATAAATCCGTGCCATTAGTATCCTGCTCTTTTGGTGCTTGAGTTGGTGTTGGTGTCATTGTTGGCGAAGCGGGATTTGGTGTCGTTGCAGGAAGTTCTGTGACCGTTTTGGTTGCCGTAAGGGTTGGTGTTAGAGCGGGCGTTAGTGTCATTATTGGTGGAGTGTGAGAAGGAGTCGTTGCATTGGTTTCTGTGACCGTTGGTGTTGCGGTATGAGTTTGTAAAGTTAAGGAAATATCAAATATCCTTATTTCATGGCCTTCTTCTAATTTAAAAGCTCTTTTATAAACCTCTTTTCTATTCTTCTCCACGCTTATAGCTTTAATGCCCGCGGGAACATCACGTATACAGTATTTACCCTCATCTCCTGTTATATCGCTTAGACCATCTATACCTACCGTTACACCAACAACAGGCATTTTATTTTCGTCCGTAACTTTGCCTTGAATTGTAACAAGCTGAGGTTCTTGCGTTAAATATGGGATTATGCCTATGTAGGCAGCAATTATTGCCCCCGCAGCTCCTATTATAGCCACTATAATAATAACTCTCTTATCATCGGACATTTTTTTGGTTATATTGTATTTGATGTATGTTTATATACCTTTTATCCACTTCTAAAAAACTTACCGTTTTTGGTGTGGGCGGTTCAGTTGTAGTCTCTCTCTATATTTTTGTGTTTTTCTAAATTTGATATTCGTCCCCTATCTTCTTTATTAGCCACCTAGCTAGGTTATTAATAAAAATAGTGACATTACCATTATGTGCAATTTCAATAAGAGTTGGAATGGCTTTTGGGCCTATTTGAACGATAACATCCGATACCAACTCCGCTCTTCTATCTATTTGGTCATCCGTACTTGATGAAACTGCAATATAACATTCAACAGTATATAATAGCGTTTTTATCGCTGCAGTACCTTTATCTAATATTTTCGCCACTTTTTCCGCTTTTTTCTTTCTGTTTCTGATGCCTAACGTTATTGTAACTGCAAAAATATCGTTAAATTCTGGCTGCTCTTCTGGTGTTATGCCCCAACCGCCGGTTATAGTTTATAATTGTGGAGATTCATTAATATAACTTGCCTTTCGCCAATTATTAAGGTATTCAAATGACACTAAATAAAACAGTAGGAGAACTTGAACAGATAATAGCAAAAATAAAGATTCAAACAATCTATAAAATTATTGGATTTTTATTAGCTCCATTAATTGTTGGTATTTTTATTATCAAACAAGCTAACAAAAACCTGCACCACTTAATTTCTTCTAAGGAAAAGACAATAGATAACGTTAAGAGAGATATTAAGAAAGCATTAAAAGAGGTTGAAAATACGTATGAACAAATAAAAAAAGAAGATACCTATCTAATTTATTCAGTGAGGGAAAATATAACTGATAGTTTCAATCAGTATTTAAGCGGCTTGTCTTTCTTAAAATCAAGAAAAAAGCTCTTTCATGATGAATTCAACTCTTTTGTCAACGATTCTTACAATCACATTATTTCAATCAAAGAGAATGTTCAGAATTTTAATTCTGAGTTCATTGAAAGAAGAATAAGGGATTATGACCATTTTTTCAAAAAATCTTCTGTCCCATTAGATAATGATCAGAAAACGGCGATAATCACTGATGACAAACATAATTTAGTGGTTGCCGGAGCGGGTTCTGGAAAGACAGAGGTTCTTATAACCCGGATTGCATATCTTGTAGAAAGAAAGCCGGATACGATAAAACCCGGGAGAATACTTGCTTTGGCATTTCAAAATAAAGCTTCAAGAGAAATGAAAGAGAGATTAAATAAACGATATGGTATTGATGTAAAAATTAAGACTTTTCATGCGTTAGGTAAAGAAATTCTTGAAAATGCTACCGAAAATTCAAAAAAAGGCGCACAAAAATTGAAATTTTCAGGCGATAACTATGAAAGAGAATACAATAGATTCATTGAAACTCTCTTTCAGAAAGCACAAGAAGATTCTGAATTACAAAATGACCTTATTAATTATATGAAATTGTATGGTGATGATGAAGTAATCAAGAAAGAAGTGGATTTTAAGACCAAGGAGGAATACTATCGCTATATGTACAACCTAACCTATACCTCGCTTGATGGCACAAAAGTAAAGAGTGAGGCAGAGAGAGCAATAATGAATTTCTTTATAAGCCGCAATCTCGATGGAAAGAAAGTAAAAATACTATATGAACAACCTGCTGAGTGGATGAAGTACAGTGATGAAAAAGGAGGGAAGGTTCCAAGCCCGGATTTTTTCTTCCCGGATTACGATATTTATATCGAGCATTGGGCATTAAATAAGGGTGGGTGGGTGCCAGAATGGTTTGAAGGTGAAAATCCAACGAATAAATATAAAAGGGATATGAAAGCGAAGCAAAGAAAATTCCAAGAACAAGATAAGTATGTGCTTGTTGAAACAACCCATGGGGAATTTAAAGAGAACAACTTCCTTCGGCTTCTTGAAAAGAGGATGTTAAAAGTACGGGAGGAAAAATATCCTGATAAAAAGTTCACTTTCACCTCTCTTTCTTATGATGAATTGGTAAGGAGGGTGTGGGAAGAATGCAGGGAGTCCACAAAAGCAATGCCTTTAAACATTTCAAGATTTATTCGTATTGCTAAAACGTATAGTTTGACACCAGAAGATATAGGGAGAAGATTGTCTGATGAAAGATGGTCGCCAAAACAGGAAGCATTTGCCAAAATTGCTGTTAAACTTTACAAGCGTTATGAAAACGAGTTAAGGTCTGCTAACCAGATTGATTTTGGTGACATGATAAACCTTGCTGTAAAAGAACTAAAAGAAAAGGAAAACCTGTACAGAAACGTTTTTGATCATATTCTGGTAGATGAATATCAGGATATTAGTACACAGAGATATAAACTCATCAAAGTACTAATGGAAAAAAATCGCGATTGCAAACTCTTTTGCGTTGGTGATGACTGGCAAAGTATCATGGGATTTACAGGTTCTGAACTCGATTTTTTTGTGAAGTTTGACGAGTATTTCGACCATCCTGTCAGAACAGATTTAACAATTAATTATAGGAGCATTAAATCAGTAGTAGATACCGGGGCAGAGATTATTAGGCATAATGGGGATGCACAATTAAAAAAGGAAACGACTGCGCATGATGATAAAATCAAACAAATAAATGTTTATTCGTCTCTGCACCAAAAAGAATATTGGATGCTGTATTATCGTCAGATTGCCGAGCATTGCGTGGATAAAATTGCTGAATATCATGAAAACGGATACGAATGGGCAGATATGATGATTTTATGCAGGATTACTAAAAAACCAGTAATGATAAATTCGTTAATTGAATATGCAGAAACGCAGAAAATCCCGATTATACAAGGCTCCATCAAACCCATTGGTGTTCCATTAATGTCCGTGCATAAGAGCAAAGGATTACAGGCAAGAGCTATTTTCATCCTTAATGTTGATAAAGGCATGTATGGATTTCCGTGTGAATTAGAAAACCCTGATATTTTTGAACCTGCCATAAAAGGGCGGAAGAAAGATAGGGAAGAAGAGGAAAGAAGGTTGTTTTATGTTGCAGTAACAAGAGCTAAAGAAGATGTTATTATCTATAACCAAAAGTGTGCAGAGAGTAAATTTCTTAAAGAGATCGAGAATCACACTATTATAGAGGAATTGCCGTATTAGACAAAATATTCCTAATGTTATCGCCACCTCAAAAAAATCATTAAATTCGAGCAGCTCTTCTGGTGATATGCCCCAACCGCCGGTTATAATTTATTAATTGTGGAACTTCTTTAATAAATTTATATGCAAGATAGAAAAGAGCGTTTTAAGGGGTTTGTAAAAAATATATGGGATAAGCTGCATGATTGGTGGGTGAGTTTTGAACTTAGACACTTGTGGACTGCACGGCTCTTTGTGTATATCCTGTGTCTTGCAGTAGTTCCGGTTTGCTTTATTCTATTTCGGCATTTCAATCTTTTTCATACTGATGTCAATAGTGCCAGATACATGCTAAGCGCCATGGTTCAAAGTCAGGCGGCAATCGTTGCCATTGTCGTATCACTGACCTTGATTGCGATTCAGCTTACTGCATCTGCGTATTCGCCGCGAGTAATTGACATATTCAAAAAGAATCCCGATATGTGGATACTTTTGGGTTGTTACGGGGTGTCAATATTCTATGGATTCATTGTATTGAAACTGGTGAAGGGGGCAGAAGGAGAAGTTGTGAGTCAAAGAGTCATCTGGTCTATTGGTAGCGTTCCCATTTCGTTTGAGTTTTGTGTTTCTCTGGCGTATTGGCTGGGAGTATTCACGTTCGTTGCACTGTTTCCGTATATGTGGTATATTATCGAGCTTTTAAAGGCGGAAAAAATCATAAAACGATTGGCAGTCAAAATCACCAGAGATAAAGTTCTAAACTCGCAAGAAGATCCGATTCAGCCTATTATGGATATTGTTCACGGTTCGATCATGAAATATGACATTGAGACAACAAGAGTTGGGTTAAAAGCAGTTACTGATCAAGTGCTCGAAATTATTGGTCCCGATGGCGAGGAAAAGATTTCAGAGCGTTTTTGTAGTCATCTAACGCGAGTTGGCAGATTGGCTATAAGCAGAGAGGATGAAGAATCAACTATAGAAGTTATTAAGAATTTAGCGAATTTCGGGAAATCCTCAGCAGAAAAAGAACTTAAAAAGGCGACAAGCAAAGCAGTAGAGTCTCTTCAAGTTGTTGAAAGAGCGTCTGCGGAGAAAGGTCTTGAAGATGCGACAAGGAAAGTAGTAGTGTCTCTTAGAGAAGTTGGAATAGCTGCTGCGGAGAAAGGTCTTGAAGATGTAGCATGGGATGCCGCAGAGTTTCTTGAAGCTGTTGGAAAATATGCAATGGAAAAGGGTCTTGAAGGCACAAAACTTGAAGTAACAGAGTCTCTTTATGCTCTTGGACGATTTTTCATAGAAAAAGAGCTTGAAACGGCGACAGTGCGAGTAGTAAAGGCTCTTTTAGCTGTTAGACAAATTGCGGAAAAAGTAGTTGCATCGAACATTGCAAGCTTAAAAGATTTAAATGAAGAAATCGTCAAAACAGCGATTCACGACTACAAATCGAAATTAGAAGAAAAAGACCATGACTCCTTCCAAAAATTCATGAAAATATACGAACAGAAACTCGAAAACTGCAAGCCGAGAACTGATGCAAAGATTTTAAAGGCATACAGCCGCACATAAACATAGCGAAAATAAAAGCGGATATTGCTTTTTTGCCCGGTCCACCCGAAAGGGCTTTGGAGATTGCAAAGACAGATGCTGTTCTGGGTGTTCTCTATTTATTCCTCACTGCCTCTATAAACCTTTTACCAAACTTAATTACCTCTTCCGCACCTTTCGCTCCATTCACAGCATCATCCTCATCATACTCGGCTTCAAAATAAAAAGAAGGAGCCCGCTTTGTTGACAAATCCGCTGAAATTTCTATCAGCCAGTTCATAAATTCTTCGTCCACCATAACCCCTCTTTCCTCAACACTTCTCTTGAATATCGGTGCGACATCATGAACTTTTGGGTAGTCTATACCGAGCTAGCTGTGCGAGCAACCCTTTTAATACCAGTTCAACAACTTCTTGTGCTCTCCTTATCGTAAGATTCCAGTTCTCGCTTTCTAAGGCTTGTTCGAGTTCGCTAAAGATACTTTCTGCTTCTGACAGCAATCTATCTGCTCTTTCTTCGTTTTTCATAGCTCAAACACCTCACCAACCTTTAAATCAGGTTTCAAGTCCCAGTACCAACTGCCATCCGGGAGCTTTATTTTTTTTGACCCGAATTTTGTCATTCTCTCTGCCATCCTCTTCAGTTCGTTTCTTAACCGATTATTACTATCCTGAAGTATTATTCCATGGTCAACCACATCTAAAAGAATCCAGGGATGTTTTTCAAGCTCCTGCACGGACATAAATATTGGACTAATTTCCGGATAAAAACCCGACTTCTCGAAATCTTTGTATTCTCGCGTTTCACGAAGTTTTAAAATTACTTTTACCACCTTCTTCTCAATATCCTTCCTCCGGCCTTTATATACTATAATGAGGTCTATGTCGCTTTCCGGTGTTCCATTGGACCGAGCAATAGAGCCGAAAACCGCTATGGATATGATTTTCACACCGAACATTGATTTGACTGATGAGATGAAAATATCCAAAATTGGTTTGCAATCCTCAAATTTAATTCTTTTCATATCAATCATTTTTTAATTCTATCCTATTTAAACATTTAAAAGCCTCTACGTCTTACTTTTTTGTTGATATGATGTAACAAGGGGGCGGAATCAAAAATAATGGAAAAACATTTTAAAGGCATACTGCCACATAGAGCAAATAAAAGCGAACTCGCTTTTTTACAGGGTCCACCAGAGATAGCTTTGAAGATCGCACACATTTTCTCATCTTACGAAAAGGTAACAGAACAGCGTGAATTCGTCACGTATAAGTGCGAAACAGACGGTAAAACGGTTTGCGTAACTTCCACGGGCATCGGCAGCCCTTCTGCAGCGATTGTAATAGAAGAGCTTGCGAATTGTGGTGTTAAAACGTTCATACGAGTGGGCACAACAGGTGCAATTCAAGCGGACATCGAACTTAGTGACGTGATAATACCAAAACTATTTAAGTAGCACGTAAATGTTTCTTTTACATGACTTTCGGCGATACCCATTCTTGCGACCAGTTAGATTAGACACTAGGTGTACTTGCATGTACCCGATAAAAAGCAAAAAACAAAAATTGAAAACGACAAAGAGGGAAGCATACAAAAAATGGTTCGATCTACGGGATTCCACATTTTCTTTTATTTCCTAATATTGCGTGAGTTCATTTTGAAATTGTCTGATTTAACATGTCGCTACAATCCAAACATCCGAAAGTCATGTTTTATGAAATCATGTATTTTTAAAACAAATAGGAGGTGAAAAAAGAAGATGAAAATAAAAGTGACTGTGACGGTTTTAGTATTATTCTTGTGCACAGTACTCGCAGTAAGTGCTTCAGCACAGGTGACCGATGATCAAGAGCTACTGTATTTACTGGGCTCTCGAGCATCGGAGATAGCGATAAAAGACCTACCTTTCGAGAAGGACGATCCAAATATTTTGGTAATGACGAGTGCGAGCTATGCAATAATTGACGGGCATAATACCGATAGATGTATAGATGGCATTGCAGATGCAAGTGGTTGTACGGTCGGTAAGGGCAACTTGCTTTTAATACACAGAAGTAGAGAGAAGCCACTCTGGTTTGCCTTCTTCAGCAAGAATACGAACGAGTGCGTCTATCTCCAGGTGAATAATGCGGTGCTCGGTAAGAGTGTTGATGAGCTCAATGTGCTTGCGGACGAAGAGGTCTTTACAAAGATTACGAAGGCGAATATCGGTGCGGATAAGCTGCTGAGCGAGCCAGAAGCATGGGATGAGAAGATGAAGGCGCAGATATTTGGTGGCGGTGCAAAGCCATTTAACAACGAGTTCACGATAATGACGATTGCAAACATCTGGGCAAAAGGTGCACCACCGGAACTCATTCGTGCAAATCAATTCCATAACCACTTCTGCCCGGGGTCTGCAAGTGGATTTCTCTTCGTCAAATATATAGACTTTAATCTGCCATTGGAAAAACCAAGCCAACGATACCAGATAATTGCAATTAAGCCCTGGTGCAAGGACGACATCATGCAATGGATATTAGAAGCGACCATAGGAAATAAAAATTACATTGCAAAGGATCTTACTCCTGAACAGATGAAACAATTGCCAGAAGACGCAAAAGATGTCGCCAATGTCGTAATCAGATGGGATTCTGCTACTGGAACGGGAAAAGGAATAGTCATAGCATGGGATTGGGATAATGCCTGTCAAATGTGCGGCGGTGTAAGTAAAAAAGACCTCACAGCTTTTGATACACATAGATGGTGGTGGATGAGATTGAAGATGAATCAATGGATGTTGGATTACATGGACAGCCCGGAGACACTTATTCACACAGTAAAAGAATTCGATGTCGATAGTCTGGCTGAACTGAACAATCTCAAATCTGCTGGTGTAAATCCACTGGTTGAGCTTGGTGTCATGCCAAAATCCGAAACGACTCAGACACCCACAGAAAAAACGCCAGCAATCCCTGGACTTGGTGTCATTGCAGCCATAGCCATAGCAGGTGCGCTTGTGTATGTGATGAGAAGAAGAAAAGCATAATATAACTAACTAAGAAAGTTTAACAATCCTGGTCGTGAGGGCGTAAACGTAACATTACCCTCCTCCTTACCTTCCCTTTTTTTTGTAGGAATATTATTACGGGAACACATCGGAAAACTTATAGAAACCGTCTCACAAATAACTCTTGCAAAACTCTACATTCCTTTTCAACTCTTCATAATCCATTTCGTCCTTATTTCTATTTCGCCAGAAAGTCTCTATCAACAGATATTTATAACTCGTGCTATTCAAAAGCGCGAATATCTTA
>JAPVWK010000029.1 GCA_028572065.1 Candidatus Methanophagales archaeon
ACCAATTTAACGGTGAATATCAATTGGTTTAAGAAGAAATATACAAAGGCCGATTTAAAAGATAAGGACTACAAATGGGCTTATTCCAAGTCTAAAGGTTATTATATCGGCATGAAGCTCGTTTTTGCTATGGAATACCCTTCTTTAAAGTCGTTGGCTTTTCTTGTCTTCCCTGGTGGCCCCTGCGACTCAAAAATCTTTGATGACATTGTGACTGAGCTGATGAGACGTAAAATATTAAGGAAAGGTGATTCCCTCGTGTTAGACAAGGGTTTTTACGCTTACAGGCATTATATTGAAGGTTTAATTGAGTACGGCATCGTACCACTGGTATTTCCGCGGATTGATTTCAAGCTCGAAAAGGTGTTGAATCACATACAACTCACCTTAGATTTCTTTAACGACAAGCTAAGTCGTGTAAAGGAGAAAATACGGCATTTAGAGACTATTCTTGCAGAGTTTAAGCATTATATTCTCAATTGGAAGCAACTTAAGCCTAAAAGGTCTTTAATCGAGGATGTTTTTAAAGTAATAAAAGGTACGTTCTCTTTAGGTAAGATACATAGATTTACACTGGCATCGGTAACAAAGATTGCTTCTTTGGGTGTCGTTTTGGCAGCCATTTCTATTTCATTGGGGTTTTGGGACAAAGAACGTCTGCAAAAGCTTGCCGAGTGGTAATGTTTTGGAGGGGGCTATATTTGGTTGCAATGGCTTTTTCCAGCTCATCCAGTGTCATATTCGCCAGTATTGGAGAAATAATTCCTCCTTGTGGTGTTCCTGCTTTGGTAGGATTCAAATGTCGATTGTACACGAATCCCGCTTTAAGAAACTGCTTTAAGATCGCTTTATCCATCGGGATGTTGTCCAGAAGCCATTTATGGTTGATATTATCGAAACATCCTTTGATGTCTCCTTCCAAAACCCATTGTGCGGAATTCTTGTGGCTCAGGCAAATAAAAGCATATTGGCACGCATCCTGCGCACTTCTATACTTCCTGAAGCCCAACGAGCAAGGATCTGCTGTTGCCTCAGCAACCGGGCTTAATGAAAGAGCGTACAGCGCTTGCATCGCCCTATCATACATGGTTGGGATACTAAGAGGTCGCTTCTTATCTGTACCAGGTTTCGGAATGTAGACTCGCTTTAACGGCTCTGCTTTATACTTCTTATCAGATAATTTAAGAGCAGCGTTCATCCTGGAGTTTGGTGTTAGCCACTTCGCGCCATCGATTCCTGCTGTTCCCTTTCCCCTATTCTGAGTTACGCTCTTTACTGCTAATAATTTCGCATAAAACGAGTGGGTTAGCAAATACTGTAATCTTTTGACCAGATGCCATTTCCGTTCCTTAACTGCTTTTGTAATTCTGGTTTGCAGCCTGTTAACATGTGTTTCAACCTTTTTCCAGTTGAAATCAATCCACTGTGGTTTTGGTCGAGTGTCTGTAAGTCTCTCGCATTTTGAGGGCGTAATTGAACTACTTACATTCTGCCTCCTTGCATACAATGAAACACCAATTTGGTAAGTCAGCACCCTCTCGGGTTAGGGCAAATTTTGAACCCCAATACCTCTCATTACAAGATGTCATTCGCGCATTTACACGAATCCTCTACCCCATAAGTAGTCGTTTGCCCTCACGGGGTCTCTACCCGGATATTCCGGGAGCTTAGGGGGCTTGACCCCAGTTCTACATCACAGATATTTATAAACACTTTAGAAGCCATCTGTAAGCCGAGAATCGTTCGTCCAGCCACTATAACGTCACTATAGCCATTATAGTCTGATTCCGTACCTTTTGGTCTAAGCGTAACAGTCCGTTTTCGCTTATTATAAGTGACGACTCTTACAATGGTTTGCTTTCCGCTCTTCATGGTGTTTTTTTATCCTTGCAGTTGATCTAAACCGGACTTTCAGATTTTCCACGTTGTTTCGCGGGCTTACTACGTGGGCGTTGCCATCCGCGCATTCCGCGATAGGATTACCCTGAATGGCAGGGGTAGCCGCAAGGGCAATCTGCGATGCAACTTCTTCTCGGCAGGGCGCTGATTAACGCCTATTAACACAGAAGAAAACAAATCCGTGTAAATCAGCGTAAATCTGTGTCCTAAATAGCTAGGTAGAAGTTATACTTTCTATACAATGACAAAAGACCGGCATATCCTTGAGACGTTAGGCAAGACAAGAGTAGTAGTAGAAGACGGTAAGGTAGTAGAAGTAGGCAAACCACTGCTCAAATACTGTCCTTTGTGGGATAAGATGCGCGGCATAAAGGAACTGAACGAGCGGGTGGTAAAAACGAACGTAGAGTTCAGGATACAAGATTTCGGGATGTGTACCGCGAATAGGGAAGTGGAATTAGAGGTTTTTGTTGGTTTCGGTGCTTCGGAGACGTTCATGACTGCACTACGTCACGGGCTGCTCGATGCTACGGTAACGGTTTGTGAAGGTGCCGGCACGGTAATCACATCTAATCCTGCACTGGAACAGGGAATAGGGGCACGACTGAGCGGAGTAATCGAGACAACACCGGTAGCAGGAATAGTAAAGAACATAAAAGCAAAAGGAGGCGTGATACTCGACCCGCCGGCGATAGACCAGGCAAGAGGTTTGCAGATGGCGCTTCAGCTTGGCTACGAAAGAGTGGGTGTTACCGTGTCCCGGCTGGAAGACGCTGTACAGTGTAGAGCAATCAGTGAGCAGGCAGTGCTATTCGGTGTGCATCTCACGGGTATCACCCGAAAAGAAGCGGAAGAGTTCTGTGAACTCGCCGATTTGGTTACTGCTTGCGCATCACAGCACATAAGAGCACTCGCAAAGAAGAAAGCGATTTTACAGGCAGGCACGGCAATCCCGATCTTCGCACTCACGACCGTAGGCAAGGAATTGCTTTTAGAACGTGCAAAAGAGGTAGAAGCTGCGTTGTTAGTGAATACTATGCGGCTACCTATGCTGCCGGAGGATAAGCAGCCGGAACCTATGGTATAACGGAATAGGTACCTTTAAATAAAGCACAAATATCTGTCTTTATAGTGATGTAACATGCGTTCGGATATTTTAAAAGAAGATATAGAGACTTTACCACACCGCGCGTTATTGATGTCCGCGGGTTTAAAGAGCGAAGATTTTGCGTTGGACAAGCCGTTTATCGGTGTTGCAAATAGTTATAACAACATTATCCCCGGGCATATTCTCCTGAATGAGCTAACGCAAGAGGTGAAACGCGGTATTCGAGATGCCGGCGGTGTGCCTTTGGAATGGGGTGTTCCCGGCGTTTGTGATGGCGTAGCGATGTTTGTCGAGATGCGGCTCAGTCTGCCAAGTCGAGAGCATATCGCGGATAACATCGAGATAATGACTCTTTCGCATTCGTTAGACGGCTGGGTTGGCGTGACAAATTGCGATAAGATAACACCGGGGATGTTAATGGCTGCTGGACGGCTGGACATACCGGCGATTATGCTCACGGGCGGCCCGATGAAAGCGAATGTCATAGAAGGGAAGAAGCACCACCCAATTGAAGGTTTCGGTATCGTGGGTCAGGTAAAAGGCGGTGTGATGGCCGAAGAAGAAGCGCGGAAAATGTTGCCGGTTATGGCTTGCGGCGCGGGTTCTTGTGTCGGACTCTTTACAGCAAATACGATGGCTGTTGCTACTGAGGTGCTGGGCATGTCACTTACGAACTGTGCCACGACCTTAGCGATAGACCCGGAGAAGAAGAAGCAGGCGTATGAAACGGGGAAAAGAATAGTTGCGCTGGTAAAAGCAGACGTAAAGCCGCGTGACATAATGACTAAGAACGCATTTGAAAACGCAATTAGAGTAGATATGGCGATGGGCGGCTCAACAAATGCGGTTTTGCATATCCCGGCGATAGCCAAAGAAGCGGGCGTTGATGTAAATGTAGATATGTTCGATGCGGTAGCAAGAGAGACGCCGAATTTATGTAAGATAATACCTGCGGGAACCGATGAGATGGCAGACGTTGACCGTGCCGGTGGAATACCCGCTGTTCTTAACCGGTTGAAGGATCTGTTGAAAGATGCACAAACAGTAAACGGGCGATCAATTTTAGCGATAGCAGAAGAAGGAAAAGTACGGGATGACGATGTTATCAGGACTCGGGCTACTGCACACTTTTCGGAGGGTGGCATAGCGGTATTAAAAGGCAATATTGCGCACAGTTCGGTAATAAAGCAAACTGCGGTTGGCACGGATATGATGACGCATTCAGGGCCGGCTAAGGTGTTCTATAGCGAAAAGGATTTGCTGGATGCGATAGTAGCGAAACAGATCGCGGAAGGAGACGTGATTGTGTTGCCGTACCAGGGTCCTGCGGGTGCGCCGGGCATGCCGGAGATGCTGACGCCCACGGATGCGATTATGGGTGCGGGCTACAAAAAGGTGGCTCTGATCACAGACGGTAGGTTCTCGGGCGGTACCAGTGGTCCTTGTGTCGGACATGTTGAGATGGAAGCGTATAACGGCGGTGCTATTGGTGCGATAAAAGACGGTGATATTGTTGCGATAGATATTCCGAACAGGACACTTAATGTCAGGTTAAGCGATGCTGAGATAGAAGCGCGGTTGAAAATAGCAAAAGCGCCGACACGCAAGCTGACGCCGTTAATGGTTTCGTACAGAGAGAAGTTTAAGGGTGTTAATTGTTATGGCGAAGAGAAGAACTAAAAAATAGCTCGCACTACACAGGATAGCACGAGCTTTAGTTGTACCTGTATTCTATAGGATTCAAAACAATATCGTATTTGAAGTGTGTGTGCGTTAAAAGGTACTGGACGTGAGGCTAAAAATGGATTTAACAGTTCTTGTGGACAATAATACGCTGATAGATCGGTATTTCTACGGCGAACCGGGGGTATCGTATTTTATTGAAGCGGAAGGCAAAAGGATTTTATTTGACGTAGGGTATTCGGATGCGTTTATTAAAAACGCACGAAAGATGAATGTTGATTTGCTAAATCTAGATTTTTTGGCTCTTTCTCATGGACACCTCGATCATACCTGGGGTTTAGATCCGCTCATCAGGATTTATACCGAAGCAGTATTAGAAAACATACCTCATACGAAACCCACGCTTGTAGCCCACCCTTTAACATTTCTAACCAAAACGGTTAATGGTTTGGGGGAAATAGGCTCAATAATTTCAGAGGAGAAGTTATCTAAACATTTCACTATCAAATTGAGTAAAGACCCTGTATGGTTAACAGAGAACATGGTTTTTCTTGGTGAGATAGAGAGAAAGAATGATTTTGAAGCTAAAAGCCCAATTGGCAAAATTGTAAAGCCGGACTTTGAAGAAGACGACTTTTTAATGGACGATTCTGCGTTAGTTTACAAATCATCAAAGGGGTTGGTGATTATTACGAGTTGTTCTCATGCGGGAATTTGCAATATCGTAGAATATGCAAAGAAGATTTGTGATGATGATAGAGTAATAGATATAGTCGGAGGATTTCATTTGCTTAATCCATCAAAGGAGCAACTACAAGGTACTGTGGATTATATGAAGAAATTGCAACCAGATGAAGTGCATACCTGTCATTGCACGGATTTGAATTCAAAAATAGCGTTAGCCAATGTTGCGAATCTTAAGGAAGTGGGTGTGGGACTTAAACTCGAATATGAATGAAAGTGCAGATGAAAACGGCATAGATAGGAGGAAAAAGCTTTGCAACAGGGAACTGATGACCACGCAATACTCGACCGACTCAGCATCCGCAGAATGACAAGGGATGAGGTCGAGTTTACCATTGATCTGGCAGCAGAAGAGGGCTGAAACCCGGGTATCCATGATGGCAGGTGCTTTTATGCCACAGATCCAAACGGTTTTTTCGTTGGCAAGCTGGATGGCGAGCTTGTGGGTAGTCTTTCAGCGGTAGCCTATAACGATTCATTCGGGTTCATTGGCTTGTACATAGTAAAGCCGGAATTCCGTGGTAAGGGGATTGGCACACGGTTATGAGATGCGGGCATGGCATATCTGACTGACCACAACATTGGGCTGGACGGCGTGGTGGCGCAGCAGCCGTACTACAAGAGGCATGGTTTTCGCACTGCATACCATAACCTACGATATGAGGGTGTGGTTGGCGGGATCTTGCCAGAAGGAGTGGTGGAGATTTCAAAGGTGCCCTTTGAAGAACTGCTCGTATATGATGCCGGGATTTTCCCAGCGGCCAGACCGCAATTTCTCAAATGCTGGATTGAGCAGCCGGAAGGTATAGCATTGGCGGTAATATAAGACCGCCGCCTGGCAGGCTACGGCGTCATACGCAAGTGCCGAACATGATACAAAATCGGGCCTTTGTTTGCAAATACTGAGCATATCACGGAGAATCTTTTTGCTGCACTGAAGAGCCATGTGCCGGGAGAAGCCATCTTTCTGGATACGCCTGAAGTCAACCCGGCTGCGGTAGCACTTGCAGAACGGCACCATATGCATGTGATGTTCCAAACGGTGCGCATGTACTCCAGAGAAGAACCACACATATCGCGAACTCGCATATTCGGCGTGAGTACTTTCGAGCTTGGATAATGTTAAAATAAAAGCTCGAATTGTTGAGTCCTAATATTATTTCGCGTACTATTCATAAGACCTTTCTTATTCATACACTTGCCCGTCTTTCACTCCATGCGATGAACAATTCAAGGGTGTTCTCACTGCTCATTTTCCAGATAAAAGCATCATTCGGAGTTTCCAAGTAGTCCGAAACCACCGCTTGCATAGAACTGACTGCCCCGATCAGTATCCACCACAGAGATCTTCCCACGATATGCTCTCGCTATATCTTCTGCACGCTTAAACACACCTATGGCGTTGTCTGTGGTTGCTTGGTAAATTCACCAATAGAGTGGATCTTACTCGATGTGTCGTCCTCGTACGCTATCACCTGAGTACCCTCGTAGTCAAGCCAATCAGCATGAACCAGAGAAAGACTGTGCTTTCTTTCATATCGGCACCTTTTACGCTTCTTCTGCTTTTTCTGATTAGGTCTCGCCAGTTCCACCTCAAGCAGATGCTGATGAATCTTGTTATGCGATATATTCCGTTTGTAATGCTTCTGGATATGATACCTAAGTAAACGGGCACCCAAGAATGACTCTTTATAGGCATCTTCAATTATCTGCTTCCCCTCATCGCTAAGATGAGTTTTGGATCTTCTTTTCTTATCAAGCATAGGATATTCCCCGTTTCCATATAATACTTCGCCAATTGCTGTATCCTTCTCCTAGAGACACCATATATCACTGCAACCATCTCCGTGCTTTCACCATTGTTGATTACCTGCTCAACTGCCCATTTGATCTTTTTGTCTGTTAGCTTCACCATAAATTGAGGTGAAGTTTCTTGACGAAATAATTTCGGGACTCTACAGTAAGGATAACGAAGATTAATGTCCAGATTAGTCTCCAATAACTTTTTTGCTCTGGTTCCGGCGTCAAAACTATATCATCCACCTATTTTACCCCTTTTTATGAATATGCCTATATCTAAAACAATCTATTGCACATATCTCTAATCTAGAAGCTCCATCCCCTGTTGTTTCATTTCCTCCTTCTCAAAAGATATGCTACTGCTATTAATCCCACGACTACAAATGCCGCTTCAAACCCTGATGTCTTTTCTTCAGATACGGGGCCGTAAATCAGCACGCCGCCAGGCGCAGTGAAGATCTCAAGCTGCCCCTCACTGAGACGATAGTTGGTCGCTAGGCTGAGGTTAGTAGTGTACTCCGCTTCTTGCTTTAACAGCGCTTCTGACTTGAGACCGGTTAGTCCTTCCATCCCAATAGAAGTAAACCATATATCGTCACCGCTGGCTTCGTAGGTGCCAACGTAATCTCTGCATCCCGCATGCCCGCTGATCTCACCTGTTGCAAAGGCAATGGTAATGGTTGAGTCTTCAAGAGGACTGCGACAATTCCACGAGATAAGCTGCCACTCGATACCTTCAAGCGCGTTGGGATCCATCAGGAGTTCCTCTTTCAACGTGAAAACTAGGATCGTTTCGCCTGCGGCATCGTCAATCTCCAGACGGTCATCCATTACTCGGTAGGCGGCTGCGTCCAATATCGCTTCAATGTAATCCGTTTCCTGCGGCATAACTCCCTTCGGCGTCAGACAGTCTTGTAAGGTAATCCCGATCTCAGGGATCGTCAGGGCGCCATTGTCCGCAATCGTGTATTCGCCACCATAGCGGTTGCAGCCTGCGAACCCGGTGACCATCCCTTCGGCAAAGGTCAGGGTGATACGGGACTCTTCCACGGGGCTTCCGCTATTCAACGAAGTGAGTACCCACTCGGTTTCGTTTAGGTCGGGATCTATCGAAGGTTCCTTCTTTCGCGTAAAAGTCAGGATCGTTTCGCCTGTGGCATTGTCAATCTCCAATTGGTCATCCATTACCCGGTAGGCGGCTGCGTCCGATAGTGCTTCAATGTAAGCCGTTTCCTGCGGCATAACTCCCTTCGGCATCAGACAGAGTCGCTCGGTAATCGCGATCTCAGGGATCGTCAGGGTGCCTTCGTCTGCCATCGTGTATTCATCACCATAGTAATTGCAGCCAGTGAATCCTGAGACTGACCCTTCGGCAAAGGTCAGGGTGATACGGGACTCTTCCACGGGGCTTCCGCCATTCAACGAAGTGAGTACCCACTCGGTTTCGTTTAGGTCGGGATCTATCGAAGGTTCCTTCTTTCGCGTAAAAGTCAGGATCGTTTCGCCTGCTGCATTGTCAATCTCCAATCGGTCATCCATTACCCGGTAGGCGGCTGCACTTACCAGTACATCTAAGTATGCCGCCTCCTGCTGCATGATGCTTTCTGGCACATCACAGTCAAAATACGTCCTACCTCGCACGGAGATGTTGAAGTCGTTGCCATTGATTGTATAGCGGCCACCGTAGTTGTTGCAACCGGTACACCCACTGATATCGTTCTCATAAGGAAAGGTAAGGGTGATGGTTGAGTCTTCGACGGGGCTATTACCGTTTAATGACGTAAGTACCCACTCAGTTTCGTTGAGGTGGCCTGAACTGGTGGCTGACGCGGTATCATTGTCTGTATAGAGCGGCTCAACTGACGCACCCAATCCACACGCTGCGAATACCGCTACCAGCACCAGTATCATCCGAGTTGATCTGTTCAACATATTTTCTCCTATGAATTAGGCAGGTATCCGCCATAAACAGAGTGGTTGTCTCCGCCATAAACATAACGCATTTCCCTGTCTTTTGGTTCTTTAAGTCACTATATCCCGTACTTAAGCACGACTACCTATGACCTAAACTACTTTTTATCATAGGATTATAAAAGCTTTTCGATTTTTGATAAAGCGTAATGTACCCTGTTTTGTGCGCTTTTACCGTTTCTTCATCTCTATCACAACCACAGGTACATTATCTATCTTCTCGTAATTCTTCTGCTCCGGTATAGACTTCTCCACCGCCCAACCCTGTTGCGGAAATAATTTGATGAAACTTTTCTTTAAGCATCGGAAATCTAGCCCTTAACAGTTTGCTACACAGCCCCTTTATCCGCTTCGTTATCCCGCTAACAATACTTCGGTGGCTACTTTATGAACAAATGAACTTGGTCACATTTCACCACAAAAAATCGCTATTCCACCAACGAAAACAAGACAACACCCACAATAATTAATATGACAAGGATAATCAATGTCGCCATCCTAACCTTTTTCGCTTTAGCGGATAAATCGGACCAGCGTTTCTGTTTATAGCCATATTTCCTTTGCAGTAATGTACCGATAGCAACTCCAATTGGAACACCTACTGCCGGACCTAAAGCAACATTACCCATTGCCGTGCCTAAGGGCATTCCTAAAGTAATACCTATTGCAATTCCTATACCCATACATGTTTCCGGGGAAGGTTTTTTGCCTTGTATGTTTTGTTTCATGTCATCCTCATGTATAATAAACGATTGAACAAGAAAGCATAAAATTCAACTAAAAATAAATATTGACACCGATTAACGATGGTTAACGCAGAATAACTCAAATCTGCGTGAATCTGTGTGAATCTGCGTCCCTAAATAGGTAGCAGTTATACTTGTTACAACAAAAAGCAAAAAACAGGGTAAAGTTACGAAATTGTGATATGCTCCTGAAGGCAATGAAATAAAGAGCAAGCAATTACCTTAGCTCATACTCTACGGCTATATTCGCCTTTACTTCTACTTCTCCCGGCGAAATAGATGTAGCATCATTCGCCGCCCCCGCCATCTCCTCCATCGCTACATCTCTGGGCTGATAATCATATGGCTCGTAAAAGAAATTTGACTCGCTTATCCTGCATATTTTACCCAGTTTCACGTCTAAACTTTCACTAACCGATTCTGCCTTATTCTGTGCATCTAAAGACGCATTATCCAACGCTTGTCCAGTTACTTCTTTATGCAGCTCTTTTGTCAAGCTAAAACTAACTCTATCCACGCCATTAGCACCTGCTCCAACCGCGGTATCCACTAAATCACCTACCTCTTTTACCTTTAGCGTCTCCACCTTTAAAATATGCCGGACTTCATAACCCAAGGTCACATACGTTTCTGTATCTTTATCCCATTTTTGTTTGGGGTATAACCGGTAGCTGCTGGTCTCAATATCATCTTCCTTAACTCCTTCCCCTTCTAGGGCTGCAATAACATTATTAGTAATCGCTGCGTTTTTTTGTTGCGCATCCGCAGCAGTTGCTTCTAACGTCTCTATCTTCACAAAAATGTCAGCTTTATCGGGCATTACTGACACTGCAGCAGTACCGCTAACACTTATCACACTTTTCACATCGTCCCCAATAAACTGCCCGGCAGCTAAAATAACTGCTATCACTACGACACCAAGAACTGCAATAGAAAGTAAATTATCTTTACCCATCTCTTTTCCCACACCCTTAAAGTTACGTTTGATTTCGGTAGTTAAATAATTAGGTGGTTCTATTTAAAGATATGAAACAGAAAGAATTCTTAGTTGCGTTTAAAGAAGAATTTTGGTATCAACTGAGAATAAAATTTGGTGTCTCAAAAGAGATGAGCACATTTGAGAAGTATTCGAGGCGATTAATAATACCGATATATATTTTCGCACTAGTTTTTTTTACGCACTATCAGTTAGAGCCACTGCTCATAATATTAACTTTCGTCGGTTGTACATGGCTAAGTCTAATTGCTATGGACGCAATTAAACGCATTTTTCAGCGCCGCTCTGAATTGGGTAAGAATCAAGGCATCAGAGACTTTGATGACTTCTCATTTCGTGAAAAAATTGTTTCTTATTCAATTTCTGCTGTCACTTTAACCTTGATTTTTGCGGGTGGTATGGTTTTAATTACATTTAACCGGACAGGAGAATTAAACGTAAACCTATTTATTGGTATGCTGAGCCTCCCCCTGGTTTTAGCTTATAAATTAAAGAAGGACTGACGAAGAAGATAGTCGCATAGGTTTTGTGGCATTCATTCTTGCATCAACCGGTTCACCGCATTGATAAAAGCCTCTACCGAAGCCATCACAATGTCTTCACGTACGCCACGTGCCGTTACAGTCCTACCACCTTTCTCTACACCCACAATTACCTCTGCAAGTGCATCGGACCCACCAGTAATCGCCTCTATCCTGAAATCTTTCAGTTTCACGTCACCACCTATCTCACCACGTATTATCTCTTGAACCGCATGTATCACAGCATCCACAGGCCCAATCCCCATCTGCGCACTCGTACATTCTTTTCCTCGTACCACCGCTTTCAACGATGCCGTGGGTATCAAATTGTTACCGGTCATCACCGAGAGCTCCTTTAGCGTTACCGCTCGTTCATGCCTCGGGACTTCACCTGTTACTACTTCTGTCATCGTGAACATGTCGTCATCAGTGACTTTTTTACCGCTTGCTGCGAGTTCCTTTACGCGCTCAAGTATCTCCTCCAGTTGCTCGTTAGTCGGCGATACACCGATTTCCGATAATTTCTGCTCGACCGAGTGTCTTCCCGTATGCGTCCCAAGTACAATTCGTCTCTGATGCCCCACCATCTCCGGCGTCATTATCCCGGGCTCAAAAGTATCGCTCTTTGCTATCACACCATGTGCATGTATTCCGGACTCATGAGCGAATGCGTTTTCACCGACAACAGGCCGTGTTATTGGTATTTGAATGCCCGAGAAACGTTCAATGAGCTTTGCTGTCTCGAATAATAACTCGGTTTTTATATTCGTTTTCAGCCCGTATATCGCGTTCAAGGCCATCACAGTCTCTGCGAGATCGGCATTTCCCGCGCGTTCGCCCAGACCATTCACTGCTACTTGAACCTCTGTCGCACCCGCTTTTACCGCGGCAAGGCTGTTCGCAACTGCAAGCCCAAAATCGTTATGGCAATGTATGCTTATCGGCGTCTTCACCGCTTGATAGATCTTATCCACCAGCTCGTACATTGCAAACGGCTCTGTCACACCCACGGTATCGGGAACATTCAGGATGTCGGCTCCACCTTCTTCCGCGATTTTATACAGGTCAATTAGATAATCTGAATCAGTCCGTGTCGCATCCATGGCCGAGAACATACATAAACAGCCGTTGGCTTTGACGTACTGCGCCATCTTATACGCTTGCTCTTTTACCTCGTCCTCGCTCATCTTTGTCGTATGCTCACGCTGAATCACCGAAGTGGGTGCAAATATATGTACCATATCAACGCCGCAATCTATGCAAGCATCTATGTCTTTTGTTAACAGCCTTGCCAGACCACATATCTTCGAGGATAGCCCCAGGTCACAAATAAGCTTCACAGCTTCGCTGTCCCTTGTTGAGCTAATAGGGAATCCTGCTTCTATTATATCCACGCCCAACCGGTCCAACTGCATTGCTATCGCTCTTTTCTGCTCCCGCGTGAATGTAATCCCCGGTGTTTGTTCTCCATCTCTTAATGTGGTATCAAAGATTTCTACTATCTTCGGCATCGCTCGTTTCCTATTTTTAATAATAAAACAAAATGTTTTTATGTGTTTAATAACCTTACTCCATACATATCGGTAGTCTATACGATAGGGGTGAAGAAAAAAACATGGAAAAGAAGAGCGGTATAGTGGGATTTACGGGTACTTTTAGAGGACTTGCGGCTGATGTAAACGAAGGGTCTAAGGTAGTATTTGCAGGCTCAATAGCTGTCTGTGCACCGTTCATTGAATTGCTCGCGTACACGGTGAGAGACAGAGGTTTTGAGATGTTGTACGCACCGAAAGCGGTTGCCAGTGAAGCGAGGAAGATAAAGGAGATAAAAGGCGTAGGATATAGTGTTGTTGACGAAAAAGGTGACCCCCATGGTGCTGATGCTATAGTCGTGCTTGGTGGGTTAGCGATGCCAAAGTTTGGATCCACACCCGAAGATGTAAACAGTATGATTGAGAATATATCGGGTGGTAAGACACCGAAAATCATTGGTGTCGGGTTCATGAACATATTTGAGAAGGCGGGCTGGGATAAGAAGATAAAATTCGATTCGATAATGGATACATCCATGGAGACCGTAGTCAAATAGATAGCTGGATGATTATTTATTTTTTACCTTTTTATTTTTTATCTACGTAAATACGTGTAATCTGCATCCTAAATATGTAGATGTTATACTTTAGATACACCAATAACGCCATAAATAGAATAACATGCACCGACCGGGACTCGAACCCGAGTTAGAGGCTTTTTGCCCGCGCTCTTCGCACTTCCATTCGTCACCAGCACATCCTTTTGACGAAAGAAAGGTCGCGGTTGGCAAGCCCCTGTGATACCACTACACTACCGGCGCAACATATTCCCTAGTTTACTAATACATATAAGATATAATATTTCTTTTCCTACTCGATTTTAAATTCTTCCCCTATCTTTGGCGATATTGCATCGCATTCGAAATTGTCCTTCACCCACTCAGCGAATTCCGCTGTATGTTCGCCATGCACAGGGAATATAAGCTCAGTTCCGTTACTACAAAACCGCGATACCAATTCCTTCAGTTCGGTATCCCCGGCATGTGCAGAGAAATCATATTGCTCCACTTCTGTATGCACTTTCACCACCTCGCCGTTGGTCTCCACACATCCTTCCTCTACCAATCTCCGTCCATTCGTGCCCTCTATCTGGTACCCCGTGAGTAGCACTTTACTCTTTGGATCGTCATATAACTGCTTTAGATAATATAGCACGGGCCCGCCATTAAGCATTCCCGCAGTGGTTACAATCACAGAAGGTTGCGCAAGTACCTTTTTGCGTTTCTTCGCATTTACAAACACAGAGTCATTAAATGCGTTATTTAGCTCATCCGCATCCCTTAAGAAACGGGGATGATTCCTAAACGTACGAAAAGCACTCAATCCCATTCCATCTATATAAGGTGTGAGCCCATACGAATGCAGGATCATTACTACTTCCTGTGTCCTACCCACAGCGAAACAAGGCACGATAGCGCTACCACCCGAATTCAGCGTCTCTTTTATGGAATCTATGAACTCACGCTCCTGCTCCTTTCGATCTTGATGATTTTGCCCATAATATGTGCTCTCGACAAGCAAAATGTCAGAAGAGGGCATTTCTTCAGGTACTGCGCCTCCCATTAATCGTGTATCGCCCATTTTTATGTCGCCCGTGTAAAGTAAACTTATATCCTCACTCTCCTTTTTCAGATGCACCGCAGCACTACCAGGTATATGACCGGCATTAAACAATTCAAACTCGTAATCCGCACCATAATCCGAGCTGTTCAAAGCAACCCGCTCACCATAGTCCACATAACGTGTTTGTGCAACCATTTTTTTGATGTCTTCTACGCCAAAAAAGCAAAAACCTTGATCTCTACCCACCTTTATCGTGTCTCTACTCATGAGCTGCGTTAAATCACCTGTTACTGATGTTAGATACACATCTGGTGCTGAGTTGTCATTGTTCGACATCAAACTGGGAACCATACCCGAATGGTCGAGATGGGCATGAGACACAATCACGGATTTTGGTGATATTTTCCCCACAGGGATCTCAGGAGGGTCAGATGGCCTAAGCCCATAATCTAAGACGATCTTCTCATCTATTAATATTGCAGAACGCCCTATCTCTTCGCAACCTCCGAGAAACTTTATTTTCATACTATTCTGCAGCCTCTATTCCGGGCACTGGCATTGTGCTACCTAGCCATTTCGTCTTGGTTATCTCGACCCGTCTCAACGGATATATCTTCTTCGCTACTTTATAGATGTCAGACGATAACTTACCAAGTATTATCTCCTGCACATATTTACTTAATTCCAAGCTATCGGCTCTATCTTTAATTATCTCTTCCACAATCCGCCGGATTTGCTTCACCTGCGCGGCACTTGCCTTTTTTAACGTAAAACAAGACGATTTTACACAAATTGTCGCGCCATCTTTTGTCACAACATTAATGTTAGAATCCACTTTGGAAATCCCCTTCCGTGCTAAACTTCGGAGATAGCCACCATCTACCGTATGCCCCACAAATTTTGTATGCGCTGTACTGTGATCTACCTCATTTATCTCCATCTGTAACTTCAAATTGGAATTCTTTATCATCTTGCCCGTAAGATCTCCTAAGGTCATCTCTACCCGCCTACCTATTAACTTAGCTGGATCGTCAGCCACAGTATTCGCCGCAGTCACATCCCCAAACATCTTCGGGGCCAACACCGTGTACCATCTTTTCGCTTTCCACTTATCTTTCTGTCTCTTCCTCAATAGTCCTTTTCACACTCCTCTCTATTATAACTTTACTTACTATTGCTATAAGTAAGCGTATCACATAAAAACTCATCCTCACCTACTCTGAAGATAATTTAAAACAGACTCAAATATCAGTTTCCCATCTCCGTCTAATCCACCATCTCCGCCCCCGCCTTCTTGCCGCCGCGTCTTCGCCGCCCTCAACCACTCGTGGTCAAGGTGTGCATAAAACGCCCGTTCCGGATGCGGCATCAACCCCAATATAGTCCCTTCAGGATTACATATCCCCGCGATATTGTAGGAAGCGCCATTAGGATTCCAGGGGTAATGCGCGTAATTGCCCTCCGGGTCAACATAACGGAAGACAATCTGGTCGTTATCATCAAGAAGTTGTATATATTTCGCCCTCTTCTCGTCCGCAATGAAAAAGTTACCCTCTGCATGTGCAGACGGGATGTTCAGGATACTGCCCTTTTCTATTCCTCGCGTGAAGATACACTTGCCACGGCTTTCATGCTTTATAAGTGTCGGGCGGCATTCGAAACGTGCGGAATCGTTCGTTGTCAGTGCAGCCTGCTGTATTTCGTTAGCATTAGACTTATCATCGCTGAATCCCGGGAGTAGCCCCATTTCCACCAATACCTGAAAACCATTGCAGATCCCCAATATTAGATTGCCATTAGCTATAAAATCTGCTATTTCATCTCCTAAACTACCCTGTAACCGCGCAGCGAATATCGCTCCAGCCCGTATATAATCACCCGACGAGAAACCGCCCGGTATCACCAACAAATCATAATCCTTTAAGTTCCTCTTCTCGCGTTCACTCACAGCACCTATCAATTGCTTTAGATGCACTATCTCAGCAAATGCACCCAACCTCGTAAAAGCATAGAAAGTCTCGAGTTCACAGTTTGTGCCTTCTATCCTCAGAATGCCTATCTTTGATGTCATCATGTATTTCTAAGACGCTAATATCTTAAGCTTTTTGTATATCTGGCTTTGAAGTAGGACTGTTATCCCATCCTGCTACTTCGGTACGCAGCGTGTACCCCATTATTATTTAGACCTGCTCTTTGAAATGCGATTATTTATAATAGTGTATATTTATCATATTTTACTATAAAATTGAAATAACTACTCGCATTAAATGGCAATGGAGGGTATGCCATGTCAGACTTGGCGGAAGAAGAAGGAAAAAAAGGTTTACAGCTTGCAAGAGAAGCAATAGAGCAATATCTAAGTGATAGTATGAAGATGAAACAAAAAAACGGTTTACCTGTGAGTTTCGAAGAAGAACGGGGCGTTTTCGTCACGTTGAATAAATACGGAACTCTTCGTGGCTGTATCGGCTATCCGTACCCGGTATTCAAGCTTAAAGATGCGATCATAGATGCTGCGATTTCTGCTGCTGTAAACGACCCGCGATTTCCGGCTGTGACCGAAGAGGAGTTAACAGATATAACCATAGAACTTACGGTACTTACAGTGCCACTAGTATTGAAAGAGCAGCCAAAAGAGTTGCCTAAACATATAGAAATAGGCAAACATGGGTTGATAGTAAAAAAAGGTGTATATCAAGGTCTTTTGCTACCTCAAGTTGCAACAGAACACAACTGGTCGTCAGAAGAGTTTTTATGCGAATCCTGCTGGAAAGCGGGTTTGCCGCAGGATGCCTGGCTGGATGAAGATACTGAGGTGAGCATATTCGAGGGGCAGATATTTAAAGAGGAGGAAAAACGATGATTAAGATAGATAGATTCCGGTGTGCCTATTGTGGTGCGTGTGCGACTGTATGTCCTACGGAGGCAATAAGTTTGATGGGTGTATGGATAGACCTAAAAGAAGAAGAGTGTAACAACTGTAAAGCCTGTGTGAACATCTGCCCGATAGGTGCGTTAGAGATGATTCAGTAGTATACGTCACGTCCGGACGTTTGCGAGAGGTTTAAATCTTCAGCTCATACACTATTGCGTCTTCACCATCCGCATAATAGCCTTTTATTGTGTACAAGCATTTGTAGCCATGAGTTTCGTAAAATGTTATTGCACCCGTATTGCTTATCCTAACCTCAAGCGTAACTCTATCGAAACCATCGGCGAGGAAATTCGCAGCCTCTGCTTTTAACAACTGTCTGCCCACTTCAGTCCTTCGGAATTCGTTATCCACGGCGATTCCAGAGATATGCCCATGACCATTCCGCACGGCACCCGCCACGAAACCAACAATGTTGCTGCTCGCATCTCCTGTATTGTTGCCCATATCTGTAGGTGTAGCAACGAGGAAATATTTTTTGAAATAGCGATATAAAGTGACAATATCAGTAGCGGTATTTGCCGTTTTTATATTCCGCTTCCACATACTCACAATATCCCGCAACTCAGAATCTGCCGCTTTCCGAATCTCTATCCCCTGCGCAGTCATGACTGATTACCACATCTACGCAATAAAATGGTTCTGCAAATAAAAAATTCGGTTTTGATATTTGTGATTCCACGACACATTTATGTGTTCTTCCATACAATTGGTCTGTTCCTAACGAGGGTTTACGGTTCAATAAACTAGCCGTTTTCGTTCATATTACAAAAATTCAACGGTTGTGCGGTCGCTCAAGAATTCCACCTTTGCTTCTATTGTGGCAATTTCTTTGACTCGGGACGAGGTCAAAGTAGTCGTTACTGAAGCATGCCCCGCAGGTATTTTTACCGCGCGCTCTATCGTCCCACTATCGGTTGCTAATTCTACCGTTACATCTTCGGGTACAGGAATAGGTATTCCGTTATTATCTTCTATCCCTATCGTTATTATTGATTTTGATTTTCCATCGGCTGTAATTTCCGCGGGTTCTGCTGTGAGTTTCAGTTTTATCTCCGGTAGTTCTGTCAAATCGCAATGAACCAGGGTGGTTTGATTGGCGTTAACTACCGCCTCCTTGTTACAATCGAAATAACCGAATTTTTTGAATGTGACGGTATGTGTTCCCGCCGAAACTTCAGGCACGGTCGTTGGTGATAAACCGCAATACACTGCATCAAGAAAAGTCAATGCGTTTTGAGGATTTGAATCCGCATGTATCGAGCCGCTTTTATCTCTACCATTCTCTTCTTTTCCTCTTTTAATCGCTTTTCTAATAATCAGGACTGCAGCAATGGCCAACGTGGTCGCTGCTAAGATCCATGTCCACGGAAGAGGTGGAGGCGCCTCTAACTCTAAATATAAGCCAACTTCCTCAGACCATGCTCCTTCATCGTCTCTGACTGCAAAACTGTACCAGCCTTCCTGTGCATCTTCATTCTCAAAGTAATCGGAACTCCCAGATACTAATCTGGTTGTACCATCCGGAAACGTCCATCGGCATTCCACCACTTCGCCATCTTCATCTTCGCCATCGCCTTCAAATGTTACTGTTTCGTATTCAGTTGCGGGATTGGGATATATCTCGGTGTATGCGGTTGGTGGTACATTTTGTGTAACAGTAATCAAATCAGATGTTGACGCTTCGCCTCTTTGGGTCTCTATCTCCGCTTCTGCATATAACGTGTATGTTTCTGTCGTATCCACGATCGGCGCGTGAAATATCGAGA
>JAPVWK010000030.1 GCA_028572065.1 Candidatus Methanophagales archaeon
CCACTTCGCACTACTAACGCATCATAGTCTGCAATTCGTGCCTTCAATTCATCCTTGCTCAAATCCAACAAGACGTCCACATCCGCAAATTCACGCAGCTTAATTATGCCTTCTTCTGAAAGGTTATCCGATACAAGCACCCTATTCTTTGATTCCTCATTTTTTGTCATCTGAGCTCATCCTTTTATAGCACCGATAGGTACTCCTTCAATTCCCATTCCGATATAGTCACTCGATACCTATCCCATTCCACCTTCTTTGACATGATAAAATTCCCGAAAACATGGTCACCAAGAGCTTCCCGCACCAAATCGCTCTTCTCAGTCAGCGTAATCGCCTCAATCAAGCTTCCGGGCAGTACTGAAATCCCGTCCTTCTCCCGTTCATCAGCACTCATCATATATACATCCTTTTCCGTGGGTGGTGGCAACTCATACTGGTTCTTCATCCCGGCTAATCCCGCTGCGAGCATCACCGAGAAAGCTAAATATGGATTGCATGCCGGGTCAGGGCTGCGGTATTCCACCCGTGTCGCTTTCTCTTTACCCGGCTTATACATCGGCACCCGTACAAGCGTAGAACGGTTACGACGTGCCCATGTAATGTATGCAGGCGCTTCATAGCCCGGCACCAAACGTTTATACGAATTTATCCACTGATTGGTTATCGAGGTAATCTCAGGTGCGTGTCTTAACAATCCCGCGATATAGCCCTTTGCAAAATCAGAGATTTGATATTCGGCATCTTGATCGAAGAACGCATTGCGATCTCCTTTAAATAGCGATTGATGCACGTGCATTCCAGAGCCATTCATACCGAAGAGGGGTTTAGGCATGAACGAGGCATAACATCCTTGTTGCTGTGCTATCTCCTTTATCACGATTCGAGAGGTCATCACCTTGTCTGCCATCGCAAGCGCATCTGTATAACGAAGGTCTATCTCGTGCTGCGAAGGTGCAACTTCATGGTGGCTGGCTTCCACGTTTATTCCCATTGCCTCCTGCATTAAGACCGCATCTCTTCGTAAGTCGCTTCCCGCATCCAAAGTCATTAAATCGAAGTATCCGCCTTCATCCATTATCTCCGGTTTTCTATCGCCTTTAAAGTAAAAGTATTCCAGTTCGGGACCGATGTAGAACGTGTAGCCATATTCTTCCTTCAACTTTGCCAGGTTTCGTTTCAGGACATACCTTGGATCACCCTTGTAGGGTGTGCCATCAGGCTCTAAAATATCACAGAACATTCGCGCAACTGCATCATCCTTCGCTCTCCATGGAACAATCTTGAATGTCGCAGGGTCAGGTTTCGCGAGCATATCGCTCTCGTCAATCCGTGCAAATCCTTTTATCGAAGAGCCGTCAAATCCCATCCCTTCATCAAATGCAGCTTCTAATTCGCTAACTGAGATAGTAACGCACTTCAATCGCCCCAGGATGTCAGTGAACCAGAGTCCAACGAATTTTACACCTTGTTCGTTTACCGTTTCAAATACTTCTTCCTTTCCCCTTGCTTTTATTTCCATATCGTCTCGGACATCTATTATTTTACTCTTTATTTATAATTATGTGTTGTATCACGAACGATTGAAATGCGAGTAAAAGTCCTAGATGTAAAGAGACAGTGCGCTAACAACTTCAAATCGTGTGCAAATACGCCACAGGGGGTGTTTTCCGTTTATGTGCGGTAGTTTCGATCTTTTTCTGCATCTGCTCCACCTTATCCCGGTCACAACCCGCTAAATCCGTTGATTCTATCGCATTCAATATCTTATCCAGCTCTTCGTAAGACATCCCAATCTCCGATTCGTCCGTCTGACCAGCCCATAACCCCGCAGAAGGCGGTTTATCAATTATTGCTTTCGGGATGCCCAGCGTCTCCGCTAAAGCTTTCACTTCGGTCTTCAAAAAATTGCCCAAAGGGAGTATATCCACCCCACCATCGCCGTATTTTGTGTAGTATCCAATCATGAGTTCGCTTTTATTTCCGGTGCCAACCACCAGATAATTATGTTTATTCGCGAAATAATAAAGAAACAGCATCCTCAAACGTGGTTTCAGGTTCGAGATGGCGATGTCGCCTTTTTCCGTGTCTGCTGCAGCTTCAAGCGTTTCAATAACCGCTGCGAATACCGGATAGACATCTATTGTCCGCGTTTCAATATCAAACTTGTCCGTTACCAGTTTCACATGTTCTATATCCTCAGGATCACTTCTGCAAGGTAGAATCAATCCAAGCGTGTTATTCGGGCACGCATACTTACATAAAACCGCGACTACGGAAGAATCCAGGCCGCCGCTCATACCTAGTACAACACCCGCCGCCGATGCTCCTTCCACCTGCGCTCTGATCCATCCGCTTAGTTCTTCCGCCACAATCTTCAGTTTCGTATTCATAGCCCGATAAAATATGTTAGTAATCATTAGTGGGACCGCATTACTTTTATATATTTAAGGAAAAGAGATATTACAGTAATGTTCTTATGACTTTTGAGATGGATATTAATGTGCTGGCGGAGTGCATAGGTGTGATAGTAATAGCGATGGTTCCTCTGGGTGAATTACGTGTCGCTATCCCACTGGGAATAAATCTTTTCGCTATGGACCCCTTTTTGGTATACTTCTTATCTGTGATAGGGAATATGATACCGGTAGTGCCGTTACTGCTTTTTCTCGAGCCCGTTTCAAACTGGTTGCGGCGCTACTCGTTATTCGACCGATTTTTCAACTCGTTATTCGCAAGAACGAGGCGATATGACCATAGGATGGAGAAATACGGCGCTTTAGGGTTAATACCTTTTGTCGCTATTCCTCTGCCCGTGACGGGTGCGTGGACGGCATGTGCTGTTGCTTTCGTCTTCGGTATTCATTTCCGATACGCATTTACGTCTATTCTCGCAGGTGTGATGGTGGCGGGCGTGATCGTGACACTGTCGTGCATGGGTGTTTTGGTACTAATTGATTAGAGTTAGTAAATTCAAGGCTAAAAGAGCGGAGAAGAATGAAAGGGTTCTACGTGCTAATCCTAGAAAACCGTAAGGACATAGAGCTAGAAATAGGTAAATTAGGCCGCGTAGCGTTTGAAAAGAGCTTTTATGCTTATGTCGGCTCGGCGCTTTCGGGCTTAGAACGAAGAATCGAACGGCACTTACGAGACCCGGGCGACAACAAGAAATTGCACTGGCACATTGACTATTTCCTGGCGAGTCCAACGGTAGAAATAATAGCGGTGGTATTTGCGAAATCGGTGGATAGCAAAGAATGCGAAATTGCAACGAATCTAAACCGAGATTTAGCGGCTATAACGGATTTCGGGTGTACCGATTGCCGATGCCCCAGCCATTTGTTCTTTTCCACGAGCTTAAGTCGGTTAAAAGAACTCGTTCACACTAGTTTTTATGGTTTGGGGGTCGAGTTGTACTCAATGGTATTCTAACCAGCAGAACTAAACTGGATTGATAGTTTATAGTGAATAGCGTTCAGTGCAACACATGCTCCCGCATCATGAATAAGTAAGGAAAATATAGTTGAAACTTATACACTATATACAGTAATACAGGAACGTTAGGAAGGATACGAAAAATGGAAGAGAAGAAATATTTTAGTGACCTGAATCGAGAAGTGATTGAGACAGGGAAATGCACGCTTTGCGGTGGCTGTGTCGCAACTTGTAAGTTGCTCGATGTCGGTTATCTAAGTGTATCAGACGAAAGACCGGTGATTGAGGAAGGGGTGCGATGTCCCGCGGATTGCGGGTATTGCTATTCCCAATGTCCACGGGTAGGAAAACCGACTTTAATGGAAGGACTTGAAGAGATATACGAAGTTGTTAGCAAAGATGATGAGATATTAAATGCGTGTCAGGATGGTGGTGTGGTTACTTCGTTACTCGTGTATGCACTTTCTGATGCCGTAGCCGAGGGTTGTATAACGGTAGTAGATAAAGGTGATTGGCGGCCTGAGGTACAAATAGCAATGGATAAATCGAGCGTACTAAAAAGCGCGGGTAGCAAATATACACCAGCGGCAACGCTTACGGGTGTACCCGATGCTATTATGAACTATGGGCTCTGGAGTAGCGCGCTGGTAGGTACTCCGTGTCAGATGGCGGGGTATGAGAAGATGGTTGCGGTGGGTCGAGGTACGCACAATGCGCATAATTTCGCGTCTAATGTGCAGCTAAGGCTCGGGCTGTTCTGCAAGGGCTGCTATTCATATGATAAGCTGATGAAGGAGTATCTGGAAGGCAAAAAAGGTATAAACATAAGCGAAGTCACGAAATTAGACATTCGGGATGATGTTTTACATGTGTATGCGGGAGATAAAGAGCTGTTGAGTGCAGGCACTAACGAGATAGAGGTTTATAAACGAGATGGGTGCGGGATATGTGAAGATTTTACGGGGCTGTTTTCTGATATAAGTGTAGGAAATGTCGGTGTACCTGCGGGTAAGTCCGCGGTTATAATTCATACGGATTTCGGGAAGGAAGTGTTTGAATACGCTTTGGCACGAGGTTTTATAGATGCGAAGCCAATAGACCAGTCCGGTGCTGATTTGATACACAAATTACAGAAAGAGAAGAAAGAGGCGGGTATTGCCGAGCAGAATCGTAGGGAAAAGTAATTTAGGATAGAACAATAAGGAGCGGGGCAATAAACAATTCGATTGCCCGTTTTCTTTTTGTGATAAACCGTTCTTTAAAAAAGAAAGCTTTACCAAAGAAACATTCACATTATATCGTCCTTCTTATTTCGGATAAGATAGCCTTTTACTTTTTCTGCTAATCTTGGTGGTAGCGAAGCCAATTTCGTCAGATTTTTGCTCTTTATGCTTTCCCAATCCTTTTTCAAATCAGAATAAGCGATTTCCTGTAAAGGTATAGTGATTTTGTGCTCTATACCTGTACCAAAAGCCTTAGCTCCAACTGTTACAGTAAGTTCTTGGCGTATTCCAGGTTCCAGGGAGATTAGTATATCATCCAGCTTATTCTCTAATCGCTCCAAATCATTAGACAAACTAATATGCGGCGCGACAAAGACGATTAGTTCATTTAAAAGGCTAAGCTTATCTTCAAGATAATCTTCTTTGTCTAAAGTTTCTATTTTATCGTAACCAAATTCTTTCGCACTTTCCGGTAGATTTTCGACCATGAATCTCAGATTAGGTATAAGTCCTGCTATACGTTTGTCTAATTCTATCGGGTTCCTTATCTTGACTATTTCTCCGATGTCTTTACATGTTGGCTTAACGAATTCTTCGGCTTCTGTGCCTCTGACAGCATCGCAGAGTATCGTTGTCTCTTTTTCAATTCCATCGAGTAATTCCTTTATTCGCTGACCGACTATCGGCAGCCCCTTTCTGATCAATTTCGTTGCCCCTGGCGCTTTTTCCTCCGTGGTATCAAGGAGGGCCGCCGCTTGATCACAGTATCGTCTGTAAGCGTTAAGGTCACTTTTCATTATGTCGAAGTCCGTTTCTTGTGCATCGTGAACTTCTTTGAGAGCGTCTGCGAGGTTTTCTATGGCTTCGAGAAGTTGTTCTTTATTCTCTGAGCCTTCCGTTGCACTTTTTGCCTCGGCGAGATATCGCTGAACTTCTGCTTTTGATTCCTGTTTCTTGAAAATTAATGTGTGGAACGAGCGGTAAAATGGAAGACAAAAATTAGCAGGGTTAATGAATCTCGCTTCCGTTGAGGATTTTTCGAAAAAAGCCAGGGCTTTTTCTAATTCTTTTCTAAAATCCTCTTCTCTTTCTGCCTCGGTAGCTCTAAATATAGATGCTCTACCCAGAGAATGGTTAGCATATACTCGGACATCGCTGTCCTTGTCCTGTGCGAGTCGGATTAGGTCAGCCCCAACCTGCTTCTTGTCCGGCACGTGAGGAAAGCAGGAATACAGTGCTACTGCAGCGTTAAGCCGAACCGTGGAATTCTCGTCCTGTGTGAGCCTGATTAGGTCTGCCCATGCCAGTTTCTTATTCGGTACGTGCGGAAATGATATCCACACTGACTAAACAGCGGAAGTCCGAACAAAACTGTCCTCATCCTGTGTGAGCCGGTGCAAGTCAGCCCAAAACTGCTCTTTGTCCGGAACGTGCGGAAAGGCGGAACTCAGTGACGCCGCAGCGTACCCTCGAACATAACTGTTTTCGTCTAGTGTGAGCTGGTGAAGGTCAACCCAAGCCTGGTTCTTGTCCGGCACGTGAAGAAATGCAGAACCTAGAAACACGCCAGCGTAGTGCTGAACAAGACGGTCCTCATCCTGTGTGAGTCTGATTAGGTCAATCCAGGCCTGCTCTTTGTCCGGGATGTGTGGAAAGGCTACGCCTAGTGACCAAGCAGCGGAAACCTGAACAGAGAGGTCATCGTCCTGTGTGAACCGATGCAGGTCAGCCTGGGCCTGCTCTTTGTCCGGGATGTGTGGAAAGGCTATGCCTAGTGACCAAGCAGCGGTATACTGAACATCGCGGTCATCGTCTTGTGTGAACCGGTGCAGGTCAGCCCCGGCCTGCTCTTTGTCCTGTACGTGCGGAAAAGTGCGACTCAGTGACTTTGCAGCGGTATGCCGAACAAAACGGTCCTTGTCCTGTGTGAGCTGGTGCAGGTCTGCCCAAGCCTGCTCTTTGTCCGGTAGCTCTGCAAAGTTAATTCCTATTTGCCTTAATGCCTCTGCGCGTTCATACTCTATATTGCTCAAACTTTTCCTGTGAATCTCCTCTTGATCTACCAATTCCCGCCACCACCTGTGCTATACACAATAATCCCCAGTTGCAGCCTCTATGCACACTAAAACGCAGGTCCATTGAAATAGGCGTAAAATATACACTCTTCAGGCGCATCGAAAGGACCATGCTCCTCGCCTGCAGGAGCAAAGAAAAACATCCCTTTCGTAACCTCATTTCCTTCTGAGTCAACCAGTTTACCCTCAAGAATCAAGATGTCATGGTCAGATGGATGATTATGTCGGGGTTCATGAAACTCTTTATCAAACTTGAATAATGCCGAAAATGCCCCTGTTTCCTCGTCTATGCTCAACATCTTTATCCAAGCGCCCTCGGGAAGTTCTTTAACCGCTTCCCATTCTATTTCTTTCGGATCTACAACCACTTTTTTTCTCATTACAATCACCGATTCAATATTTACTCAGAAATGAGTCCATACAAGTATTGTGCACATCTTCTCTAATCGCTTTATGACAGTTTCCGCTCTTTTCAGCATTTAGCATTTCGTTCCAAGTCCCAACATGCCACCACGTTCCCGCCACCACTACCGTCCACACGTTTTTGCTGGGTGTATGTCCACTTAATTCGATTATATTTGAATGTCACTTCTTCCAGCGGCAGCCGTGAAATGCCTTTAACGGAACCGACCGCACGAACAGAGCTGACAGTAGCATTCCGCATCTTGTATTCCATATAATTCAGTTTATCACCGCCTGCTCGGCAGATCTCAACCACAATTTCTGAAATATTCGTGCTATCGCAGACAGCCACAGCAAGTTTTGGCGATGCTTTATCTATAGCCTTGACCACAGAGAAATCAGCGTGATAGCTGCTCCCACTGCTCCTGCCAGCCAATACCGATGGATTAGCTATGGCATGGCTGTAAGTAATCACATCAATCCAGTCGGCATGCCTATCCTCTGTTGATTCACCATGTATGCCGTCTATTCTCAGAAATATACCTTGATTCGTTGATCCTAATTCCGGTTGTGTCAGAAATGTTGGTTGTGTCAGAAATGCTGGCAGGGTCCTGCCGTGTAGAATATTCTTTCTCATTTTTACATTTCCCTTCTAAGACTTTTTTAGTTAGTATTTATATTACTCACATAGTCATATAAAAACATTTCCGTTTTTCCACGTGAAGCATTTTTATATTTGCTTTGGAAAAATAGGCATATATAAAAAATAAGCATGTACAAAACCAAACAGAGCGTGTTTCATATCCCTTCCACTCTTCGCCTTCATCGCTTTTTCGAGGTGAAAAAAAGGGGCGTATAAATCGTTAAATTACAGATGATTGCATAGCAAAAAAAAAGTTGTTATGAAGAGGTCATAGAACCCCCTCAGGTGTGTTCGGTTAAGCATAGCCCACCAAAAGTAAAGACATATAAAAAGTAATTTATTAGACACAGATTAACACTAATTAACGCAGATGAAAGAATATAAACAGCGTGATATAACCGAAAAGATAATTGGTGCTGCCTACAAAGTAGATAACACATTTGGTTCTGGTTTTTTTGAATCTCACAACCGGTATATAGATCGGTCTTCTGATCAACTTTAGTAGGTCCATAAGTATAATACGCTGTATAATTGATAAAAATAAATCAGTGCAATCTGTGTGAATCTGTGTCAGAAATTGTGTTGTTATATGTCTTTATTTATGTTGTATCGTACTTAACCGAACACCTATGGAACCCCCTTTCTTTTAGTATATCTCACTATATTCGTACGAAAAATCACGTGACAGCAAATTAAACGAAAAGATTATATCGTATTTCACCACGGTGTTTGACGGTACTAAAATCTCTTTTTCTTCTTTCTGTGCAGTACCCTTAACCGGCTCAGTCCAGCTTATGGCTACATTTGTAACGCCCGAATTCGTTAGCGTCACGGTATAGCGTCCTGTAATGCTAAAACGCCATAAATCTAAATTTATTTCATAATCCGTTAGCTCGCAGTTGAGATCGTTTATCTGTATTGCATACGTCTCATCGCCTTCGTTTGCTAACTCTAATGCCGATGCCGGGTTAATATTAAAAGCAACAAGCAACAGTATCGCGATTACAAAGAAACGCGCAGAAATTATTTTTTTCATCTTGCCAGCCCTTTCCCGTAATACATAGTTAGTCTCTCACGCCATATAAACTTATGGTCAGTCATATTATGTTTGCTGCGTTTAACTATGTTGAAGGGGTCATTAGTTCGGTAAGTGCATTTGAATTTGGGTCATTACATTGTTACAGTGTTATGTCGTTTTACAGAGGTCCAGTCTAAGAGGCTGTCCCACAATTATCCAACAACGACAGATAGCATCCCTCTCTAAGATCATAGACCACCTCACTCAGCTTGTATTCGAATTTTTCAATCGTAATTGTATAGCAAGGTAAAAAAGAAGTCATAAACGTTTCTTTTTAAAAGGTCTTGGTATAAACATCGGCACTTCATTCATATAATCTTCATATTGCGAACCAAGCTTATCAATTAAGAGTCTTTCTTCATATCGTGAGATAAAGTAATAAAACAGAATTATGATGAGCCATATGCAGAATGAAATAATGGATAAGGAAATAATGATGAACCCAAGATACAATAACATAGCACCCAAATAGATTGGATGGCGAACAATTGAAAAGACACCGGTTTTTATGACGGCTAACTCTTTCCTTTCTTCTCCAAAAACTGTTTTTAGGCCGGAACGAGCAAAAAAGAACGCGAGTAAAAACACTGGTAGTGACAAGAGTACCCTGAGATAAATTGAGACTGTCGGTGTAAAGAACTCTGAGAAGTGTAGAAGGTCCTTATCAACTAACCATCCAGCAATAAAAAGTATGAGTAGTAATATCTGACCTATGTCACCTACTGAATGCTCGCCCGCAAGATCTTTGCGATCTTCATGTCCTTTCCGCTTATAACCTTTTCGTTCTTTCATATTTTATCACTTCGAAAAGTCACTGACCTCCCGATGAATCGGGAGGCATCAGGCTCGATGCTCGTGAATAATATTATTTCTGATTGTTTAATCTTGAACTTCTAAATCATGTCTAAAGTTATGTTTAAGGAAAAACTGTGAAAAATATCACAACACTGATTGTAATAAGAGTTAATCCCACTTGAAAAAGCCATTCATAGGGCTTTTCTACTCTGACAATATTGTATTTCGTATCGACATTAATTGTTGTGCTATGTGAAACAACTATCTCAGCAATTTCGTCAAAAATTGATGGATAATTTGAATACCAGTCGTTAATCGTTTGTTTGTAACCCGTATTTGCAATTATTTCATGCTTAAGCTCTTCGCCTCTTAAATTTAAAATAGGTTTTGATTGAAGCTTATCAGTAAATTCCTTAATTGAAATTTGAATAACTCTATTAGGTTCTTTTATGTTAAGAACATCTTTATTTCCTTCTTTAAAGAGGGTATATTTGCTGAATATTTTTGATACTTCTTCAAGTCCTTCTTTAGTTAAACTTTCTAAAGGTCTAACCCATAATTCATATTTGGCATTTGAATCCAATTCAAAATTGATTTTCCCTTTTTCACATATCTCCTCTTTTTCGTATACATAAGTACTAATATTTCTTGCAAAATGTCCTCCTTGCTCCTTTTCTATCTTATTAATAAGTTTATAAACTGTATTTGGTCTATTTTTTTGTAAACATATTATTTTTAATAATGTTGGATATGAGGGTGTAAAAATAATATCTATCATGAATGGGTAACCTTTAATTTCGAGTTCAACTGGTTTAGATTGAATCTCTGTTTCCTTTGATTTGATTTTAGAAAAGATTGTGACTCCTAGTCCTAAGAAGAAAAAGAAAATGCCGAATAATATTATTAATTGATCGGTGCCAATTGAATAAATCTGAGTGCCCCAAAAAATCATCATATACTTTATTATATTCGAATCTTACCTATAAATATTTATTTTAATTAAATCTAAGTTTTTTTCCATTATCCGAGCAGGAATCCTTTATTTCGCAGCCCCAACCTTCCCACCCTCGGGATAAATTCCGAGGCATCCCATTTGCACCTTTTCAGTAAGCGAATCCACGTATCTTTGAGCATCTCGGTTTATAAGAACGCGGTCCCCCCTGAATCTCCACGAATTCTGCCGTTTCTTCAATCCTTTTCATATCTTTCAGAAGCCTGAACTTGTTCTCCCTTTCAATCATCCCCGCGATTAGTTCACCAAAAGTTTGTTCTGGCTCTTTCAATCTACTTAACACTTCCAAAATTTCTGGCGATACAGGTATCCTCTTTATAGCAGCCATCTTAACTAATGCAGATTTTACATGATATTCAGCACGCATATCCGCCTCTTCCGAGGGGATTCTTTTCAACTGATATATGTGCTTCCAGATAACGTTGGCGGATTCGGCAAAAGAGAGATCGAGAGTTGCTGAGCGCTGTCTGACCAGTCCCTTGCAAGCCTCATAGAACTCATCCTTGACTATGATGCTTGCATAAATGGAAAGAACGAGCATCTCTTTCTTCCCGGATAAGCCTCCAACTGGGGATTTCTGATGTTTCCAACCTTTCATTCACCCGGTCTATATCGCTTAGCAAATTCTGCACCTCAAACTCCTTCAATCTCCGTTTTAGCACGTCAACCAGATAGTTTTTCCAATCGAAATCTTTGTATTCCTCAAGACGCACCTTAATTTCTTTTGGTATTGGTATACTAAGTACTTCTTCCATGTACATTCATTTAATATCTCCAAATAAAAACAGTTTTTTACAAGGAGACGCCCATAAAAGCCCCGGATACCACACTTTAAGCTGCTGAAACCCGCAATCGTGTGATATCCCAGACTAACTAACCAAATGCAACTCGGGCATAAGTCACCTTAGTTTCATACAAACCACTACTTTTAGCTACTATGGGGTCTACGTCTTGGTCTAAACGATTTTGGACGATCCTTCTTGCTTATTCTTACTTTCTTGACATCCGGCATTTTCTCTTCTGTTATAGTTACCTCATTGCTTTTCATCACACGTCTAAAATTGTCATAATCTCTGCTTGCAAGGATACTAATTGCAATCCCGTCTTTACCTGCTCGTGCGGTCCGCCCAATCCTATGGATGTAATCTTTGCTATACATAGGAATATCGTAGTTATAGATATGCGAAACATCGGGTATATCAAGTCCTCGTGCCGCGACATCCGTGCATACAAGAACACGAACGTCATGTGAATGAAATTGCTTCATTGTTTTATCTCGTTTATCCTGTGTCAGTCCACCATGAATCGCCCGTGCACCTATACCTAGCGCTTTGAGATTGTTTGCAACAAAATCGGTATTTGAACGCGTATTGCAGAACACCATCACAAGCTCTGATTCTTCGTGGTTCAATAAATGGACTAACAACGAGAATTTCAAATTATCCGGGACATCATAGTAATACTGCGTTAATTTCCGCGGGTCAACATACGCCTCTGCCGATACACTAATAGGATCTTTCAGGAATTTCCGCGCAAGAACCGTTATCTCACGTGAAATTGTAGCGGAAAACAATAGCGTCTGCCGGTCTTCTCGTGGACATTCCCGTACTATCTTCTTGACATCCGGGATAAAACCCATATCCAGCATTCTGTCCGCTTCATCTAGGACCAGTATATTTATCTTCCTTAAGTTAAGAGTCCCCCGCCCAATATGATCTAATATTCTACCGGGCGTGCCTACTACTACATCCGCTTTCCGTAAGTGCTCAATTTGTGGGTTTATAGATGCACCACCAAAAATTGCAACAATCTTTAAAGGTTTGTATTTTGAAAATGTACCTAACGCTGCTGCAACTTGCTGCGCCAATTCTCGTGTTGGCGTTAGTACAAGTGCCCGAATTCCTGTCCCTTTTTCTGCTTCCTGTATAATGTTCGCAGCAAATGCAAGTGTCTTTCCAGAACCTGTTGCCGCCTCTGCTATAACATCCTTCCCTGAAAGAATTAACGAAATCGATTTCTCCTGTATCTCTGTTGGTCTTTCAAACCCTTCCTTTTCTATTGACTTCAAAATAGGCTCAATAACACCTAATTCCTTAAAACCATTCATTTCATATTCAAGAAAAAAGTCTATTGCTTTCTCTTATTTACCTCTCTATTTTATAGATCCATAATCTTACGACTATATAAAGGTTATACGGCAGAACGTACAAAAAGAAGTATTGTTTCGTGGTGATGGGTGCGGAGAGATATACCAGAAGTTAGGGCACGGGCTTTATATAAAGGCCCACATTCTATCTAAGTACCTGAAATCATGTCTCTGTTTGAAACTATAGTGAAGAACCAAAAAAAAACAGCACAAAAATGGCGAAGAACAAGATATACATAATTGACGTCACGAACCGTGACGGAGTGCAGATGTCGCGATTGGGATTAGCGAAGTTAGAGAAGACACTGCTGAATTTTTATCTGGCCGAAATGGGCGTTTTCCAGAGCGAATTCGGGTTCCCGATCACCCACCACGAAACGAACTATTTAAACGCCAATCTGGAGTTGGTAGAGTGCGGAGCACTGAAACGCATACGACTCGCCGGGTGGTTAAGAGCAATGAAAGTGGATGTCGAAGAAGGTTTCCGACTGGTACCGAAGCTGAAGCACGTTAATTTGAGTATATCCACGTCCAAGCAGATGTTAAAAGGTAAATTCAAAGGTAAATATGACTGGACCGACATATTAAACCTGATGTGTGAAGCGGTAGATGCTGCTAAGGCACATGGCGCCGAGTCTATAGGCGTAAACGCTGAAGACGCATCAAGGGCCTCCCTAAAATGTCTGGTCGAATTTGCCGAAGCTGCGAAAGAACATGGGGCTGATAGGATAAGATACTGCGATACGTTGGGTTATGACGACCCGTTCACAATCTACGCGCGGATAAAAGCGCTTGTAGAAGCGGTGAGTTTGCCAATCGAACTTCACTGTCATAATGATCTGGGCATGGCAGTTGCATGTTCTGTCGCAGGTGCCAAAGCCGCGATAGACGCAGGTGTGGATGCGTACATAAACACTACGGTGAATGGCATGGGCGAACGAGCCGGCAATGCAGATCTGGTATCCACAATTCTTGCGATTAAGAAGGCCAGCGGGTTTGAAAATAAATATTTCTTGGACAAGCATATTGATCTGAGCCATGCGTGGAAGATATGCAAATACGCCGCACTTTCTTTCCGGGTTTCCATTCCATTCAACCAGCCCGCGGTAGGTGCTAACGCATTCGCACACGAATCAGGAATTCATGCAGACGGTGCACTGAAAGATAGCAGGAATTATGAACTGTATGACTACACAGAAGTTGGTAGGGGGCATATTGAGCAGATTGAGACCGGTAGGCTCATAACAGCAGGGTCATACTCGGGGATAAAAGGGTTCAAGAACGTGGCGGGTAGATACGAGCTGAAATTCAAAGATGACGAGGAAGCACGGAAGATATTAGAGCTCGTGCGGTATGCGAACGTACACACACAGAAACCCGTGACCGAAGACGAGATGAAGTTCATTGTGAAGTATCCAGAGCAAGCCCGGAAGTTCCTGACGTTTCAACCTTGATGGAAGGAATAGCGGTAAACTTAAATCATGAGCTCCAAAACGTAAACAATATCAAATTTCGTTACTTCGATAGTATTAATAATGTACGGAACAACAAGAAAAGCACATGAAAGTCTCTTATATATCGTTGTCGGAACATAGATGCACGATCCAATTTTATGGCTGTAACTTCAGGTGTAAAGCGTGCTTTGCGCCTAATAACGGAGCATACACAGAAGTAACGCCTGAGCAGTTGGCAGCAAGGCTCAAACAATTTGATGTGGCAGAAGTGATGTTAGCCGGTGGCGAACCGACTTTATACAAAAAGGAGCTTTTAACGTTTATTAAGTTGTGCGATACAAGAACAATTCTCTCGACCAACGGTTTTCTTCTGGATTCCGAGTTCATAAGAGGCATGGAATACGCAAACCTGGATGAGGTTCATATAGACCTGAAAGCGTATTCTCACGAGTTACATGTGCGGTATACAGGGCACACAAATCAGCGCGTTCTGGCTGCGATAAAGCTACTGAACACGAGTGAATTACGCTTCGAGGTGGCCACAGTCTTTATTCCCGACTTTATAGATAATAACGAGATAGAGCGAATAGCTAAGTTCCTATCAGGCATTGATGATACAATAAAGTACAGAATCATAAGGTATGTTCCTGTTGACCGTATATCCCGGAGACCCACGGAAGAAGAGATAAACGGCGCGGTAGCAATCGCGGGAAAAAATCTATGCCATGTAATATCGTCTCTTGAGGTGCGTTCACATCCATTAAAGAGCATGCGTTTGTATACTATATTACCATGATCAGCCACATTATAGCCTCTTCTTTGATATATGCCCTTTACTGGATGGCACGAATTGTACCGGTCATAGCCCTAGGCGTATTTGTAACGAATTTCGCCGTTAACAACGGGCTGATGCACAAATTTGACCGGCTAATAAACCCGATTTCGCGTAACGCGCATATAAGCACAATATCTGCGCTAGCGGTGGTAACATGCACGTTCAGCACGGTTGCGGGTTACTCAATGCTCGTGGACGGTCTGACCGAGAAAATCATATCAGAGCGCGAAGTAATCGCAACAACGTTAATCAGCTCGTTTGCAAGCATCCTGTCGCACTTCTTCACGTTTTTTATACCTGTGGTAATACCCCTTCTCGGGCTCACTACCGGGTCTATTTACGTATGCCTGCTGATGCTTACCGCGCTCTTGAAGACATGTTTCGGGATATTGCTTGCACGGCACTGGCTAAGAGACGCGGAAAACGTTCCCGGGCAGCCATCCGCCAATTATGCTGATACACCAGTTGCAGATAAACGAGACGCCCTGAATAAAAGCGCTAAGAGCACCTATAAGATGCTCAAAAGGATTGTGCCCACGATGTCAATCACGCTATTTCTGGTAGCCATAGCGATGGAACTGAACCTATTTGAATCCTTTTCCGCTGTTTTTGCACCGCTCACAAACCTTTTGGGTCTGGAAAGCGGAGTCGTTCTGATCTGCGCAACCGATATTGTGAACACAACTTCCGGGTTAATCCTCGCGGGTAGCATGCTGAGCGAGGGTTTAATCACAACGAAAGGGGTGCTAATCGCGTTATTATTAGGGAATGTGGCATCCTTTTCGGCAAGATTCACAAAACATTCGCTACCAATACATGTATCGCTGTTCGGACCAAAATTAGGCAGCAAAACCGTTGCGATAAACGCAGCAACTACGCTCGTGTTAAACGTGATATTCATATTAGTGTTATTGATGATTTAGGCATGTACGAGTTTCGGCGGAAACATCTTTTTTCTTGATTGAAACCGTATGTATTTATATAGATAAAGGTGTATCCCGTAAGAACATGAACGCGGATAATAAGACAGCAGCGCTGATAGTATTATCAATAAGCATAGCAATGTTTGCAATTGCACCAATTGTTACTGCCGAAGCACCAGCAGCCACACGCACGTTATCCACGGCAAACCCTGTTCCTGATTCTACATTTGAGGTTATGCTGGATCTATCGGGGTTCCAAATAGGTGGTGTCGTGGAGACGATTCCTGATGGGTTCACATTCAGCAGCACTACGCATCCTTCTAATCGAACTTACCGGTCAGGCCAAAAAGTTGTCTTCGTTGTGATAAACGAGACCTCGCTAAAATATGACGTGCGTGCACCATCAGAAGGGCGTGGAACTCTCAGTGGAACGTGGTACGATGCTTTGAATGGCACAACAGGCGATATTGGGCGAACAGATGTTTCTGTGCGGATGGCGGAGACACCAACACCTTCCTCAAGACCTGCACCAACACCTGCACCTTCTCCGTCCACACCCGGCTTCAAAGCAGTATTTGCACTTACGGGTTTGTTTACGGTTGCATATATGATCTTGTTCGGGAGGCAAAGGGGCAACTTCAAAGGAGGTAGTGAACCGTGAAGGGCAATAGAACATTGGTAGGTCTACTGGTGCTGATGTTCCTTGCGGCTTGTTTTCTGGTGACAGTTATGTCAGCGGTAGCGCAAAACCCAAATAACGTGTCTTTAGATACGGACGCATTAGCGAGAGAAGTGCTTGCCTCTGAACTCATGCAGTATCTAAGAGCTGAGTATTTAGGCGAGGACATGGCGCATCTTTCGATAGAAGAGCTAAAGGAATCGGTGAGTTATTATCCTCAGTATCCACGGCAGATTAGTGATTCTGCTAATAGAACCGTTACGATCTACAAACCGATAACAGGTATTGTCGTGCTTAATTCCGATGCTGGCGAAGCCGTGAAGATTTTGGGTGCGGGCGATAAGGTCGTAGGGATTATTGACACCGTCCAGGAGAAAACATTTTACTTCCCGGAGATGTCAAAGCAGGCTCTTGTCGGTACATGGGAAGAAGTGGAATGGGAAGAAATTGTGGACTTGAATTCTAAGTGTGGTTACATTTTAGTGATCACATACACAAAGTATGGTGCCAAGGTAGAGATAGCAGCAGAAAAGCTCGAGCCGTTTGGCATACCCGTAGCGGGTTTGAATCTTTATAATCCCGAGGACCTACCCTCAGAGCTATCTAAACTTTCTATACTGCTGGACAACGAAGAAAACGCTTCAAAGTATCTCAAGTGGTGCGAGGACTACAAAGCCTTTATTGAAGAGGCAGTAAGTGGCAAAGAAAGACCCTCTGTTTTTATGACAAAAACGAAAGCAATAGGGTTGAAAAGCGAGATCCCGACTTTTGGACTGGGAACAACAGATAATGCCTTGTGCGAGATGACGGGCGGCAAAAACATCGCAAACCTGACGACCAAGTATCCTAAGGTGAGCGCGGAATGGGTTTTGTGTGAGGAACCGGACGTAATCATAATGAAAGTTGGCCACATTGATGGTTGGGATAGCGAAACAGAACCCGAAACTCTAATAGCGGAGCTGCTGGATGGGAAAGGTTGGAAAAGCTTGAATGCCGTCAACGATAATAACGTGTATGTTGTGCCGCATAGTACCTTATACGGTATGGAGCAACCTTTTGCGATGGCTCTGTTTGCAAAGATATTCCATCCGGAACTGGATATTGAGCCAACCGCGGTTTACAAAGAGTTCCTTGAAGAGTTCATGAGGGTGGAATATCCCGAAGATAAGATATTCGTGTATCCTGCTTTGGCGGCTTGAGTCTAAGGAAGTTCCGCAGTGGATAACATACATTCCGAAACTGTTTTAATTGTGTAGTCACACATATCTTGTATAAACAAACTATCGGAGACAAAAAGAACCTCATGGAACCCAAAGAGATGCTCCGGGATATGTACGACAAAGTGTTAACCGCCGCTGATTTAAAGGCTATCTGCAAGAGCCGTGGCTTTTCCTCTGAAGAAGTCGCATCCACAGCGCTCTTTGAAACAGTTTTCCTGTCAGAGGCAGGATTAAGTTCGGCGATCAGTTCATTAACACAGGACGAAATAGCCTTATTACACATCTTGAAATTGATAAACGACTCCGTGGGCGTCACCTTCTTCAAGTATATCTACGCCGATCAGGAAAGTGACACGGATTCATGGAGCTACCAATCCTTTGCCTCGCAGTACAAGGACATCTTTAAAAAGATACGGACTTCTTTGGTGCGTAAGGGCGTGCTACTCCTTGCTGAAGGTCACGATAGCTGGCGAACCACAAAAATGGAACGCTGGCAATTCGACTTTCCCGAGGAGTTCCATCAGTTTCTTCCGTCTCCTTTCGAGTCCGCTCGAACATGTGATACCCGCAGGAAGGCACGGGGGACTATACTCAGACGCAAGATCAAACAGGTTATAACCGGCACGCAGATACCAAAAGAATACCTGGGCTATGACCTAAAACTACCTAATGGTAAACTGCACATAGGCGGAGAGGAATTCCGCGTGAAATATCTAAAAGAATGGCAGATCCAATCCTGGAAACAATCGGCACTTCTGGAAAGAGGATACAGAGAAGAGGTAGTTTCCCCGATTCAACTGGTCACCTATGCCCTGTCACAACTGAACCGGAACGAATGGATTCTACCGGACGAGTTATCACGATTTTGGTGCATCCTGTACACCGAGGAAGATGCCCCGAACAGCCAGACGATCTGTGAGACCGGCTGGAAATGGGGCTACCTGTCAAAACAAGAACACCAGGGTAAATCGTATTACCGACCGGCGGAGACCGTGGATGCGAGCACGGTGACACCCGAAAGTTACCAGACAGTGCAAGGAGATGGAACAGTTGAACTAGACCTCGA
>JAPVWK010000031.1 GCA_028572065.1 Candidatus Methanophagales archaeon
AAGCACTCTCACAATTACTTTACCAACATTTTCAACCCTTCCTTTTAGATTTAAGGCTATATCTCCCATCTTTTTTCTTCTGATTTTGGATTATTTGGCAGCCACTTAACCAAATCTACCCACATGAAATAGCGAAGAGCCTTTATATTTAGGTATATGCCAGCATTTATCTAAAGGTCAGGAAGAGGAAAACGAATGTGGTGGTTCAGCTAAAGGCGGTATAGACGAGCTAGCAGAGACGTACATCGCGCAATAGCCGTTAGACACAGAGGGTTTTGTTCATGTGCAAATGATGAGGTTGGAAGTTGAGGCAGAGACTGAGAACATCACGGATTTAGCGGATTCATCAGGCTGAGAAACACCATGCTTACAATCATGCACACCGCTAACGCGGAAACTATCATGTTACTTTCGGGTGCAGCACCTTCCAGCGTAAGTATCACCCCGCCTGTGGTGGCAACGACAGCAAATGTAGCACATATAGCAAGGAATAAACCGTTAATAAGCGATTTCAAGCTATCTCTGCGTTTGGTCTTGCTTTTACCACGCGATTCGTAGAAAACACTGAAAATAATGAAGAATATAGCGAAAATCAGCAGGATGAACGGTCCGGGAACGGGATTGATTCTTAAGCTTGTAAAAACTGTAGCAAAGAACATCAGGCCAAGTGCTATGAATAGCATGAGAACTGCAACTGCTGTGGCTAGAATTAGCGTTTTCAAGTACTTCTTATATTCTGTCATCCCTTTTATCTGCGCTAGCCAATCCATAATCGTAGTTATACTGAATTAGTTATGAAATACCTTTCTTTTAAAAATACATAGTTCGTTAAGCAAAAAAATAAAAAAATCCCCGCTTATTCCAACCTTATAGCGGGAATCCAATCTTTGTAGGTATTGCCATTAGCATCCGTGAATTCCGTACAGGTGATTGTACCATTATCGGCTGTATGCGAATGTTTATGTATTATCTGCGGATACGACCCTGTTTTTATGGTGTATTTGTAAGTTTTACCTATTTCTAACGTGAACGGTGCATCAAACGTTATGTACTGGCAATCCGCGACCTGGTAACCGTTCCAACGTCCTTCGCCCAGCAACGTGCCGTTCAGGTCATAGAATGCGGCATACTCGCTATGGCCACCCGTGCCGGGACAGGAATAGGTGTACATCTTTTGTATCGTGATCGTCCCTTCATGCGCTACTGTCATGTAACTCACCCATATATCGTCATCGCTCAAGAAGGTCATGTCTTCTACTACATCCAATACCTCCTCCTGTGTCCTAGTGGTAAGTGTGTACTGACCTAATGCCGTATTATTGTTCTCTGGATCGTTTTGATCATATAACCTCTCATAGCCATACGGACCCCACACACCATCGCTGCCCGGGCTGAGTACCATCACAAGATACTTTCCGTTGTCCACGTCATCACAAACGCTGATCTTCTTGTAGAATGTATTATCAATTTCCGTGACCGAAGTTATTGCGTAATACATGCCATTTCCGCCCTCTATGTTTGAACCACTGAAACCTTTCGGTCCAGCTATTAGTATATCTACATATTGTGACCCTGCTGCAGTGCCCGTGATTGTGAATTCGTCATTGGGTTCTACGGTATCTGCGGATAGACTTCCAGTCAGCCAGCCTCTTACCATGAACACCTCCGTGGACCCATCGTCATTCTCGCTAAGAGGTACGTTCGTAGGATAGCTGTATGCCTTCTCCCGGTTAATATACGCCTTCAGAGTCACGATCCCCGGAATCTTGAATAGCGAAGGAGCATCTAATGCCGTTGTATCTATCTCCTCACTGAATTCGCCATTCTCATCTATTACGATACAATCCAGTTTCTGGACTAATTCGTCTTCCACTGCCACTGTTACTGTATCACCAGTGTTTGCTGTTCCTTTTACATCAAACTGCTCTCCAATGACTACAATGCTTGGCACGTCAAAGATCACGTCTCTGTCTGTTACTGTTATGTCAACGTTGTCATATGTAGCCAGATCATCCGCTTCTGACACTCTAATCGTGTAGAGCCCGGTATCGTTGAACACAACTGCGTAGTGTCTCGTGCCGTCTTCATCTATTGTGTCGTTGAATTTACGAGTTGTTGCACCTATCGGGTTGTCATCAATCCCCGCGGGGAAATAAGCATTCCAGCTCTGAGCCTCTATTTCCATTGTTATTTCCGTCCCAGCTACACCCGTTACTGTAAGTCGCACGGTTGTGAGTTCCGGGACTTCTGTCATATCCGCTTTTATCTGTACTGTTCCTTTCATCATAGTCAGCTCTGGCTTTACGCTACGGAACCCCAGGTGACCTGCATATTCTTCCTTGGTCTTCTCATGAACGGTATAATGTCCTATATCCCTATCAGAGCTAATGATGTTGGTACTGGACGATACGGCTTTTGTACCTGCTTTTAGCATCAAAGGCATACGGGACTCATAACCCAAAAGTTGTGTTTCGTACCCGATATTGTGTATCGTGATTGTCCCTTCATGCGTACCCGTTATGCTTGGATAACTACCCGCGCCAGTATCAAAAGACGTGGGTACTACCACTTCTGTATAGATAAGCACCTTTGTCGTTGCAGTATTTCTGAATCCATCCGTTGCTGTCACCGTATAAACGCCTGGCGGTACACCTGTGGTATCGAATGTCGCATTGAACGTATTGTCCGAAACGTAAGCTGCTTGCGGCTCTATCTCCGAGTAACGTCCTTTTACCGTTAGCCAGATTGTAGTACCTTCTTTACGGCTTAAATTTCCTGTTACTACTAACGAGTCGCCGGTAACCACGTCCTCTATCGGATTTATAGTTAGCATCTCTTGCTCGCCTACGGTCACGTAATCTACCCAGATTAGGTCATCGCTTAAAGCAATCATGTCAGCGAGTATCTCCAGCATCTCGGTCTGTGTCCTGGTCTCTAAGGTATACTCACCTAAAGCGGTATTAGGATCTCTTATGTCATCCGGGTTATACAGCCTCTCGTATCCGGCCTTACCCCACACTCCATCGCTTCCCGGACTGAGCACCATAACGAGATACCTGCCGTTGTCCAGGTCATCACAAACGCTGATCTTCTTGTAGAAACGATTATCGCTAGTCCTAACGCTTGTTGTTGTGTAATACATTTCATTCTGTTCTGTTTCTATGTTTGAACCACTGTAACCCTTTGGAGAAACTATTAGTATATCTACACTCTTTGACCCTGTTGCGGTACCGCTGATTATGAATTCGTCACCGGGATCAACTGACCCCGTTGATAGATTTGCAGTAAGATTGGCACTTGTCGTGAACACCGTCACAGAACCAGCGTCTTTTTCGTTATAGTTTCCCCTGCCTTGACTAAAATCCACATCATGACCGATTAGCATTGATTGTACTGCTGTTTGGTTCGTGAAGATATTGTACCGTCCGCCGGTACTGTACGCGCCTATGTTGCTCACCATCGCTACTGTTACCGAAACAATAACAATCGCAGCCACTGCAATGCTTATTATCGCACTTTTGCCTCTTTCTTCTCTTTTATTCATTTTTGTGTTTTCACCTCTGAGTACTATTTGGTGTTACTACCTTTAAGGTTTGCGGTTTATGTGACCAGTACCGCTGTAATAGCAAAAATAGCAAAAATTCAATATACAGACAGAAAGAAAGAAGCATCGAATGCCTGTTAAATTGAACAGCCACTGCCGTGTATGTTCAACATCATTGCAGCTTGCATTTTAGATTTGTGTCGTAAGCAAAAAAGGGAAAAAAAATCCCCGCTTATTCCAACCTTATAGCGGGAATCCAATCGTTGTAGGTATTGCCGTTTGCATCCGTGAATTCCGTGCAGGTGATTGTACCATTATCGGCTGCATGCATTTGTTTGTGTATCATCTGCGGATACGACCCTGTTTTTATGGTGTAGTCGTAAGTTTTACCTATTTCTAACGTGAACGGATCATCAAACGTTATGTACTGGTAATCCACGTCCTGGTAACCGTTCCAACGTCCTTCGCTCAGCTTCGTGCCGTTCAGGTCATAGAATGCGGCATACTCGCTATGGCCACCCGTGCCGGGATAGGAATAGGTGTACATCTTTTGTACTATGATCGTCCCATCATGCGCTACTGTTATGTAACCCACCCATATATCGTCATCGCTATAGAAGACCATGTCCTCAAATATCGCCAGCATCTCCTCCTGTGTCCTGTTGTAAAGTGTATACTCACATAAAGCGGTATTAGGATCTCTTATGTCATTCGGGTTATAAAGCCGCGGGTATCCATACATACCCCATACTCCATCGCTTCCCGGACTGAGCACAACAACGAGGTATCGCCCGGTAGCCACGTTATTGCCGACATATATTTTCTTGTAGAAACTGTTATCGCTAGTCCTAACGCCTGTTGATGTGTAATACATCTCTGTCGCGTCTGTCTCTATGTTTGAACCACTGAAACCTTTCGGTGCAACTATTAGTATATCTACCTGTTGTGACCCCGCTGCAGTACCTGTGATAGTGAAATCGTCATTGGGTTCTACGGTATCTGCGGATAGACTTCCAGTCAGCCAGCCTCTTACCATGAACACCTCCGTGGACCCATCGTCATTCTCGCTAAGAGGTACGGTCTCAGGATACCAGGTTGCCCTCGGCCTGTCAATATACGCCTTCAGAGTCACGAGCCCCGGAATCTTGAATGTCGAAGGAGCATCACATGCACTTGTATCTATCTCCTCACGGAATTTGCCATCCTCCTCTATTACGATCACATCCAGTTTCTGGACTACTTCGTCTTCCACTGCAATAGTGACCAGATCTCCGGTGTTTGCTGTGCCTTTTATCGTGAACCTTTCTCCTATTGCCACAATAGAAGGAACATTGAACGTCACATTATCCCCGGTGACTGTTATCTCTATCTCCTCTTCGTCTAACCTAGTAGCAGTCGGATAACCGGTTCCATAGTCAGTAGCAGTAATTTTATATGTGCCGGTATCTGAGAAGTGCACAGCAAATTTGCTTGTGCCGTCTGCATCCATCGTCTCCCAAACCCCGTGAATATTTTTCGCTTTTGACTGACTATCGCAATCACCGATGGCAGTCGGGATTGAGATCGTATCGGCTGGTACTACATTAATGATGTTACTGCTCGTGCCGCCAAAGTTATATCTGTTGTATTCAAAGACGGTATGCGCCGGGTTTGCCGTTGTTACACTCACGTTGTGATCTGCTGCTGCATGTATCGTTAGGAATATGGACCCATTCATACAAATGATGAGTTCTGATACCGAGACGTCAATGCCGCCTCCCTTTTCGTTCTGTATAAACACAGTCGTAGCCCCGTCAGCTCTTTCGTTTGAATCTACGAAAGCAGGATAATAGCTTTCTGCGGGTCGGTCAATATACGCCTTCAATTGCACAGTACCCGGAGCTTTGGATGCGAATGCCGCGGGTGCATCCGCAGCGCTTGTGTCTATCTCTACTTCAAATTCGCCTTTATCATCTAATATGATACAATCCAGTCTTGGGACTACTTCATCATCCACAGCAACAGTCACTGTGTCAACAGTCTCGGTGTCACTCGTTTTTGCTGTACCTCGAATCGTGAATTTTTCACCGAGTTGCACGAAATCCGGCACGTCAAAAGTAACTTCTCTGTCTGTTACTGTTATGTCCACATTGTCATATGTAGCCATATCATACGTTTCTGACGCTCTAATCGTGTAAACACCTGTATCATTGAACTCAACTGCATAGTTCATCGTACCGTCGGCGTCTATTATGCTAAAGAATTCACGTGTCGTTTCAGTCCTTGGATTGTCATCAATCCCACGGGGGAAATAGGCATTCTGGCTCAGCCCCTCTATTTCCATTGTTATGTTGTTACCGGCTACACCCGTTACTGTAAGTTTCACGGCTGTTAGTTCTAGTACTTCTGTCATATCCGCTTTTATCTGTACTGTTCCTTTCATCATAGTCAGCTCTGGCTTTACGCTACGGAATTCCAGGTGACCTGCATATTCTTCCTTGGTCTTCTCATGAACGGTATAATGTCCTATATCCCTATCAGAGCTAATGATGTCGGTACTGGACGATACGGCTTTTGTACCTGCTTTTAGCATCAAAGGCATACGGGACTCATAACCCGAAAGTTGTGTTTCGTTCCTTCTCTCATGTATCGTGATTGTCCCTTCATGCGTACCCATTATGCCGGGATAACTACCCTCGCCGGTATCAAAAAGCGTTGGTACATACGAGTCCGCGGTGATTTCCACCATTCTTCTTTTTATATAGCGGTAGCCGTCTGTTGCAGTCACCGTATAGGTGCCTGACGGTACACCTGTGGTATCGAATGTCGCATTGAACGTATTGTCCTTAACGATAGCGACTTGCGGCTCTATCTCAAAGCAGCTTCCTTTTACCGTTAGCCCGATTAACGAGCCGTCACCCCAGATTGATTCGCCCGTTACTTCTAATGTGTCGCCGGCTACCACATCAGCTACCGGATTCAATATCAGTGGCTCTTTCTCTCCGACCAATATTAAACCTATCCTCAAGAGATCATCGCTTGAGTAGATTATATCTTCTACTATCTCTAACATATCCTCCTGTGTCCTTCCCCAAAGTGTATACTGACCTAAGGCACTATCAGGATCTCTTATGTAATTTGGGTTATAAAGCGTTTCGCATCCATACATACCCCATACGCCATCGCTTCCAGGGCTGAGCACCATAATGAGATAGTATCCGATGTCAACGTCGTCTCCCACACTGATCTTCTTTGAGAACGTGCCATCTGTTGCGGATACCCCTACTGATGTGTAATACATTTGATTCAGGTCTGTTTCTATGTTTGAACCACCGTAACCTGTTGGAGAAACGATTAGTATCTCTACACTCTTTGACCCTGTTGCGGTACCGCTGATTATGAATTCGCCACCCGGATCAACTGACTCAGTTGATACACTTGCAGTAAGATTGGCACTTGTCGTGAACACCGTCACAGAACCAGCGCCTTTTTCGTTAAAGTTTCCCCCGTCTTGACTAAAATCCAAATCATGACCGATTAGCATTGATTGTACTGCTGTTTGGTTCGTGAAGATATTGTACCGTCCGCCGGTACTGTACGCGCCTATGTTGCTCACCATCGCTACTGTTACCGAAACAATAACAATCGCAGCCACTGCAATGCACATTATCGCACTTTTGCTTCTTTCTTCTCTTTTATTCATTTTTGTGTTTCCACCTCCGAGTACTATTTGGTGTTACTACTTTTAAAGTTTGCGGTTTATGTGACCCGTACCGCTGTAACAGCAAACACAGTCCAATATACAGACAGAAAGAAGCATCGAATGCCTGTTAAATTGAACAGCCACTGCCTTGTATGTTTAACATCATTGCAGCTTGCATTTTAGATTTGTGTCGTAAGCAAAAAAAAGAAAAAAATCCCCGCTTATTCCAACCTTATAGCGGGAATCCAATCGTCGTAGGTATTGCCATTAGCATCCGTGAATTCCGTGCAGGTGATTGTACCATTATCGGCTGTATGCGAATGTTTGTGTATTATCTGTGGATACGACCCTGTTTTTATGGTGTAGTTGTAAGTTTCACCTATTTCTAACGTGAACTGGTCATCAAACGTTATGTACTGTAAATATGGGGCCTGGTAACCGTTCCAACGTCCTTCGCCCAGCTTCGTGCCGTTTAGGTCATAGAATGTGGCATACTCGCTGTGGCCACCCGTGCCGGGACATGAATAAGTGTACATCTTTTGTATCGTGATCGTATCTTCTTGCGTATTCGTTACACCGAGATAACTGCCTACCGCATCGCTATACAAAGAAGTTTGTGCTGCCGTTTCCGCAATGACATTAACAATTCGTGCTGCTGTATAGCCATATCCATCCATTGCTGTCACTACATAGCTACCCAACTGTGCACCTGTTGTATCGAATGTAGAATTGTACGTATTATCCTTAGCGATAGCTGCTTTTGGGACTATCATGTAGTATGGTTTCGCTACGGTTACCCAGATAATAGCACCGTCTTCTCTGCTTGTTTCGCCCGTTACTTCTAATGGCTCGCTGACGCTTACATCGGCTATCGGATCCAAGATTAGCGTCTCTTGTTTGCCGACTGTTATGTGACTCACCCAGATTAGGTCATCGCATAATCCCACTATATTATCGAATATTTCTAACATCTCGTCCTGAGTCCTGCCGTTGAGCGTATAGCAGTCTAAAGCCTCCTCGATTGTAACGCCACCTCTGCAAGTTCCTATTCGTCTTGGTGGTGGTGTTGGTGCCGGCGGTGTCGGTGTTGGTATTGGTATTGATATTGGTATTGATATTGGTATTGGCGTTGTAGAAACAACCGAATACTTGCTCTGAGCCGCACCCATCATTCCGCCACTATCACAACCATACACGCCATCGCTGCCCGGACTGAGCACAACCACGAGATACCGTCCGTTGTCCACGTCATCACCTGCCCTTATCTTCTGAGAGTATGTACCTTCCGTGGCGGATACGCCTACGGTCGCTTGATACAGCCCTATACCACTTTCTATATTCGAGCCACCGTAACCCTTTGGTCCAATTATCAGAATATCCACGTACTTTGTCCCTTTTGCCGTACCGCTGACGGTGAACTCATCACCCAAATCCACGGAATCCGTTGATACCCCTGCAGTCAACCAGGGTCTTACCATGAACACTTCTGTCGAACCGTCATCTACTTCGTCAGGGCTTATGTCGCCCGTTTCCGCTCGGTCTATGAACGCACGCAGACTTACAGCACCCGGAATCTTGAATTCCACGGGTGCATCCACCGCAGTTGTATCTATCTCCGCTTCAAACTCACCATTCCCATATATCACGATCTGATCCAGTTTAGGTACTATTTGGTCTGCCACGGCAATAGTCACCGTGTCCCCGCATTTTGACATGCCCTTTATCGTAAGCATTTCGCCTATTATCACAATAGACGGTACATCGAACGTTACGTTCTTCTCGATTACTGTTATCTCAATGTCTTTTCCGTCTAACCGAGTAGCAGTCGGATAATCTGACCCATAATCAGTTGTCGTGATTGTGTACGTGCCGGTATCTGCGAAATGCGCCGCAAACTTTGTTGTACCCCCAGCGGCCATTGTCTGCCAGACGCCATGAATGTTCTTTGCTGTTGTTTGACTATCGCAATCGCCAATATCAGTCGGTATTGAGACTGTATCAGCAGGTGCTATGTTAATAACGTTACTGCTCGTGCCTGTGAAGCCGTATCTGTTGTATTCAAAGACAGTATGCGCAGTGTCTGCTGTTGTCACGCTCACGTTATGATCGGGTAATGCCGCTATTGTCAGGATTACGGTCTCGTTTTTACCCACCGTGACTTCAGAAGCAGAGACGTCAATGCCGCCACCCTGTTGGTTCAGCATAAATATAGTCGCAGTACCATCGGCTCTTTCGGTATCACTGATGTCGCCCATTCCTGCTGCTCGGTCTATGAATGCTTTCAAGTTCGCAGCACCCGAAACTGTGAATGCCGCGGGTACGTCTGCTGCACTCGTGTCAATCGCTACTTCAAATTCGCCTGTGTCGTTTATCACGAGATCGTTTAGTGTTGCGCATACAGAATCGTCCACTGCTATGTCCACGGTATCGCCAGTGTTTGCGGTGCCACGAATCGTGACGTTTTCGCCGAGTTCCACGGAAGCAGGCACGTCAAAAGTAACTTGTTTCTCGGTTACGGTTATGTCTATGGTATCATAGAAATACCAATCATCAAAACCACTTACACCAATCGTATAAGTGCCGCTATCGTTGAACTTAACAGCGTAGGTCATCGTGCCATCAATATCTATTGTATCCTCAAACCAATGGGGATGGTCTTCCACTTCTGCAGGATTGTCATTCACCCCAGGAGAGAATATGACATGTTTACTGGGAAAGGCTGTTACTCTAATTTGCGTATTTGCCACCCCTTTTACCGTAAGCTCCACGAGTTCGGATTCGATGACCAAAGTCTTTTCTGCATCAATAGTTAATGTTTCCTCTTCTATATCCAGCTCCTTTTTTGCACTGCTTGCATCCAACCCACATGCGTTTTCTGATCGAGTTTTCACCTGGAATGTGTAATGACCTCTATCCCAGTATGTGGTGTCAATAGCGCTGTCGCCGCTAATTTTTTTCAATGTACTCACTGTTATGCCCGTAAATCTTATACCATCTTTATATTTTATCTGGCCGTAGGGTCCTATTATAACGAGGTCAACGATGTCCTCATCAAACAGATTTATCCCACTAACATCCACAGTAATAGGGGTCCCCCTAAAGACGGACGTCACTTCTTTTGTGCCTGCTTTTAACTTCAAGGGCATGCGGGGCTCATTAACTGAAAGTTCTGCATCGTAACTTCCTGAATCATAGTTCACGTAAAAACCACCAGTTCTTGTCCACTGGTCTTCCTCAGCACTTACGGTAAGCCGATTATAACTATCTGTTTGTATGCTCCATTCCTCGGAACCATTCCTCACTCGAGATACTGTTACAGGTGCGCTAAAAGCATGGAACACCAGATCCTGCCCGATTATCACGGGTTGTACTTCTGTTTGGCTCACAATAATATTATAGTTCCCGCCATCGCTGTAAGCACCCGTGCACCCAATCATCGCAGCCATAACCGAAGCCACCATAATCACCGTCAGTGCAATGCCTACAATCGCTTTTCCACTCGTCTTTGTCTTCATTTTGGTTCGTTCACCACCACTGTCTTCTTTGTATCGTGATCGTCCCGTTATGCGTGCCCATTATGCTTGGATAACTACCCGCGCAGGTATCAAAAGACGTGGGTACTACCCCTTCTGTATAGATAAGCACCTTTGTGGTTGCAGTACGACCGGATCCATCCAGTGCTTGCACCGTATAAACGCCTGGTGGTGCCCCTGTTGTATCGAACGTAGCATTGAACGTACTGTCTGAAACGTAAGCAGCTTGTGGCACTATCTCATAGTAACGTCCTTTTACTGTTAGCCAAATAGTAGTACCTTCTTTACGGCTTGATTCGCCTGTTACTACTAACGAGTCACCGGTAACAACATCCGCTATCGGATCCAGGGTTAGCGTCTCTTGCTCGCCTACGGTCACGTAATCTACCCAAATTATGTCGTCACTTAAAGCTATCATGTCGCCAAGTATCTCCAGCATCTCGGTCTGTGCCCTGGTATCTAAGGTATACTCACCTAAAGCGGTATCAGGATCTCTTATGTGATGCGGGTTATAAAGCCGCGGGTATCCATACATACCCCATACGCCATCGCTACCCGGACTGAGCACCATCACGAGATACCTACCGTTGTCCAGGTCATCACAAACGCTGATTGTCTTGTAGAATGTATGCTCGGTCTGAGTGACGGACGTTGATGTGTAATACATTTGATTCTGGTCTGTTTCTATGTTTGAACCACTGTAACCTTTCGGTGCAACTATTAGTATATCTACCTGCTGTGACCCCGCTGCAGTGCCACTGATTGTGAACTCGTCACCGGGTTCTACGGTATCTGTTGACAGACTTGCCGTCAGCCATGGTCGTACCATGAACACAGTCGTGGAACCAACAAATCCGCATGCCGTCAATGTCACAAGCCCAGGAACCTTGAATGCCGCTGGTGCATCACATGCACTTGTATCTATCTCCTCACTGAATTCGCCGTTCTCATCTATTACAATTTGAGACAGTTTTTGGACTACTTCTCCATTCACTGCGATAGTCACAGTATAACCTGTATTTGCCGTGCCTTTTAAATCAAACCTGTCACCAATCACAATTGTAGCTGGTACGTCAAAGATAACTTCTCTCTCGATAACGCTAATATCAACGGTGTCATACGAGTCAACTTCTGCCCAATCCGTTACTCGAATCGTGTAGAATCCGGTAGCGTTGAACTCAACTGCGTAAGTCATCGTGCCGTCATCGTCTATTGTGTCGTTGAACCACTGAGTCGTTACACCCATCGGGTTGCCATCAAGCCCCGCGGGGAAATACGCATTCTGGCTTAAAGGGTCGGATTTTACTGTGATTTGATGACCCGGTACACCAGTTACTGTGAGTCGCACGACTGTGAGTTCCGTGACTTCGGTTGTATCTGCTCTAATACTTATTGTTCCTTCTATTATACTCAACGCCTTTTTTGCGCTGCTGAGATCTAATCCACATGCGTAGTCGGGTTTTGTCTTCACCTGGAACGTGTAAGGACCGATGTCCCAGCCGGTGGTGTCAATAGCATTGTCACCGTTCATACTTTTCAACGTAGCCACTGTTATGTCTGTAAAGATTTGACCATTTTTTTCTGTTATCTGACCGTTGGGTCCTATTATCACAAGGTCCACTTTGTCCTCGTCAAACAGGTTTATACCTCCAACGTCTATGTTAAGGCTGGTACTCCGGGCAATTGTTGTCACTTCTCTATCCTTTACTTTTAGCGTCAGTGGCACCTTCGGATCTTCTACGGACAGTTGTGCCTCGTAATCCGAACTGTTACCGTTTACATAATAAGCACCTGTTGTCGGCCAATTCACGGTATTGATGTAATATCTTCCTCCTGATTCTGTCACTGGATACGTATTTTCCAAATTACCTGATACGTACCTGTATACTACCGGCGCCGTAGACCAATCAGTATTACTGAATTCCAAATCCTGCCCGATTAGCACTGTCTGTACTGCTGTTTGCTTCGCAATAATGTTGCACGGTCCACCAGTGCTGCTTGCTCCTATACTGCCCAGCATCGCTACTGTTACCGAAGCTAAAACAACCGTTGCAAGCACAACGCCTAATATCGCTTTCTTACTTCTGCTTCTTTCTTCTCTTTTATCCATTTTTGTGTCTTTACCTCCACATATATTTTTGTTTCGCTACTTTTTATAGTTTGCGGGGGAAGAATAACCCGTGCATCTGTAACGACAAACACAGTCCAATATGCAAACAGAAGCATCGAATGCGTGTTATTTTTTAGGAGGTTTACAATCTATCAGCATCTTAGCGGATTGTGCTTCATTAGTTGTTTTATATAGCAAGACTCATCTTTAACCGCTAAATTCGCCTGTGGTCTGTATTTCTGGTAACGTCTGGTCAAAATTGGCCTGATTCCGCAGGAAACACTCATAAGTTACCCTTTATGTCATTCAAGAATGAGTGCTAAAAATCGTGAACTATATCACTCATGGGGTCTTCCTCTTCGCTCTTTTATACTCACATAATTCCGGTTGTATTCTTCAAGCAGACCTTCATCAGCAAAACTGAAATACACATTATCGCCTATAATAATATGGTCAAGGACGGTAATTTGCACGAGGTTACACGCATATACCAGATCCTCCGTTATCGCTCGGTCGCTCCCCGAAGGTGTGGGATCGCCGGAAGGATGGTTATGCACAAATATAAGCGAAGCGGCATTCTTATTGACTGCACTCTTCACTATCTCGCGCGGATAGACCGAACTTGCGTTTAACGTCCCTTCAAAGAGATTCACCGCGTCAATTGTCTGATTCGCACTATCTAAGAAGATAACCTTAAATATCTCGGTCTTCAAATCTCGCATCGTTAGATACAGGTAATCAAATACCTCTTTCGAGTTCCTCACTTTAGTCACCGATTTCATCTTCTCCTTTAGATATTCTTCCGCCAGTGCCTGAACTGCCTTTATCTGTGCTACTTTCGCTGCCCCTACACCCACTATATCCATGAGTTCCGTTTTATCCGCTTCAAATATACCTTTCACACCTCCAAATTGCGTGAGGAGGTCATTTGCTATCACGATCGCGCTTTTTCCCGGTATACCAGAACGCAGAAAGATAGCTAATAGTTCGGCGGTGGTTGGTTTAGAATAACCGTAAAGGAGTTTTTCACGCGGGCGCTCTTCCATCCTCAATCGCTTTAATTGGTGTGACGGACGCAAAGAAGTAACCCATTCTTTTTTATATGTGGCCATAGCAGAGGGCATCCACAGAAAAATACCTTTTTCCTGTTCTACAATTGAACCCTCACTAAGCAGTAGATTTATTATCTTACCAATTAAGCCTTTACTCTCGCCACACGCCCAGATGTCACTTTTCGAGAACGATTCGGTCTTTACGAGTTTTTGGACTATTCGCTCATATCGCTGTAGTCGTTCAACATCCTTTATCGTATCGGGGCTAATTTCCATTCTATTCTACTCTACTCAAAATACTCAATTACTTCTTTTACGCCCAATCTGATATTCCTGAATAGACTGTACCACCACATCTCCTGACTTCACCGTCTCTATTCCCGCAACCGTTGCCATAGCAGCCGCGGCAGTAGTAATATACGGTATTTTGTGCTGGATCGCTGCTTTACGGATATAGCTATCGGCATATTTACCGCTCCTTCCTGTCGGCGTATTGATCACCATCTGTATCCTGCCATTATAGATGTCGTCAGTTATATTAGGGCGACCTTCGTGCAGCTTCAGCGCCAGATCCGATGCAACACCCTTTTTATCAAAAAACGCTTTTGTGCCTCTTGTTGCAAGTATCTGGAACCCTAATTTTTTTAGTCTGGTTGCGACCTCAAGGATTTCCTTTCGGTCGTTATCAGTAACAGAAATCAACACTGTTCCTTCAGCGGGTAATTTCATACCCGCAGCTTCCTGCGCTTTGTAAAACGCCAACCCAAATGAGGATGCAATTCCCATCACTTCGCCCGTACTCTTCATCTCAGGTCCCAGCACCGGATCAACATCATGGAACATATTGAAAGGGAACACAGCTTCCTTAACACCGAAATACGGTATCGCCTTTTTGACCATATCATCCGTGAGCAGATCCCTCAACTTTTTACCTAACAGCACCTTAGTTGCTATTTTTGCTATCGGAACGCCAGTAACCTTACTCACTAACGGAACGGTTCGAGACGCACGAGGGTTTGCCTCTAATATATATACTTTTCCATCGGCTATTGCGTATTGGATATTCATGAGTCCAACGACCTGTAGCGCATCGGCGATTTTCTTTGTATAGTCTTCTATTTCAGCAAGATTACGTTTTGAAATATTACGCGGTGGGATTACGCATGCGCTATCGCCTGAGTGTACTCCTGCAAGCTCTATATGTTCCATTACTGCGGCAACATAGACGTCCTCGCCATCTGCGATGGCGTCCACCTCAGTCTCGATTGCATGCTCCAGGAATTTATCTATTAACATCGGATATTCGGGACTAACATCGACCGCAGTTTTTGCATAATCCAGCAGCATCTTATCGTCATACACCACTTCCATGCCCCGTCCACCAAGCACAAAAGAGGGTCGCACCATCAAAGGAAATCCGATCTCCCGACCAACTGCAAGTGCCTCCTCTACTGACCGCGCAGTGCCGCTTTCCGGTTGTGGAATACCGAGTTTTGTTATTACGTCCTTGAATAGCTCACGATCCTCAGCCAGATGTATGCTATCTGGACTCGTGCCCAGAATCGTTACCCCGGATTCATAAAGCTCCCTTGCTATATTCAGTGGTGTTTGTCCGCCAAACTGCACGATTACGCCGTCGGGCTTCTCCTTATCGTAAATGCTTAATACGTCCTCGACTGTTAGAGGCTCGAAATAAAGCTTGTCTGATGTGTCGTAATCGGTGGATACCGTTTCGGGGTTGCAATTTACCATTACCGACTCAAGCCCTACTTCTCGTAATGCAAACGCAGCATGAACGCAGGTATAATCAAACTCTATGCCCTGGCCTATGCGGTTAGGACCACCGCCTAAAATCATTACCTTGCGCTTGGGCGAGACAGTAACCGAATCGTCTGCATTATATGTTGAGTAATAGTAGGCGGCATCAGCACCGCTTACCGGTACATGTGCATATGCTTCCTTCTTTCCTGCGTTGAGTCGCTGTGTACGTATCTGCTGTTCCGTCCTGCCCAGCAGTTGTGCGATGTATCTGTCCGAGAATCCATTTTCCTTTGCTCTTTTGAGCATGTCATCTGGCAGATCTTTGCTGCGGAACGTCTTCAGCTCTTCCTCGAGTTCTACCAGCTCTTGCATCTGGCTGATAAACCATCTACCGATCTTAGTCATCTGATAAAGCTCTTCGACCGACATACCTTTGCGTAAAGCTTCATAGATCAAGAAAATGCGCTCACTCGAAGGATCGGCTAATTTCGCCTTGAGTTCGGGCAGTGGAAGTGCTGCAAAATCATTTACACCACCAATACCGTATCTTTTGGTCTCAAGAGATCGAATAGCCTTCTGGAACGCCTCTTTGAAATTCTTACCGATGCTCATCACCTCGCCCACTGCTTTCATCTGCGTCCCCAGTACGTCTTGCGTCTGTGGGAACTTCTCAAATGCCCAGCGTGCAAATTTAACGACTACATAATCGCCTCCGGGCGTATATTTGTCAAGTGTGCCTTCTTTCCAGTAGGGGAGTTCATCAAGGGTTATACCAGTAGCAAGTTTCGCGGATATGCGCGCGATAGGGAACCCAGTAGCTTTCGATGCTAATGCCGAGGATCGAGAAGTGCGTGGATTAATCTCAATAACCACCACTCTACCATCTTCCGGGTTATGCGCAAATTGCACGTTTGTTCCGCCCAATACGCCAATAGCATCAACGATCCTGTAAGACATCTCCTGTAACTTATTCTGTAGCTCTTTCTTTACCGTTAGCATCGGCGCGACACAAAAACTATCGCCCGTATGTACGCCCATGGCATCTACATTTTCAATAAAACATACAGTGATCTTAGTCCCTTTTTTATCGCGGATCACTTCCAGTTCGAGTTCTTCCCAGCCTAAAACCGATTCCTCTATGAGTACTTGACCTATTAAGCTTGCCGAGATACCGCGAGTAACAATTGTCTTCAATTCTTCGACGTTGTATACGATCCCGCCGCCGGTTCCACCCATTGTGTATGCCGGTCTGACGACCACAGGATAACCCAATTCCTGTGCTATCTGCTCCGCTTCCGCGACCGAATAAGCGGGCGAACTCTTTGGCATTTGAATATCCAGCTTTGCCATGGTCTCTTTGAATGCAATACGGTCTTCACCGCGTTCGATCGCATCCGCTTCTACGCCTATCATCCGAACACCGTATTTGGCCAGTATCCCGCTTTTATTGAGTTCCGCCGAGAGATTTAGCCCCGTCTGACCACCAAGGTTGGGCAGCAAAGCATCCGGTCGCTCCTTTGCTATTATCTGCTCCACGTTCGCCACAGTAAGCGGTTCGATGTACGTCCGGTCCGCCATTTCCGGATCGGTCATGATGGTCGCGGGATTGGAATTGACCAACACGACTTCGTAACCTTCCTCTTTTAGCGCTTTGCACGCTTGCGTACCAGAATAGTCAAATTCGCAGGCTTGACCAATGATGATAGGGCCAGAGCCTATTACCAGCACCCGTTTGATGTTTTCGTCTTTTGGCATTTTCTTTATTTACTATTCTTTCATTATCATAAAAAACACATCACATCATCTGAAAGATTCCCGTCTTATCCTTACGGTTACTGAAGTAATTAAATAATAATATAGCCCACATTCCGCACATTCTGATATAAACTATTTCAGTCAAGGTTTTTACTGAAGGTAAAAAAATTGTATGTAAACCCGTGTACTAACTAGAAAGAAGCAATACTTTATGTACAATGAAAAAGATAATCACTACTGTTGAAATATGGACGGTGGGTGGGATGTTCACGGCATACTGCCCCGAGCTGGACGTTGCAAGCTGTGGTCACACATCGGAAGAAGCAAAGAAGAATTTGAGAGTGGCTATAGAGATACAACTGGAAGAAACAGCCAAGCTTGGGACGTTGAACGATTTTTTGGCAGAAGCCGGTTATGTTGTTGAGGATAAAGTGTTGAAAATAGAGAAGAAGATAGTGGAATTTGAGGAGCTATCAATCTCTGTTGGTGCCTTGTGATGAAGATACAGCCCACGAATTGGCGAACAAAAGTAAAAATCTTCGAGAAATATTGCTGTGTCTTCGTTAGACAGATATTAATTCTACTGTGACCCTCGTACCTCTGATCACAGGCTTGCCCATCATCACCGTCGGATCCGACTTAATAATGTGCCGCCATTATTTTACCATCGTTTGTTACCCCGGTAAATAATCATTATTTTCTGCACTAACGCCGTCTGCCTCTATACTTATTTCATCTCCACGGCTAACCACAAAACCTTCCTTTATTCCCGCGATTGAGCAGAACTTAAGTAAGCCATTCAAATCCCTTTCCGCTACTCTGTCCTTATTCTTTACTTCTATCGGTACTACTTGCTCATTCTTCAAAACAAAATCCACCTCGTGACTTTGTTGTCGCCAGTAATATTCCGCGTTTGTCTCACTCCTGACCAGACACACCAAATTCATAGCCTCATCTTTGCTCAGCGATTTTCTGTTTTTTCTACTCGTACTCAAAAAACTACCCCTCAAATTGCTAACTCGTTTTATCAGAAAGGATAGCTCCAAATAGTTTAAAGCGTTTCTTATTGTCTTCTTGTGCCGTCCTAAATCACGTGAAAGAGATTACATTTAACGATGC
>JAPVWK010000032.1 GCA_028572065.1 Candidatus Methanophagales archaeon
ATTTTGGACAATTTGGCGCCCATTTATTCGCTTTCGTAATAATGTCCTCGAATGTAACCTGCTTTATACTTCTCTGTAAATAGCCAGAATATTTCCTTTTTGTTCTACGGCTGTAAGCACCGTAATGGCGTATCATTTTGAAATTCCGATCTGGAATGTGCTGAATCAAAGCTTTAATGAACTCCCGCACCACCATAGTCACGAAATGCTTCTTGCCCTCATTATCCTTGTACCAGAAAGTGACCGTTTTCCTGTCGTACCGGTGCAATCGTGTATTTGCGACTGCGGGATGCCGGATGTATCTGGCTACATACCGTGCTATCTTTCGTTTGTTTGTAATTCTGGATTCTTTTGGGAGATATACGACAAAGCCTTTGCGATATTTCTTGAAAAGTTGGTCTATGAGCACCGCGAATCCCCTAGTCTTAGGAAGTGCCGCTTTGAATCGGGTAAGTACCTGATATTGCCATGTTTTCCGCATAGCGATGAAAGGGATGATTTTTTGGTGGATGAACCGGCCGCATTTCTCGAATCCACCTTCGGTCACGAGTATATGGAGATGTGAATTGAAGCCCATACGCTTGGAAAATGGATGCAACACCACGATAGCGCCAGCCGTCAATCGTCCGTTTCTGTGCTTGTGGGAAATTGTGTCGTTGATCGCAGCAATTGCCGCATCCATCAAAACCTTGTGTAGAAAACGATTTTCCCTCACAATGGGCCAGAGAGCAGCCGGAATCGTGAGCACTGCATGTCGATGAGGAACATTGAATAATGCGTTTCCGAGAGATTTTGCCCATTTGTCTGTGTGATTCTTACCACAATTCGTGCAGATGCGACTATTGCATCCGAAATAGACATTTTTCAGGATTTCACAGTGTTCACACTCGTATGTGAAGAATCCGCGACTTTCATCCTTGCAAGACAGCATCTTGTTGACTTCGTTTATTCCGATATCGCGGAGGTTATCTTTTCCCGCAAGGTGAAATGCCGCCCAGTTGTGATTGTCCTCGAATATTTGTTTGACCGTTAGAGGGGCTGTAGTAGTAAGGCTACAGAGGAGAACGAGGAAGATGCAGGTTCCGGGTGTGAAGATGTCTGGGTGCATCAGTTATATCTATAGTTGGGTGGTGGTAATAACTGATACAGCGCGGGCATTGTTTTTTATAGTGTATATACCACAAGATACACAAATGAGCCATATCCGTTAGAAAGAATTAAGGATGTACTAAAAGAATTCAAGCCAGAACTATCTGCGAGTACAAAAAACGGGTTAAACAAGATATACCACGCAAGGGAAAGCCGATAAGTTTTAGTTGTATCGGCACCGATGCAAAAATCTATATACCCTCTTAATCTAACAATTATTCGATTTTTCTTTTAGCACAGGTTTTCTTATTCCAAAAAAGAAAAAGTGTAAAAAACAAAAAAAGGGGATAAAAAAAAACACCCCCACAAATTCTTTTAGTTTGATTTTTCGATTGTGTTTACTTTCTTCTCTTTAGTACGAGGTAAGCAATTGCTAACAAACCTGCAATAGCGAATACGCCTTCAAATCCAGGTGTTGCTTCCGGCTCAGGTGTTGGCTCAGGTGTTGGCTCAGGTGTTAGTTTCTCATCTATCTTTTCGTCTATCGCTTCGCCTATCTCTTCTTTTATCTTTTCAACCCCTTCGTCTATCTCTTTTATCTTCTCTTCTACTTGCGCCCCACCTATGTCCACCATAGCCTCATCTGTGTTTGCATCGCCGTCATCTGCCCTCACTATGTATGCACCTATCCTTGCATCTGTCGTGTCAAGCGTTGCATTGAACGTACGGTTAGTTGTTGGTACGGTCGCCGGTGTTAGCTCTGTCGGTCCTTTTGCCGTTACGACAATTGTATAACCTTCTTCTCGGTTGGTCGTTCCAGATATTTCCAGAGGTTCGCCAATGCCCACTCCCGCTATCGGGTTAAGAAGCACAAATGGCGATTGCACGTTTATCATGCCTATCCATAACAGGTCGTCACTTAAGAAGACCATGTCTTCTACTACCTCCAACATCTCCTCCTGTGTTCTAGTTTCTAAGGTATACTCACCTAAGGCAGTATCAATATCTCTTATGTTATTCGGATTATACAGCCTTGGGTATCCTGTCTTACCCCATACGCCATCGCTTCCTGGACTGAGCACCATCACGAGATACCTGCCGTTGTCCACGTCATCACAAACACTGATTTTCTTATAGAATGTATGCTCGGTCTGAGTGACGGACGTTGTTGTGTAATACATTTTATTCTCGTCTGTTTCTATCTGTGAACCACTGTAACCTCTAGGTGCAACTATTAGTATATCTACCTGTTGTGTCCCCGCTGCAGTACCTGTGATAGTGAAATCATCTCCCTCCGCGACAGCATCAGTTGACAACTCTGCCAGGACCTCGCCTCTTGTCATTAAAATTGCAACTGACCCATCGTCATTCTCACTAAGAGGTACGTTCCTAGGATAACTGGATTCCTTCGGCCTGTCAATATACGCTTTCAACCTCACAGAACCAGGAATCTTGAATAACGAAGGTGCATCCAATGCACTCGTATCTATCTCCTCACTGAATTCGCCATCTTCCTCTATTACGATCTGATCCAGTTTCTGGACTACCTCATCCTCTACTGCAATAGTGACCATATCCCCGGTGTTTGCTGTTCCTCTTACGTCAAACCGCTCTCCAATGACTACCGTGCTTGGCACGTCAAAGATAACGTCTCTGTCTGTTACTGTTATGTCAACGTTGTCATACGTAGGCGTATCATTCGTTTCTGACGCTCTAACCGTATAAGCACCTGTATCATTGAACTCAACTGCATAGTTCATCACACCGTCATCGTCTATTATGCTGTAGAATTCACGTGTCGTTTCAGTCCTTGGGTTGTCATCAATCCCCCTAGGGAAATAGGCATTCGGGCTCATCCCCTCTATTGCCATTGTTATGTTGTTACCTGCTACACCCGTTACTGTAAGACTCACGGTTTCTAGTTCTGGTACTTCTGTCGTAGCTGCCGTTATTGTCACCTCACTTTTTATTATGTTCAGCTCTTTCTTTACGCTCTGGTCACTCAACCCACATGCGAAGTCGGGTTTATCTATTACTACCTGGAATGTGTAATGACCCACTTTTAAGCCTGTTGTGTCAAGAGCCTTAAAACCTTTCAATTCACTCACAGTTATGTTTCTGAATTCCACATTATCCTTTTCTGAAACCTGACCGTCTGGCCCTATTATCTCAAGGTCCACTCGGTCTAGATCAAACAGGTCTATCCCGCCAACATCCACATTAAGATCAGTGCCCACGGCAAGTGATGTCACGTCTTTGTCCTTCACTCTTAGCCTCAATGGCATATCTGGATCTTCGTATGAAAGTGGTGCCTCCGATCCGACTAGTTTTCCTCCTTCAACATCAACATTCACATAGTAAGCTCCTGATGTTGGCCAGTTTATGTTATATAGGTAATAGTGTACTTCCCCACCAGGTTCCACGTATTTTGTCGCTTCGTACGTATTTGCTTGATCTCCTGCATCATACCTGTATACTGTGGGTGTCACATTGAATCCTACAAATTCTAGATCCTGCCCCATCAGCACTTTCTGTGATGGTCCTGGTTCAATAACGTTGTATTTAGTTCCGCCTTGCGCAGCAGCTGCACTCCCGATCATCGCAACCATAACTGAAGCCACCATAATCGTCACCACTGCAATACTGGTTATCGCTTTTCCTCTCTTACTTGTTTTCATTTTTTTCGTTCTCACCTCCTAAGTTCTTTTATCAAAAAGGGGATATATAAAACTTTGCCTACTTTACCCTCTTGATTAGCATCATCCATCTGTATTCCGCTTATCTTCCTCTTCGCTTCTCTCGGCATCTCCCCTTTTTCCCCTCTTCTAACCTATTCCTTACCTGCTATATAAAGCTTTATGCTTTTTTGCTTTGGTGCGCACGTATATAGCGTCTCGCACCGAACGCAGACACATTGCATTTGGAATAGATATGTATGGTTACTTTTATTACTTTCGGTTTGTAAGTCCTCGGAACCCCACTTTTGAAACCTCAGTCTCGCCCAGAATCGGTGATCACGCCCCTTGCACCACGCAGTTCCAGCCAATCCACCAGTATTCCTGCTCGTTTCTCACTCTTATCCCTATTTCCGCATTACAAGCAGCTAAAAAAAAGGTCACTGTCGTGAATAGGCTAAACCTTTATTCTTTGGTAAAGCTTTCTTTTTAAAAGAAAGGTTTAATGATACTCGCAATCACAGGAACTCCGGGCACGGGCAAGACAAGTGTATGCAAAGCACTTGGGCTTGCTATTGTAGATTTGAATACCGTAATAGAGGAAAAAAGGTTTTATACCGATATAGACACAGAAAGAGGCTCTTTTATCGCGGACCTCGAAGCACTAAAAGAGTACCTGAGCCAGGAAGAAAAAGCTGCTCTTATTATAGAGAGTCACTTAGCCCATCTCCTGGAGCCCGAGGTAGCAATCGTGCTGCGTGCAAATCCCACTTTGCTATCCGCTCGGCTAACGCAAAAGGGCTTCCCCGCGCGAAAGATAGCCGAGAATGTGGAAGCGGAAACGCTAGACATTATAATAGCAGAAGCGGTTGTGCTCTGCGGGGTTGTGTACGAAGTGGACACAAGCGAAAAGAGCATAGAAGAAGTAGCGTCTGTAGTGCGTGAAATTATAGATGCCGAGATAGAAGGAGTAAGCAGAACCAGAAAAACGTTAAGAGACTGCTATAAACCCGGCTCCGTTGACTGGACACATCTCGTTAATTCCGTCTTCGGGTTCAATGACTGAACCCTAAATATGATAGTTAATTCCTCGTCAATTGTTTAGCTAACCACAAGATTACACAGAGTCCCACGAGGAACAATACTATGGGTCCTGCTTAACGACTCTATTGGCCAGTTAGCCCCTTCTTGCTAACCCAAAAATCTTGTGTTCCTCTCGTGTAATCTCGTGGTTTCTTACCCCGCTACTATACAAAAACCAGATATTTTATCGCGAACCCCTTATCCTATCCGCAATCGTCCTTATATCATTCGCGAGTTCGTTCAAGCTCGCCCGTATCTTTAGCAACTCTCTCGCCGTGTTCCTCTGCTCTTCATCCGCACTACGCGCAAACCGTGTTGATAGCGTATTTATTGCGCTTGACTTATCCGCTATTCTGCCCGAGGTATCATCCAGCTCTGACGAAATCTCACTTATGTCCATGCCCTTTCCGCCACCGCGCGATACATATACATACACTATGCCCGCACCTGAAATCAAGCCCAGCATTAGCGCTATGATGGCATAAAGTCCAACTGGTTTCGGCTCCGCCCCGACAGATAACTCATTGTAATGCTCTGATAACTTAGATGCCCAACCAGGATGTCCCGCTTCATACAACTCTTCTATATCCTCTTCCAAACGGTAGTCTCCGATCTTAGCTTTCGCCTCTTTTAAATTCGTATCCATCTCGCGTTTGGTCGCTCTTATCGCTTCACTTGTCGATTTGAATGTCATTGTTGGCTCCAACTTTTGTATAATTGTCTCCAGGGTTGCACCATCTCGTGTCGGCCCAACCGTCAATTCGACATACACGTCTTTTTCGCCTATCCCATAGAGGTCATAACCCTCGAACCCGGGCTCTTTTATTTTCCTTATTGGTTTTGGTACCTCGCCCGATAAAATTACCTTGGGAACCACGTGCTCATGTGCTTCCGTTCCTTTCCAGACTATCCAATTTGCAGAATGTGAGAGGTCATCGCCGAATTTCCATTCCGGGCTATCCAGATTTGTCCTCAATTCTAGTACATAATCATCTAAAATCGGATTACCGGTCTTGCTCACATATATATGGAATTCCAGCATATTCCCTTCTAATTGTTCACTATCCAAAATATCGGTGTAGTTTTGCTCTATCCCGGTATCTAAATTGCGGACATACGACTTCTTCTCATCCAGCTTCAGCACTTCCTGAACCGCCGCAGCCCCAATACCCACGCCTAAAACTGCAAGTGACAGAACGACAAGCAAAACACACAAAACACACAAAACACGTCTCATTCTTCTTTCCTCCTCAGGTTCAATGATAAATCAGGCAATTCTACACCCGTGCCCTTACGCTCTTCAAATACCACGTCCTCGGCTTCTCCGCCTTCCGACTCCAATACACTCTTCAGTTCTTTTAAAGACGATAACAGCGTTGCGAGAGGACCACCCATCTCTTTTATCCCATTCACCGCTTTCATACTGTTCTCTCGTATCCGCGAAATCTCCGTCTCCGCCTTTGTTATCTGTCTTATTACGCCGGATGTAGTCGCGTCAGAAGGTATATTACCCAGAAAGCCTCTCGCGTTTTCCACGAATACTTCTATGTCGTTACTGAAGCTGTTCGACATAGCATCAATCCGGTCGAGCAAAATCTCCAGGTTTCGCGTTGAGTCGTCAATCATCCTCAGCATCTTCTCCGCTTTTTCTTCCGCCGGTCGCCCAGCATCTGTACCCTTCAATCTGGACATCAATTCGTCAAGCTCGTCTTTCAGGTGCGTAAACCCTCGCCCTGCCTCTTTCGTCCAGTGTTTCACCTTCTCCATGTTCTTACTTGCATTTTCGAGCTCGTGAATCAGCATCGTGAGATTCGCTATCGAGTAGCTCTCCGGATCCGGGACACGCGCGTTCTTTATAGCACCCGCAATATCCAGCCCGACTAACAAATCGTCAAACATCTTCAAACATTGCGCAAGCACTATAGGGACGTTTTCCCATATTACTCCTGGCTCTATTACCTCGTAACTCTGCCAGTAGCTCGTCACCATATCCCTGTTCTTCTCTTCTGCGCCCGGTGTATACGGAATATCAGTGATTATGGAGAACGGCTTATTAGTGCCATAAAAGAGCGAATGATGTCTTTGCAGCTTAGAAAAATCACTTTCGCCATATGCTTTCTCTATCCATTCAAATTCACGCAGTCGCGGCGGAAGTCCTGGACCTGCGGCCCATGGTTGCAGCCCGATCATAAGCGTGTATATTGCGAAACTGTGTGCACGCGCCGGTGCATCCAGCTTCAAAACGTCCGCATCTTTTGCAAATCGTTCCGTCACCATGCTCTTAAACGCGCCACCGCCAAGCCGACCATCATCAAAGTTATCCGCCCTCGTGCTCAATACCGCGATAAAATGCCCGAACTTCTCCTCCTCGTTTACTACATTCCCCCGCGCATCCACAGTCAGGAACCCGTAATCGTTTAGGATGTCTATATAGCTCGCAGTCATGGTATTCTCAATTGCATGGCGATAGTTCACCATCGGATTGAATATAACGTCCCCTTCATTTACTGGCGAATGCGTCCACCTGAAATACTCGTCCTCACGGTCGAGTTTCCTCATTATCTCTAAGAACGATAGATTCGTCATGTCTTCCCTGCTCTTTTTTAAGTCTCGCACCTCATCCTCAGATAACTCTATTTGGTGATAGCTTCGCGTATTCTCCGGCGATGTTATATCACGTAGCAGCTTGTTCTTTAACGCATCAAGCCGTTCTAACTTCCGCTCCATCAGCCGCTTCTCCTCCTCCGCATCGCTTACCCGTATCTCGAGGTTGAACACGCCCTCCTTCAAATCAGATAACTTCTTCTTCGCTCTATCCAGTTTCGCCTTGGCATCCACAGTTGCTCGGGCATTCACATGAGACAGCAGTCCTCTCGCCGATTCGTATCTCTCTATCTCGCGCTGAACGTCTCGTATCCTGCCCTCGAACCGTTCCAATTCGCCACGCTGCAAATCGGTTTTGCCCCTTATATCCCCGGTTCGTGCCTCTATCTCGACCAATCTCTGCCTGACCACAGGTATTTCATCCTCGATGTCATAAAAAAGGAATAATTTATCGGATGGGAATACGCACTCGTAATAGCCTAAGGAATCAAACCGATTTTCGTAACCTCTTGCTCTATTCTGCAGGTCGTTGAGATCAAGCCATTTGCCTTTCGTCTCCACCATTCCGCCCGGTAAAAATCCGAGATCGAGAAGGAACCGTGGTATTGCCCTTTCCAGTTCCTCATCCCGATTCTGACCCTGAAGGTCCCGTCCTAAAAGGAAGAACAGTTTGAATGGATTCGAGTAATTCTTATCCTCTATTATTATCTCTTTGCTATGTGACATAAGGAAATGAAGCTCTTTCAATGCGCCAAGCGCATTCCCAGTTGGGAGCACTGATTCTTTGCTCGATGGCAGAATACCAATTCCGAACATCACCGGTTGGGACCCGAACTGTTTTGAAATCCAGTCCCTGATGTCTATTGCAATGTCAAGCAGCATGCTCGAACCCGTTCCCCCGCCTAACGCGCAGACCATCAGTATGAAGAAATCTTTACCGCCAGTCCGGTTCCGCAATTCTGACGCCGCAGTCCCTATAGCACTGAATATCCGCTCCCGGTGCACATTATACATTGCACGACCATATATCCGGTGCTGTCCGCACCCCGCACCGGCAGCCGCAAGATACGGGTCAGGTAGCCATCTGTTCGCATTCTTCATCAGTATCGTATCCGGTCTGTTGAGTACTATCTTCCTCCGCTCTTCTACTTCAGTGCACGCATTTGCTGATGCCTGGTCGGTATCAATAATCAAAAACTCCTCATTCTTTGGCGTCTTACCTGTTTTCGACTTAAGCAATTTCAACAGGTTGTTTACGATATAGCCACCTTGCCCGCCTATTCCTATTACAATCCGGTTTACCGTATCTTCTCCCTTTTCCATACTTCAGGCATCAAACCTCCTTATCTTTCGATTCGTAATCCGTCACCTTCTCCTTTATCGCACCCATCTCATCGTCAAAATGCTCTAGCTCCATCTCGCTTCCCCTCATATCGCTGTCAATACCGGCAACTGCGCTATCTATACCTTTTGCCGTATCAATAATCTTCTTTGCTTCCTTCTCCCCTTTGAACCATATCACAAGCCCTAACAAGCCCAATATTACGCCCACTACAAGCAGGACGTATATCACGACATCCTGAACAGAGCTATCTAAAGAGGCGAGAATTTCAGCCCGATATTCATTCAACACAAAAGCGATTATCGCGCATATTAGACCGGCAATCGGCATAAGAAGAAGCGTCTTGTCCACCTTAAACTTTACCAGCATCACTAAGGCTTCCACAACTATCAGCAGAACAACTACAAGTATTCCTATACTTAATGGTTCCATTAGTTAAGACCTCCTTTACATATCTTCTAAATACAATGTTACTTTTCTTTTATATAATTTAACCTCTCGGTATCATACGCAAACCGCGAATGTGCATCTGAAGCTAAGAGCCTATATCTACGCACGAATTCTTTGAGGTCTGATAGTGGAATTGATTTTAGGTCCTCCACCTCCTTCTTCTTTTCTCTTGACCAATATTCCACTGGATATAAATCCGTTGTCGGATCCTCGTTCAGTATCGCCGCTTCTAGATCGAATATACTGTTATAAATCGCCTCCAGAACGGTTATGGCTAAAATCACGAGTGCTTCACCAGATCCCCTCAGCTTTCGCATTTGAGAAGGTAACATGCACGCCTCCATGGTTTCCCGCAACTCCTCTATCTTCTTTTTATCTTCCTTCTTTTCTTCGCCCAGAACTTCCACTACTACTGTGGTCAGCGCAAGCGTGTCTTCTTTATAACGTTCAAACACCGTCTCCAGCATCCGGCTCAACCTTCTAATTACGCTATTCAATACTTTTGATGCGTTTTCATAGTTCCCGTTCTCTATGCTGTGCTCAACCAGTTTTAGGTCTGTTCTGACTCGGGCAGTGTCTGCATTTGCGGCCTCCCGCCCTTCCGCCTCTAAACCGTGTGCTTCATGCAAACATGTTCTCAGCGATTCCTCTAATAAAGATACCAGCTCATTCATGAACATCGAGAGTTCAAGAGAATCCTTCTTCAGGTTCTCGTCCGCCAATATCTTTGATTCTATCTGCTCTATATCGCCCCGAATGTCTTCATAGCCCGCAGCTTCAAGCGTTCTTAGGTCATCCAGATAAATATTGCATCGGTCTATCATCCGAGAATAAAGTACGACTTCATGCTGCTCTTTTATGCCCTCGAACATCTTTGTTACCCATTCGACATCGGCAAAACCCACGTGCCTTTGTTTCGCTCTGTCTATCTTTACCCAGCCATTCACCTCGCAGCCCAGTTCGATCAAAGCCCCTTTTACCTTCTCCAACTCCACCCTGAATTCTTTCGTGCTTATCACGTATTTATCCTCGAAATCGTGTAGAATCCGCATCTGTTCTACATACTGGTTCGCTACCCCCTCGATGTCCCGAGTCATCACCTTCTCCCTTACGCTGCCCTTCCGTACCGTAACGAGATATTGAACTAAAAATGCGGCTCCGATCATCGTGAGGAGAAAGATAAATATGATAGTTATCGCGAGGTCTGACCCGGTACTGGATAGAATGAAGATGCCAAGAGCTATCGACCCTAAAAAAATGACCACAGGAAAGAGTATATTATGCCTCCTCATCAGCAAACCCCCTTATATCCCGTAATCTGCCCAATTGCTCGAACTTGTAAGTGAACAAAGTAGTTACCGCCGCCATGTTTCGCTTCGTGGTGGAAACCGCCAGATGACTCTCTTTTGAGTAGGTGAGCATAAAATCTTCGATTAATTTCTTATCCACACTCCCGCCCCGGACATAATAATCAGGCACACGAAGGAACGAGACGCTCTTCTCGCAGCCTATCGGTGCATCCGCAACGCTGAACTTCTCCAGCGAAACACGAAGAAGTGTCAGGAGGTCAAGCGGTTTGTGCCTCATAAAAGGGAAGACATAGCCCGACAAGCCCTTTGTGAGCTCCGAAGCACGCGATACCGCCACATAGCCGGGGCCATCGTCAAGTGACAGTGCCTTTACCACTTCATCTATATGCAGGGTAGATCGCAGCTCTGACGCGGCGGGCGAGTTCTTTACATGAATCCCTGCAAGGATGTCTGCGATACAAGATGCTATATACTGGTTATACCGGGGATAAAACTCCTTGTAGTTTGGATGGTGCGCTATCTTCTGGTTATCCACGATTATAAATGGATTCGCGTACTCCCTTAGATTCTCCAGCGATTGATATGCACTTAGTATCTCCTCCCGCTCTTCCCTTCTATTGGCAGGTAGAATACCAAAAAAAAGCGTCTTTATATTTTGCTCATCCAATAGTTCCACTACACCGGCGGTTATATCGCTATCACTAAATCCTGCGAACAGAAAAGCGAACTCAACACTTTTTGCTGCCGTTCGCGTTGCCGCCACAGTGCCCTCCTCGCCGCCCTTAGACTTGGGCAGGATAACAATTGGTTTTACTTTCTTTACCTCTTTGTACTCCAGTAGAGCGTTAAGAATTGCACTTCCCGCGTTTCCTATTCCGACAAAAAGGGGTTTCATAATATACCGCTTAACAGATTATTAACTATCATTGTATGAAACTTTTATAAATGATTCATCGCGTTTTCCCTTTGTTAGACACCTCATTTTTATTGCACGCTGCTATTTAATACACTGATGAATACGCGAAATTTGATTGTAATAACGCTAATCATAATCAACATCCTGGTGCTTTTGACGCCCGCCGCGGGGTCTGATACGTTGAAGCGGAGTCTGCTTGAGGAGATAATATCACCGGACAAAACAGATTTATTTGAGGACTATGGTGAGCTAGCACTTGCAAAGGCAGGAGTACAAGCAGTGATTCAAGGTATGAAAGGCACGGAAGTTACCACGACTACAAGGGACTGGGTAAATATTTACCTTTCTATTGTTGACGAGTTGGAGAAGATGACGACATTAACCAAAAGTCAACACCCAGGGGACCATGAAGAAGCACTGAAGATGGCAGATACGATAGATACAGCCATAAACACGCTAAAAAAGTACGACATAGCGGAAAGAAATGGTATTCCCGTGCTTGCCGAGCGTGCGCTTAAGCGGTTTTACATAAGAGAGGGCAAATTCTTCGAGGACCTGGCCACAAATACGAAAGAGACAAAGGTGAGGATCGAATATGAGCATATAAGTTCGGAGTCATACGACAAAGGCGATATGCCCAGTGACGCAAGCCGGATGGAGTTCGAGGCGATACGGGACGAAAGGATGTATAAACGGGATATGGATCGGGCGTCGGAACATATAGCAGCCTCGAGGGAGTATCATGCCACTGCAAGAGACCCCCCTTCGGTATTTTTCGGCGCGGCATTTATGGATATATTAAAGGCAAGGGATTCCTTTGAGAACGCGGAGAAGTTATATGAGAAGCACAGCGATAAGGAACTGGGGAATGTAAAAGAGCTTAGACCTGCAATAGATGATACCTATAAGGGTTTGATGATTACGATTACAAAAAAGATTGCAATTTATCTTCTTATCATTTCTCTTTTTACCGGTATAATATGGCTGGACTTTAGAAGATGGGGTGAGGAACTGGATGACACGCGACTTGGTGAGGAGCTTATTGTTTAAGGTTATTGTTATCAGTATCTTAGCAATCCTATGTTCCGTCTTAGGGATAGTATGTGCAAGTGCGCAAGGAGCTCTCGAAGTAACACCAGATCGGATAGATATGCGGTTCGATAAGCTTTATGGCAGTGCATATGCCGAGCAGATAAGAATAACAAATCGTGGCAATAGCACCAGAGTGACTATAACTAGTAGTGATACTGAAGTCACACCAGGCTCTTCTCGTTTTGAGCTTGCTTCCGGAGATTCACGAGATATTGATATTAATGCACGGTCAAGTACGCAAGAAGGACCACATTACATCTATGTAACGGCAGACGAAAAGACGGTCAGAATCACAGTAACTGTGACATACGTAGCCAAGCTATCTGTATCGCCTTCAAGTTCAATCAATTTCGGAACTGTTGCCAGTAATGTTCCTAGTGTACAGAAAACAATTACGATCAGAGAGGATTTAGGGTATGAAGCTGTTGAATTCTATGTAGAACAGAGAAGTGGAAATGGTTGGGTTAAACCAAGCCTAGACAAGGGTACGGTCTCAAAAGATAATCCTGTTGGTATTACATTTACGCTAACTCCGGGACCGCCGGACTACACGAGACGCGATAACAAATATACCTGGAAATTTGCCATTACAAGCAGCAATGCGAACACAGTTACGATAACACTTGAAGCAGATATAATGAGACCGCCGAGGCTTGGCCGACTTGATGACGAAAGGCTTGAATTAAAGTTCGATAAGCCAAAAGGTACTGTGGCGATATATAATGAAAATATTGTTTTAACCGTGAGAAATAGAGGTGACGACCCCCTACCTTTTAGTATCGTTCCTGAGCAACCTGGTGGCGGGATCGACATAAGACCTCCTTTGCCAAGGGTGGTTCCTGAAGGGAAAACAAAAGTCGACGTTCCTATCACTATCACTATACCTTACGACACACCAGAAGGAACGTATCAGGGAAAACTGCGTATAGATGCAGGAACCGCAGGACATGATACTGATAATATTGCATTAATAACCATAAAGGTTTTGTGGCCTGTTGATTTCTCCATCTCTTCCTCCTCGTCCTATTTCTCATCAGCACCTCTCGCTATTGATTTCAATTCTTTAGAGCTGAAGGAGCGAGACTATGATACGAAGAAACTGACCCTGACATTAACCGAGCTTTATGGTTATAAGCCCGTAGAGCATTTACGGCTCTCGTCCAGTGACGAATACCGAAGTTGGCTAAAAGAAGAGCGTGATTTCATGGACATCCCACCTGGCGAAACCATGGACGTTACGCTCAGGATCGAACCGGGGTTGGAAGCCGTGCCAAAGCACTATTCCTGGAAGTATTACCTGAGTGCCCGTGAGATAAGTGCAAAACGGATAGATATACAGGCAAAGATCGTGCCTATGAATATCAAAGAGATGACACAGCGTTTAGAGTCGTTTAAAAATAGCACATTGCGCATGCGCTACCCGACATCAAAAAATATCATAGTAAATGGTATAGAGCTGCTGGAAACTGTAGAACAAAGCGAGATAGGAGAGGAAGACTGGCAAAAGATACCGGTTTTGATTAAAGGTTCTTTATCGCTGCTAGCTGCGCTGAACGATAGTGTGGTGTACTGTGAAACAGGAGACTATGGAAAAGCGGTGGAGAATTCCTGGACTGCCTGGGTATCAACATCCCGGATGGGCGTAAATTCTGAGCTGAATAACCAGGAGATGTCAGGATATGCAAAAGGAATAGCAATAGGTGCGGAGAAAACAACAACCGAGGTGTTGACAGATGAAGCGAAACTGCTGGAATTACGTGGTTGGGACATAAAGAAAGCAGTAGAGCATGCAATGCCCACGAATGATATAAGCAAGTTAAACGAGGAGGAAAACGTGCTTGAATCCGCATTGTCATACCAATATGCCGCTACGTTATATGGGCTGCTCAATGACAAGGAAAAGCGGTTGGATTGTGTCTATGAGGAGACCCGGATGATGGATAAGCATGATGAACTGGTGAGTGGGGCAACGGACCTTCGTATTCGAGCTGAGAATATCATATTAGATAGCAATGAGAACGACTTCTATCGGCTCTGGGACACACATCTGCTTTCAAATCCGTATAACTACGATACTGCTTCCGGGAGCTATAAAACGGCGGAGGGATACCTGGAGGCGGCATCTAAGAACTACAGGTTCGCGGGTGAGCCACTTATGGCAGGAGATACCGAAAAGGATCTGAAGGAACTGAGAGGAGAATGGCGGCATATACTGTCTTTGTTCCTCGTTCTGTGTGCTGTGTATGGTGCGGTTTTGATTTATGTGCTAAGTCGGATTATCCGCGGTACTTTGGCGTATATGAATGATATGCACGAACGCGAGATAGGAGATGTTGTGGTTACGTAGTGAAAAAACAAAGCAATTATTTAGCAAACCACAAGATTACACAGATTTACACAAGAAAATAATAGTATGGGTCTGACTTAAGCACTCTATTGCTCTTTCGTCCCCTGTTAACCAAAAAATCTTGTGTTAATCTAGTGAAATCTCGTGGTTTTTTAATCTTGCTGTACAAATGCCAAAAATGTTTTTCTGTCTAAACCCTTTAAAGAAAGTTAGATGCACAAAGTAATAAGAGACCCCATACACGGCTACATAGAAATAGACGACCTAGCAATTGCCATATTAGAGACCGTGGAGCTGCAGCGATTGCGGAGGATAAGGCAGCTTGGGTTCTCTTACCTCGTTTACCCCGGTGCGAATCACACGCGGTTTGAACATTCTCTTGGTACTTATCACCTGATGAATGTCCTGTTAGACAAGCTGGCGGTAGCGAAAGAAGAAGAGACAGAGCTGCGGGTCGCTTCGCTCATTCACGACATCGGGCATGGACCCTATTCGCATGTTACCGAGCCGTTAATCCGAACGTACACGGGAAAAAACCACGAAGATATTGAAGAGATGTTATTCGTGCATGAACTCGAGCGCAGCGACGCCGAAGATAGGTCGTTACATATCGCAGAAGTTCTGGAAGATTACTGTCTGGATACGCATAAAATTCTGGGACACATAAAAAATACCGGCGAGGGCAGGGGTAAGGATTTCGCAAAAATATTGAATGGCGAGATAGACGTGGACAAGATGGATTATTTAGTCCGCGATTCCTACTACACTGGAGTGGCGTACGGTGTGCTTGACAATATGAGACTCATTCAAGGTCTGGACTTCTTCGAGGGACAGCTTGTAATAACAGAGAAAGGGATACTACCCGCGGAATATCTGCTCTTTTCGCGATTCCTCATGTATCCCACTGTTTATAGACACCACACGAGCAGGATAGCACGACTGATGTTTGCACGAGCTGTTGAGCATTACATCAACACGAAAACTTCAGCTCTGGAATATGCGCTCGCACTACGTGAAATGGACGATTTCGAGCTGGATGTTACGTTGAGATCGGCAGAAGGTTATCCAAAGGAGATGATGACACGCATAAACGAGCGGATGTTGTTCAAACGCGCGGTATATACGGGCATAACTGTATTAGAGGCACATGTGGTAGAGGAGTTGGATACAGAAGATAGGGTTAAGGAATTAGAGCATGAAATAAGCATAAAAGCAGGCATAGACGAAAAATATGTTATAATAGACTTCCAGGGCGCCAAAGAAGAATCGTTAAAAGAAAGCGATGCGCGAGTGCTTATACGAGATGAGCAAAGTACAAGAAGCCTGCGAGAAGTTTCTGAACTCGTATCTATGCTCAGCCGAGTATTCTGGGAAAAATGTAAACTTGGCGTTTATACACCCGGTAAATACCGAGCTGCAGTAAAGAAAGCAGCGGAATCGGTTTTATGGCGTTAAAAACCGTGACGTGTCCGCTCAAAATAATAGTGGTGAAAGAAAGAAGACATGGTACTTCTCGCATACTGTCCGATCAGGGAGTCTGCACACTAATATTGACGATAAAAGCGATCTAAAAATTATATCGTGCCAATTACGAGTTATGGGTACTGCACTGCACTGCACTGCTACATTGCAGCAAGATTTCGGGATACCGGTTTGGGAAACGGCAGAAAGGTTAGAGAGGGCATGTACCGTACCGACGGTTGTGATAGATGATGCGAATGGAATGAAGGCACAAAACCTGGTAGATGTAGCTTTATGACAAACTTTTGGGTGACCGTAGCAAAAACAAAAAAGCGAATAGCTTTTAGTATCCTGTGATCAAATGGTAGTTTAAGTCATCGGCACTCGTGCTTAAAAACAGGCCCTGTACTTAAGTAGGGGGTATAATGACGGGTTATTATAGCTAAGAGTAAGCAGAAAGATAAGAAAATAAAAAGAGGTGTTAAAATGGAGAAAAGGATATTTTTAGTTGGGACTGCATTTATGCTATTAGCACTCATAGGATGTGCAAATGCCTCCGCTCATATCTACGGTGACACGTGGTCCATCACCAAAACGACCCAATTAACAAACAACACCGCATGTGACGGCTTGCCAGTCTGGAGTGATTTTGGGACAGGATTATTTTATGCCTCTAACGAATCGGGCAACTTCGATGTTTGGATTAGGGATGCAGATAGCACAAACAAAATTCAAATCACAAATGAATTGGCAGGCGAGTTCCCGTTGTTCACTTTGCTTAATAATCTCATATACGTCTCGAAACAATTTGGCAGCAGTAACCTCTGGGTTGCAAACACTCTTTGGGCCACAAGTGCATCCGATGTTGAGAAGATAGCACTGACCAACGATAGTTACTGGAACACCGATCCGGCACTGATTTATGTGCCTCAGCCACAAATATATGATATGCAGCCTTATGATACGATAGACAACAATGTGCCTATAATCAGTGCTAATTTTTCGTGCTCTTATGGAAATGTGTCTAAGGTAACCCTTTCAGTAAATGACAGTGATGTGACACAAAATACAACAATAACAGATTTTAATGTTAGTTATATCCCAACAGAGCCGTTAAATTGTGGACAATACAATTTTACCGTTTGTGTGGAAAGTGATAGATACACGAGCAGTTCCAGCACCAGATATTTCACAATAGCATATATCACTAATGAAACACCTATTGGTTGCTTATGGACGAGTACACCCACGATCGGTGCAAATATCTCTTGTGGATTTGGAAATGTATCTCTGGTAACAATTTCGGTGGATAAAGTAGATGTAACCGCAAACGCAACGGTTACGCCTTCTTATGTTAATTACACACCGATCATACCATTAGCGAATGGTTCGCACAATGTCACGGCCTATGTGGAGAGCACAAAAGGGATTAGTGATAGTAAAAATTGGACGTTTGTCGTGAACCCGGAACGTCGCTGTAGTGGTGGTGGCGGTGGCGGTGGTGTCCCGGAGACCTCCTACGCACCGAAGATTATATTCGCTTCAAACCGGTCTGGGAACTTCGACATCTGGATGATAAATCCAGATGGAACAGGATTACAGCAATTAACCTCTGATCTATCAAATGAATGTTCACCAGTAGGCTTTGGTTCAAAAATAGTATATGTATCGGATAGAGAAGGCAACAAAGATATATGGATAATGAATAACGACGGGTCAAATAAAGAGCAGTTAACCACTGAATCATCAAACGAATACTCACCTACAATTATTCACTCAAAAATTTTTTATTTATCCGACCATTCAGGTAATGAAGATATCTGGTTGATGTGTGATGAGGATACGAACAAGGAGCGATTGACATTTTCAACGGTGGACGAAAATATGCCATCGTGGAGTCCAATTGGCGGGATTATATATGCTGCGAGAACAGGTGTAAATGATGATTATGATTTGTGGATGATGAATACTAACGGGACTGGTAAGGTACAACTTCATGCGTGTTCGGTTAAGTAACCCATCGCGCCATCAACCTCTCCCGTTTAACATTAGGATCGCATCCTTGACCTTGATAAATGTTGTATAATGTGAGCATATCCAATTTCAGCCCCATACATTCAAGTACTTCAGTTA
>JAPVWK010000033.1 GCA_028572065.1 Candidatus Methanophagales archaeon
CTACAAGTCTACAAATGTGGTCTTCTTCGATTAAGTCAGCTATAGTTGGGGGAAATAGCCAATTTTGGTTGCGGAATCTTTTTATGAATGCCATAATGTTTATATGTAGTTGAAAGCATATAAAAGTATCGGAAAACTGTTTGATTATGGAATTGTGGGACAGCCTCTTAAGTACAGGGCCTGTACTTATGCACGACCGCCGAGGACTTAAACTACCCTTTTATCATAGGTGTATAAAAGCTTTTCGACTTTTTTATTTTTGATGCTTCACTCCAAAAAGTTTGTTATAAAGCGTATTGTACCATGTTTTGTGCACTTTCTCCTTTTCTTCATCTATCACCGGTACAGTATCTGTCATCTCGTAACCCTTCTGCCCCGATATATACTTCTCCACCACTTCCCCTCCCTGTCCAAGCTTTTTTTCCGTAAACGCTTTTCTTAAAAGGGTTTAGTGGTCTATATTCACCGCATATCTATAACCTCAATATCCTGTATCAGGCATCTTCATCGTAACCATACCAAAACGTTAGGATAAATCTTTATACATGAATTTTGAATAGAATTGAATTGCAAAGGGCATCCCTGGTGATCGGGCATTCTCTGTCCCCCTTAATCTTAGTTTTCATTAGATTTTATTCTTCGAAACGGTTATCCATTTGTAATTCAAACGTATCTCTTACTCCATTAACATCTACGGTGTAAACGCCTGCTTTCAGCCCAACCACATCCAATGCGATAACTTCCTCAAATGGCGTAATTACCTGCGCACACATTACGTCAGCGGGTCTTGATGCGGTTAGGGTGACGAAGAATGTATTTCCTTCACGTCTTGTCGTAATTTCGTCAGCTTTCGTACAACTATCAGGATGCTCTCCTTTTGCAACAACGTTTATCTGAACAGGAAATGATTCAAGCAGCATAATTTCAATATCTTTTACGTTAGCTAACTTCGCATGATACACAAGTGCCCGCCCGTCTTCTGTGTGGAGAGTAAGCTGGTTCTCCTCTATTGTATATGTCGTTACGTCACGCAGTATTTCGAGGTATTGTGTCTCCTGCGGCATTACACCTTCCGGCTCCATGCAGAACATTTCAGTCCATGACATCTCGTTGAGGACCATCGTATCCGCAGCAGTATAGGATCCCGAGTACTGGTTACACCCCGCCGTACCGCTGATCTGCCCATCCTCAAAGCGGGCAGTGATTGTAGTCCCGGTGATGGGTAAACGCACGTCACCATCGCTCTCTGCAATGAAATTGGTAAGCGTCCAGATGCGGCCTTCCAGGCTGGAGCTTGTTGGCGTTGAAGTGGGTGTTGTTTTTGTAGGAGGGGTGGCAGCCGGCGTGGGGGTGGATACGGGTGGTTGCTCCTCAATGCACCCTGCAAATATCAAAACCGTTACGATTGCTACTATGGCTATTAAGCCAGTTATGAGTTTCTTTTTCATATGTTCCCTCTTTTTATATGCGGAGCCCCTGCCATGCCATACACGAATAAATGCCGGGGCATCCGTGAGCTGTATACTTTTTTTTCATATCTTCTAACCTTTTTAGCACCTTAAACATCCTTTTCTCACTATACATTTCTTTTCACTTTGGACAAAAAAAAGGTAGGGGTTTTTACTACCCCCTTTTTTTGTTTTTGTACTTGTTTTCATAACCACAGTATTTTGTCTGCGTTTAGCGCTACACCTACTGCGTCTGGCACCTTCACAGGCGTTACGAAATCTTCGATGTTCGTTTTGTCGTCAATAGACGTTGCAAAACCGTCTATAACGTTGAAAGTCCCACACGAATAGATGTTCACACCCAGCTCGTCTTTTTCGAACATTGCTAACTGCTCAAGGTTGTCTGGTAAGTCTTCCGGCTTCAAACCGTCAAACTGCCCTGCAATTAACGTTTTCACTTCGTCTGGTATTGCTAAAGTTGCCAACTTACCTTTCTTCGTCACTTCAACACCGTTCGGTCCATAAAATACTGTTACTGTTTGGACACCTGCTTGTTTCGCTGCAAATGCAATGACATAACTCGCATATTGGTTCTTCGGGTTGTCCATTCCACTATTCACATATATTACCAAATTCTCTACTTTTCCCATTTCTACCATTTTTTCTCCTTTCTCATGCCGATTATACGAGAAAGCACCAAGCCCGAGTGCACAATCGCGATAACGATTGCTGCGGGCGCTAAGACAGTTCTACCTTCTATTTTTTATATTCACCCCTTATCTTATTTCCTCTTTTCCTTTGGGGGTGTTCTTTGCACATCACAAGTAATTGAAAATTGAACTTGTGTCGCATAAATAACTAAGCCCCGACCATGTCCAACACTTCAATGATAACAACTTGGTGCCCATATACTTTGGTTGCACCACATTTTAAGTTCAGGGAACAAATAAATAGCAAGAGCACTGTGAAAGTAATAATACAAACAAACCTCTACATTCTCCATAAGTTCTGTTATATAAGATACAGAGTGCGAAAAATGAGCAATGAGATTCGAATAGGAATTATTATATGCGACCGCTACCGTATGTGTGCCGGAGGCAAATGTCTAAGGGCGCTTAAGAACAGGGAGGGTGCATTCAGCATTTATAAGGATAAAGAAGTGCAACTGGTCGGATATACTGCGTGTGGTGGCTGTCCCGGTGGAAATATCGAATACGCTCCTGAAGAGATGAAGAAGAACGGGGCAAATGTGATACATCTTGCTACAGGACTGGTCGTTGGATATCCACCATGCCCTCGTGTGACAGATTTTCGTAACTTTATACAGGCAAAATATGGGCTTGATGTTGTAATAGGAACGCATCCGATCCCCCAGAACTACTATGAGACACATATGAAACTCGGGACATGGAACTCTTCGCGATGGACTAAGATCATTCAACCAACACTTGCGGATGAAAAGACCCGTTTGTCGTATGATTGATGTTAAAGGGCTGGAATGACATAATGCTGTATTTGTTAGAGATACACTATTTATAATTTTTTTATTGAGTAGAGTAGGAGGAGGTCTTACGACCTCCGCCCCCTCATCGAACCGTACGTACGGATTTCCCGTATATTGCTCTCCTTTGGCGTTGCCCCATTGCAAGGAGTGAGATTACCACTCAAAACTTTTGCTTCGCAAAAACCTTTACTAAAAAACATTGTTTCTTTGGTAAAGCTTTCTTTTTTAAAGAAAGGTTTGTGTTGAACTTCCCCAAGTGGCAGGAGGGTCGTCGCCAGCATATCCCACCTCTGGTTCGCTTGTACTTCGGGCTAAAGACCGCTTCCGGCTCTTCAAAAACCAGTTTCTTTGATTAAACTTTCTTTGTGAAAGAAAGTTTGACGGGTGAACAGCACAGAAGGGCTTTTAACCCACTGGCTGATTAGACTACGTGGCACGCTCCCACCTCGGAATAAATTGCGGGGCATCCTTTCTGAACAGACTCGAACTTTGTTCGAGATATTTTTGTTTATTTTTATTTCTGCAGCCCCGACCGCGCCACGCTCGGACTGAAAGTCCGAGGCATCCGTACCCTCCGGGTTGGTATCTATCTTTTTTACAAACATTTAGGACATTTATGTCTGATTACTACAAAAATGTTGAGGTTCATTTATAAACCAAACTTGATTTTGTCCTTTGCTTAGCAATATAGGTGTTCTCCGTACACTTTTTCTGGCGTATACTTCGAAAATGTCAAATCCCAGCCGGTTCTTGCCCGTTCTGGATTCATCCACTCAGGAGGGTTTACGATTTTCAACATTACGGTAACCCAAGGCACCTGTGCCTCTGTCTCAGAAAGGGGTTCAGGCCAATCTGCAAGCGGATCCATGTTGAGAGGGATGAAATACTCGGCATCAGCACTTGCAATGATGTAATCATTAGCGATGACAAAAATACCTGCCGTTAGATCGAACAGGGGCTTGGTCACATAAATTGACATGTGCCGCTGGTCCAGATCCCCCAACGTTTTATAAGGACCGCGTTTGTGCAGATGGCCTCCCGCATCAAGCTGGTTGGCAGTTATAGCTGAAGTGCCAAATATTGTGTTCTGTATGTCCTCGTCAGGATTTCGCGACCACACAAGGCTTTTGACCCCAATATGTTTTTGTGTGCTTCCCTTACTATGCCAAACACTGTATGCGTCACGACCTGCAATCCACAATCCAGGATGGGGATCAGGTTCATGTATATTGAGTATCTCAGCCATGAACCGGAAATGACCAAGATCTTCTGGAGTACATTCCCGTTTCAACGTCAAAACGACACTCCCCCCCATAAGCGGCTTTGAGCAATCATGGAAGAATTCAATACGCTTTAGTCGTTCGTCAACAGCACCAAAACCTTTGTGTAGAAGGCTTTCAATCTGGGAGCCATACTCAGCGAAAAATGCAGCTTGCTCTGCTTCGGACAAAGGAATGCCCAAATGCTGGTAACGTAAAGAAAGTCCACGAGGGCTGTCAAGAACAATGCGCAAGCGCTCACGATAAAATGTCTCGATGAAAGAAAAGCCCTTGGAACGTGCGTATTGTTCTAACTTTGATAATTCAGCGGGCGTAAGATCGATATTTGTGGAAAATACAAACCCCCACAACTCGTGGTTTTTAGCTTTCGCAGAATCTATATCGGCCTTAAACTTATTTTCAACCCACTTCTTATCTTCTTTTGAGTCAGTGACATTAGCGCGGAAACCCACGCCGCCCCATACTACTTTATGATTATCGAATACTGCCTCGATGTCTCGCCCTCCATCGGGACCTCCTTTCGGCCGTCAAGGTTTAATATTTGAGAATCAAGCATCAAGGGCAAGAATACCAAGACACATTCGCTCGCTATCGACTTGATCTGTGATCCACGTACGTAGACATTCTTCTGTTAAGCGTGTTGTAGACATGGCGTCGGTAAGCTTATCGGGCATTGCATTAACTTGACTCTGTCAGATTGGACAGTCAACGACCTCGGGCTGAAAGCGCCGAGGCATCAGGAGGATGCTCATAGTTTTGGTATCCAGTCGGTTTGCTGGAATTTTGTATTGTTTTCTCTTTTCTGAGGGAAGGATTTCCAGCCCAGTGGCACTGAACCTTTTACACCGTACCTACCGTTAGCACTTCCAGCATACAGAAATAGAACTCTTCCAAATCAAGGATATAATTGTCGGAGTTAGGATCAAAATGTGCTCGCCACTGCTTAAGATCTTCTTCTGATAAATATGGAGTTCCTATTTTAGCGTGCCATTCTGCATTACCTGTAATATAGCGTTTTGCTTCTGGAATGAGAGGTGAAAGTTTTTGTATGGCATAGCTTGTAGTAGATACATCTTTTAAGCCTGCCTGTAAAAAAAGCCCCTGCATTTTTCGCCCGACAAAGTTATCAAATAGAGGTTCTGGGGGATTTTCTTTAAGAACCTGGGCCGCCGCTGCTAAGATTTTTAAAGACAACTGAGGCTCGATGGGATGAACAATAAAAAGGCCACCATCAAAATCTTTAGCAGCAATTCTTCCACCTTTCTTAGTCACTCTCCTCATCTCTTCCATAATCTTAAAATAATCTGTAACATAAGCAAAACAGTTGCCGAAAAAGACCAAATCAAAGGTATCATTGTCAAAGGGGACGTCGTGGAAATTTTCTTTTTGAAACTCAATAATGTTACTAAGAGGATCTTTTTTCAGATTTTCCACAGCATAATTTATTAAATCTGGAGAGAAATCAACCCCAATAACTCGCCCATTGGGCTTCACCTTCTCTGCTAGTAGATGTGTCCATAAACCGGGTCCACATCCTAAGTCCAGTACTACATCTCCTGGTTTAAGATTTAAATCATCAACCGTTTCACCCCGTTCCTGCAATTTTGTTTTATGATGGTCGAGAAGCCATTCTACATTGGTTAACTCCAAGCCCTTTTCACCCTTTAAAGATTGATTCGTTTCTAACATAAAATATCCTCCTTATTATACTTGAGTCACTATACCCCGTACTTAAGTACAAGGCCTGTACTTAAGCACAAGTGCCAATGACCTATACTACCCCTTTATCATAGGATTATAAAAGCTTTTCGATTTTTTTTATTGTTTTTGATACTTCTCTCCAAAAACTTTGTTATAAAAGCGTATTGTACCATGTTTTGTGCGCTTTCTCCTTTTCTTCATCTATCACCGGTACGGTATCTGCCTTCTCATAACCCTTCTGCCTCGATATATACTTCTCCACCACTTCCCATCCTTGCCCAAAGCTTTTTTCCGTAAACGCTTTTCTTAAAAAGGTTTAGTGGTAGCACGACGGCGCCCACAAATGCCCTGGACACCACACCTTAAGCTGCGGAAATTGATCCCTCAACAATTTGCTACTCCTCCCCTTTATCCGCTTCGCTATCCAGCTAACGGAATATTTAGGAGGATATTTAATGAACAAATGAACGTGATCCATATTCACAGCCATATCTATAACCTCAATATCCAGCTCTGTGCAGGTTTCCCTGATAATTTCTTCCGCCGCTTCAGCAACTTCACCCTCCAATACCTTCCCGCGATATTTCGGTGAAAACACTAAATGATCCGTTAGTAGCGACACTGTATGCCTATCATGACGGAGATCATGCCTTGTTACCTTATCCCTATTCGCTTCCATTTCGCTCATGCCTCTTTAGGGTTACTGTTAAATACGTCAAATCACGATAAAAGCTTTTCTGCTACTTTTTCTATCGAAAATATTTGCTATAACAGCACTATTTTGTGAATAAAGCAAAAAAGTCCGGTGAAGTTGAGTAAATAAGCTTATTTAAAAGAAATATGGCAAACTTTTTAGCAAAACTTGTGATGTCCGTTAAAACAGAAAAACAAGATTTTTGTCCCTGTAAAATTTCTGAAAGGAACATTGAAAGAAGAGATTTCTTTTTACAATTACTATTCCTCTTTATCACGGCATAGTTCTAATGTTCTTACACCTCAGCCCAATCCGTTCTTCGTCCACCGTATACATCTCCAATCCCGGTACGATTACTCTAACCACGGGAACACCTATCTCCTCACACGTCAAATCCACCACCACCACTCGTTCCAGGCCAACATCCCGTATCCGCTCTATGGTGTAGTTAATATCATCAAGAAAATCTGCACTATTCCGTGATTCCACATTCTCGAAATCCGTATGCTCAGAATTGGCGAACCAATGTTTGTTCTTCTTACGCATCCATTCATAGCCCATTATCCGCCTCATATCCTTAATAGCCGTGTTCTGCTTCGCACTGTATATCTGCGTAAGCCTACTCTGAGCAACTTCTGTAAGCGCACGTAGTATCGCAACCCTCGCATCCGTATGCGTACCCATACCGGTAGTGAGCAGCGTCGGATCCTTCAACCGGAGATCATCAGAAACCGCAGCGAAAGTCGGAATGCCGACATCACTCGTTATATCCCGTATAAGCACCGAAACATCCGCATCCACGAATTTGGCCATAAGGTCGCGTACCCGCTCTTCTCGTATTCGTACAACAGCACCCGTATTACGTGTAATTTCCACCAGCGACCATGCGTCCCGTTCTACAAGTTCCGCGAGACCATGAAAAATCGCTTCCTCCAGCTCGTTTCCGGACGCCAATCCGTTCGTGTTCGTTCTGAACAGCCGAACTCGGTCATATCTTGAAGGCAAAGGATGAAAAACCGCACTCGCAGGCACGTATATCTCCTCTTCTTGTATCAGGTCATACCCCGCCACCCACGGGATACTTATTCCATCAATATTCTTTACATAACCCGGCAGAATCAACTCATTCGGGTTTAAAGCATTTTCATGTTTGATAAGCCGGACATAGCTATCCTCTACAAGTTCGCGATCTTTAACTTCCGCGGAATAGCGTTCAATCGCTTCCATCAATGCGGACACTCTCGCTTCTTCCGCGGTCGTACCTTTACCGTTATACAGCGATACCGCTCCACCTTCCGCAGATGGTCTTATGCACGTAAATACGGGTATCCCTATCCGGTCAAGTCCGGTTATGTCCGTAACCTTTTCAACACCTGCAACGGGCATCTTCGACTCTACCCGTGCTAAAGTATCAGCCGGAGGAACTACACGATGCGTGCCTTCCTTATAGCCCTTTATACATGATTTGAGTTTCATTTCTATCTTCACAAATTGGTTTGCTTATGCTTTGATTTGGGTACTATTTAATATAGTCATTCCAGTAATAAATTGCAATTAATAAATGATAAAAGAAAGCGAAGAAGACATGGCAGTTGTTTTGATAGGTCATGGTAGCAAAATGGCGTATAACAAGGAGCTACTGGATGGCTTGCAGCGATTGATGGAACTGCGGGGTGTTTTTAAGGTCGTAAGGGTCGCATTTATGCAACTGAATTCGCCGAGCATCGAAGAGGTATTGCGAGAGCTTGCTAAGAACGGTATAAAGAAGATAGTAGCGGTGCCGGTCTTCTTAGCAGATGGTACGCATACGACAGAAGACATACCCGAGACGCTGAAAAAAACGTTCGAGGGCGAATGGGCAGAGCTAGGGCAAGATGTAGAACTAATTTATGGTAAGCCAATCGGGGTGGATGAACGGATTGTGGACATATTACTGGACCGGATAAAGGAGGCAGAAGCGGGTAACGGTGAGTGAACAGGATGCGGGGGGAGGGATTCGAACCCACGTATCCCTACGGAACAGGATCTTAAGTCCTGCGCCTTTGTCCAGCTCGGCTACCCCCGCTTTGTTCGTTTCCTGCTGCTTCTGCCAAAGTAGTAAACACAAGTAGGATTTAGATGCTATTAATATTATCCAAAAGTAGGTTCTTGCCTACAATGCCCTAATAGTACACAGCTAAAACCGCTTTAGCTTTTGGAATGCCCGTTTAGTTCTCTAATAGACTTGTTTATATTGATAAAACCGTATCTATTACGATAAAACACATAGAAAATGACCAGCGAAGCTGACATCAAAACAATTGAGGACGAAATCCGAAAAACATCTTATAATAAGGCGACCTCTCATCACATCGGGCGTTTAAAAGCGAAACTTGCCAGATTAAGAGACGAACTACAAAAGCAGGCAATATCGAAATCATCACATGTTGGGAAGGGGTATGGCATAAAAAAATCGGGGCATGCAACCATCATAATGGTCGGTTTTCCGTCGGTGGGCAAGTCCACGCTGCTCAACCATCTTACTGGCACCAACGCAGCGGTTGCGGCTTATGATTTCACTACGCTTGAGGTTATCCCGGGCACTCTGGAATACAAAGGTACTCGTTTGCAATTCCTTGACGTACCGGGCCTTATCCGGGGTGCTGCGGCAGGACGTGGGCGTGGCAAGGAAGTCATCTCGATAATGCGAAACGCAGATATGATCCTCATCATTGTGGATGTGTTCCAGCTAGAGCAATACGATATTCTTGTAAAGGAGTTGTATGACGCGGGCATCCGCATTAATACCCGACCACCGGAGGTCATCATACGCCGATTGAGTCGTGGTGGAATAACGATAAACAGCACAGTTAAGCTAGACCAAATCGGACTAGACGAAAAAATGATTCGAGTAGTGTTGTCGGAATACCGGACACACAATGCGGAGGTCCTTATACGAGAAAAAATTACTCTTGATGAACTTATAGATGTGGCGACAGGAAACCGCAAATATCTACATGCAATCACAGTCATAAACAAGATAGACTTGGCCGACCCTTTGACGCTTTCGAAAGCCCAAGAACGATTCCCGGATGCAATTATGATCTCCGCGGAAGAGAACTTAAAGCTTGAGACATTGAAGGAGCAGATATACAAACAACTTGGTTTTATGCGCATCTATCTGAAGCCGCAGGGAGCACCACCCGATATGGATCACCCACTAGTCTTGAGAATGGATTCTACGGTTGCTGATGCCTGTTCTACCATCCATCGTGATTTTATAGAACGATTTCGGTATGCACGGATATGGGGCCCGTCTGCGAAGCATTCAGGACAGCGTGTAGGACTTTTGCATGTACTATCCGCGGACGATGTGGTTAGCATAGTGGTACGGAAATAAAAACCGAAAAACTTTTTACCATATAGTCGAATATATTATTTTGTATTACCATGGAAGAAGAAGAAGAGAAGAGGGTATCGGGAGTATTTTTGGGTACTGTAGATGACTTTTACCGGGGAAGCGACAAGATATTCGAAGAGTTTGATGCAATATTGAGTAAGCATTCGAAAGGGGACGACATTATGGCGGATTTAAAAGCAGTTAGAACTAAAAATCCACGTATTTTTGGGTTGATTGATAGCATTTATCATAAAGAAGCGGAACTCGAGGACAAGCTGGACAGTGGTAAAGTAAAGCAAGAGCAGAGGGAGAAGATGCTTGAATTTAAGGAGCGGTTCTCGGCTTTGGAAGAGGATATAGATTTGTTAGTTATAGAGGAGATAGGATTGCTCAGGTAGGCATCCGTACAAGAACTTCTGAATATCTTTGTGTTCCGGTGGTGTATAATATATAACATCTACCTATTTAGAACGCAGATCACACGGATTTACGCAGATTCTAATAATCGCATCCGTCAATTCCGTATATTTAAAATCCGGGTTATCTGCGTTCATCTGCGTCCGCTTATCAAATTGTATTCTTTCTTGTTACGAGATAGCGAAGAGAACGCAGCCAGGACCTGCTCCTCGGTTTCCGCAATCGTGCCACCATTATTTATAACGCTGTCTGCAAACTTCACCTTTTCGCTAAGCGGCATTTGTAACCCAATCAGTTTCTTCGCATCTTCCCCCGTTACCTTTTCTCGTGCCATCACCCGCCTTATCTGCGTCTCTTCGTCTAGGTAAACAACAATCACAGTGTCAAACTCGTTTTGCAGCCCTATTTCCATTAACAGCGGGATGTCAATAGCAACCAGTGGGTCGGGCTCTATCTTCCTTATCGCCTCGATCCTATCCCTGCACATTTTTATTACTGCTGGGTGTATTAGCCCTTCTAACTCCTTGCGCTTAGTAGAATCGTGGAATACGATGTCCCGGAGCTTCTTACGGTCGATCGTCAAATCATTCTTCAATATACCCTTGCCAAAGGTGTTCACTACCTTCCACCAGACATTCGAACATGGCATTACTACTTCTCTGCTCAGAACATCGCAGTCTATCCCGTAAGCGCCTAGCTTCATGAATAGATTAAGCACGAGCGTCTTCCCACTTGCTATTCCGCCGGTTATAGCCACGATTTGCATTGTTTCTATGTATGTACTTTAATAGAAATAAAAAACCTGGTAGCTATTCAACTTTTTAACATTGTTCTCTTTTGATAAAATAGTAGTGCCAAGAAAGCATAATATCCAACTAAAATTGAATAGTGACATAATTTAATCAAATTTATTTGTAATCCTCTACTTTAGTCTTCAGTATTATTCCCTGGAAGTTGTTGAAACCTCATTAAGTCGTTCTTCTATTAAAATCTTCTCTGCTTCTTCAAAACTGCATTTATACTTTTCCTGGATCGCTTTTGTTCCCGCAAGATACCGCTGCGGTATGTTCTTTTTTCCATTCTTGCGTTTGCCGTTATTGCCGTTATTCTTTTTAGTTGTTGCTGCAACGCCACGTTGCCTTCCCGGTAGTTGTCGAACAATAGCATCAAAAACGTCCTTGAACCTATACCTATCAGGAACTAAATTCAGCGTTATTCCATGTCTTTCGCGCAGTTCACGTAATGAAACGCTTAGTATTATCTTTTCGTCACCCATTCCCTTAATATTGCATTCTTTTTGCCGCTTTTAGTAGGTGCCGTTCGGATACTCTTTTTTCTATAATTTTGAAATTTTATTTACAGACATGCTAAAGATTATTTCAGCACTATTCGAACTATTTTTTAAGCTCATTTTTTGCCATCGTGTAAGCTTCCCCGATATATATTGTCAATACCAAAAAAGAGGCCTCTATTCACGATTTAAGCGGTTGTTTGTGTCTATCTCCTCTTCGCTTTTCGCGCTTATAGAAGCGTTCTAACAATTCGAGCTAACAAACTAAATTGGTTAGTATTTCTGGAAATAAGCGAGAAACCTGAGGTAGCAGTGGTGCTAAAGTAGCATTTTGTTTAAACCTCCGGCTAGAGGTATATCTTGAGACATAGCTTATAACTAAAACAATTTAACGTATAAACATGATAAAAGCGATAATATTTGATCTGGATGGTGTACTGTTAGATTCGGTCGGACGGGATATAGCTATAACCGTTCAGGTGTTCAATAATTTTGGGTATTCGATCACACAATCAGATGAGCAATACATCATCGGATGGCATCCTGCGGACCGTATAAGTGTCTTTGCCGAGAAATTCAATATGTCACCAGAAGAGCAGCAATTGATAGTGACGGCGGAGAAACGTCTTTACCGTGAACTCTGGGATTCTACTTCTAAACTGCTACCCGGCGTGAAAGAGTGCTTGGATACAATGAAAACCAAAGGATTGACTCTCGCGCTTGCCACTACGTCCACAGGAGAGTCGGTAAGTAAGTTTTTACAAAAATTCAATCTTCACGGCTATTTCTCATTGATATTAACCCGGGAAGATGTATTCACACGAAAACCGAATCCCGAGGTTTATACCAAAGCCTGGAATGAACTGGGTTATAAAAGTGAAGAGATGATCGTGGTAGAAGATACGGAAATAGGTGTGCGTGCGGCAAAATCAGCGGGTTTACCATGCGTGGCGGTTCCGAATGATTATACAAAGGCTCAGGATTTTTCAGGTGCGGATTATGTAATTAAGTCAATTGGTGAGCTTACTGAGATAGTTTGATTTTATATTTCTGCAAAATACATCTGTTTATAAGATGGCAAAAAAAATATACGGCATTATCGGCGACCCGATAGAGCACAGCCTTTCCCCGGCTATGCACAACGCTGCATTTGATGCAATCGGCCTGGATGCTGTTTATCTCGCGTTTCGTGTTCCGCAACACGAAGTAGGTGATGCGATAAAAGGCGCTAAAAGCCTTGGTATCCTGGGTCTCAACGTTACTATACCACTGAAGGAAAAAGCGCTTGCCTTTGTGGCTACCGAAGAAGTAGCAACTAAAATTGGTGCAATAAATACCATTGAGTTTTGTAGTGGCACACCTGTCGGCTATAATACCGATGGTTTAGGCTCGCTTAAGGTACTCAAAGAGACCGTGGGCAACATAAACGGGAAAACCGTATTAATTCTTGGTGCGGGCGGCGCGGCAAAAGCTATTGCCTATTATCTCGATACCGCAGGTGCGACGGTAACGATAGCAAACCGAACGAAAGAACGAGCCACATTGTTGGTTTCTAATCTTCGTAATGCGAATGCTATTAGTCTGGCTGCGGCTGAGCTTAAAGACAGCATCAAGGATTCGGATATACTGATAAATACTACTTCTGTGAGTATGCACCCAAATGAAGATGCTACTCTGGTAACTGCGGACTTGATGCACCCGGAACTCGTGGTATTTGATATTGTGTACAATCCGATGGAGACGAAGTTACTGCGAGAGGCGAAAAAAGCGGGCGTTAAAAGGATTATAGATGGTGTGATGATGCTGGTATATCAGGGCGCGGCTTCGTTTAAGATATGGACAAACAGAGAGCCACCGATAGGGGTAATGGAGAAGGCGGTTAGAGCCGCTTTGAGTCGTGATTTTTAAAGGCGGGGATGCTCAAGACGACACAGAAAGAGCAAATAAATAAAGCAGGAACGGAGTAAAAAAATGGTTGAGATAACGTTTTATGGTGGAGTAGGAGAAATCGGAGGCAACAAGATTCTGGTGGAGCATCAGGGCACCCGCGTAATGCTGGATTTCGGAACCAGGATGGGTTATTCCTCGGAGTTCTTCGCGGAGTTTCTTGGTGTACGTTCTAACACTGAGTTAAAGGACAAGCTCACCATTGGAGTCCTGCCAGTAATCCCGGGCATCTATCGGCAAGATTTGATCCTCCCAAATGGTGTGGCTGGTATCTCAAATGACACATACGACCGGTTAATCTCGGCCGAATCGGAGATGCTGAAGGTTCCGGGACTTGTTACTTATGAGGACTACCGCCAAACGCACGATCAGAATTACCTTGACGGGATATTACTTAGCCATGCTCACATGGATCACTCAGGGGACATAGGAGTTCTCCATTCAGACATTCCACTTTACTGCTCCGGGACTACCCTTACTCTGGTCGAGGCAATTGACGAGGTTACAAACTTCAAGTCGGAAGCGATAAAGTCAAAGGGCGCCAATATTACGACAACTAAGCGAGGTGCCATGCCGGGAAGCCCAAAGATCAAGCATAAGGAGATACTGGTTAGAGATTGCCGAGTCTTGGAGGATGGTGAAGAGACGGACATAGGTGCTTTTAGCGTCACCATGATCGAGGTGGATCATTCCGTCCCGGGGGCTTCTAGCTACGTCCTGGCGTGCCAGGTCAATAATAATAATAAGCCTTTTCGGATTCTCTACACAGGAGACCTCAGGTTTCACGGTATTAAAGGAACTACGATTGATGATTACGTAAAGGCAATAGGAGCGGGTATAGATGTAATGATCTGCGAGGGCACCCGGATTGATTCAGATTCCCAGCTTACTGAGGATATGGTCCGTACTAAGATCACGGAAGAGATTGCGGAAACCGATGGACTGGTGTTCGTTGACTTTAGCTGGAAGGATACCACGCGGTATGATACGATTATTAAAGCGGCAGAATCATGTGGTAGGACGTTCGTGATAAACGCGAGGCTCGCGTACGTTTTGAACAAACTGGGGCTAACGCCATTGCCCGATTACGTCAAGGTATTTCTCAAGCGTAAGGGGAGTTGCTTGTACTCTCCCGCGGACTATTCACAACATAAGCACGAATACGGTTATTCCGTTGATCGGGAGACGTGGACCACGAATTCCAGTCATTACGAGCACGGTTTAGTGGCAGAAGAACTCAAGTCTAATCCCGGCAAGTACGTATTGATGCTGTCTTATTACGACTTAGGGCAGTTGTTCGACTTAGCCGATGAGACTGGCAAAATACCGGGATCAAGATACATAAGGGCGCAGTGTGAACCTTTCTGTGACGAGATGGAACTGGACGAGGAACGATTCATTAATTGGTTAGATGCCTTCGGCATTGGGTACCGTTTGGGTGAGACGCCACTTCCTGTGGGGTGTTCCAATCCTGAATGTTCCAAACTCAAAAGAAGAATAGATCGCTCTCATGTTTCCGGTCATGCTTCCCGACCTGAGCTGCAAGAACTCATCAGTAAAATTAGCCCCAGGACACTAATTCCCGTCCATACTGAGAGACCGGCAGTTTTTGTGGAACTTGTTAGAGCGATGGGTAAAGATATTGTGGTGATCGTCCCGGAATTGGGTAAGACTTATAAATTTTAAAAGAGGGGTATATACTGGTTTATTTTCCTTTGAGAAAAACAAAGCATTTCCACAGATATGTTGAATCATAAAGTCTGTGCTATCTGAAGTCACCTCTCCTCCTACTTATTGTCTCCTGCAGTTCGCCAGCATCAGCATCATTTTTTCAAATGTACATTGTTTGCCTCAAGAATCTGGCTCTCTGGTATCTTGCGTGGTAGTTAAATATACTTAAAGCAAGCACTTATAATCTGTTAATTTACAAAGGAGAGACTAAAAATGACCAAAATCGAAATACCACTTGATACTCCAGACATCGAAATCGAGAACGTTGAGATAAATAAAAAGGGTGATATTATCATCACGGCGAAGAGTACAGTAAAGGGCACACGCTGCCATAAATGCGGCGGACAGATTACCAAACTGCATTGTCACGACCGAGAGATTACGCTTCGCCATTTGTCAATTTTGGGCAGGCAGGTATACATTCGTATTTGCCCTGCAAGATACCAGTGCACTCATTACAGTGGCAATCCGACCACGACACAGAAATTGCAATGGTACGAGCCAAGAAGCCCACACACGATAGCGTATGAAGAGCACGTATTGCGTGAATTAGTTGGCAGTATGGTATCAGATGTCTGCATTAAGGAAGATTTAGGCTATGAAGCCGTGATGGGGATTGTCCCGCGTCATATCAAAACCGAAGTGGAGTGGTGCAAGATTGAGCGATTGGATGTGATAGGAATCGATGAAATCTCGCTGAAAAAGGGGCACAAGGACTTTGTAACGGTCGTAACTGCGCGCACGGGAGGCAGGATAATAATACTGGCTGTGCTCAATGGCCGCAAAAAGAGCACGGTAAAGGCGTTTTTGGGGAGCTTTCCCAAACGATTGAAGAAAACGATTTTGGCAGTGTGTTCAGACCTGTACGAGGGGTATATCAACGCGGCGAAAGAAGCTTTTGGTGCGAACGTCATAATCGTAGTTGACCGTTTTCACATTGCTAAACTGTATAGAAATGGCTTAGATGAACTCAGAAAGGAGGAATTGTCAAAGGAAGAATATAAAAAATTGAAAGGAGCGATGTGGATACTGCGTAAGGAGATAGAAGGATTGACGTAGGAAGATTTAGAGGTTTTGAAATGGTTATTCAAATGCTCTCCAATATTGGAATTGGCGTACAAACTTTGTAATGAGCTGACTGATATTTTTGAGGGTGACTATTCTAAAAGTGAAGCGAAGCGCAAGATAAACCATTGGAAGAAGCGAGTCATAAAGAGTGGCTTGTGTTGCTTTAATCGCTTTTTATCGACATTAGATAAGTGGATGGATGGGATTACAAACTACTTTATTAACCGGCAAACGAGTGGATTTGTGGAGGGCTTTAATAACAAAATTAAGGTGATTAAACGGCGTTGTTACGGTATTTTAAACGTTAAACATCTGTTTCAGCGCATACACCTTAATCCTGAGGGTTATTCTTTATTTGCTTGATTTATCCGGGAAATGTGTACAACGTAAATTACCAAAGAGCCATAAAATTTATGGTAAAATTAAAAAACACGGAGGGAAATTTAATAAAGAAGGGAGGTGAACATTCACATGGATGGAGACGACACTGATCTGTTTTTTGGAGAGAATGAAAAAGACGGAAATAAAGATAAAACAAAAGAATGATTTTTAAAAAATTGGAAAATGATTGCCGCTTTTATAGCCGTTATTGTAATCGGCGGAAGCGTCTATTCATATTCCCAGAGAACAATTATTGAAAATTCTGAAGCAGATAAAACAGAAAATCAGGAATCAATAACAAGCGAAGAAAAAACTGATGAAGAAAAAATCACTATGGAAGAATCCGCGGAAGGACCGATTGTCCAGCCAGAAAATGAAGAAATGAATATCCCGGCAGAAACTGATGAAATAGAAACTACAGAAAAAGAAAAACCAGAAAAGAAAGAACCAACAGGAGAAACATTTATTGAAACCGCTGAATCAGGAGAAGGAATTACGCATCTGGCAAGAAAAGCGCTGAAAAATTATTTAGCGGAAGAAGAAGGATTAGAAATGTCAAAAGAGCAAAAAATTTATATTGAAGATTTTCTGCAAAACAAAACTGGAACTGAATCGCTTGCGCTCGGAGAAGAAAGAGAATTTTCAAAAAATCTGATTGAAGACGCTGTTGAATCAGCGCAAAAATTATCCGACGAGCAGTTAAAAAGAATTGAGCAATTCAGCGCGCTCGCGCCGAACCTGATATAAGCCCTCTTTATATTAAAAGGATAAAAAATAAAATAAATATAAACAAAAAACGAGCTTAGAAAATCTGCTCGTTTTTTGATTGTTTAAAAAATAGTTTTTCTAAAAAATCCCCAAATAAAAAAGGGACTATATTATAATCCCTTAGGGAGAAAAAATATACTCCCCAAACTTTTTTAAGTTTTTTGTGTTTCTATTTTGTCTTTTGACTCATTTCCTTCTCCTTCTTATAGTCATAAGATCTGCGACTATCAATAGTCCTGCAATTACGAATACTGCTTCAAATCCCGGTACTGGTTCACTGTATGTGTAGTCATCGTCATAATTGTATGTTGGTGCTGGAGTTCGCGGTTTCTTTGTTGGCGTGGGCGTTATCTTTATGCACCTTGTCTTTTCTTTGTTCAATTCGTACCCTTTATCGCATTGAACACATTTACAGATTTCATCAGAATTGAATATCCCCTGTACGCCATATTTGTCAATGCACAATTGATCACATTCTTCTATAGTTATTCTTAGTTTCCTCCCTTTTTCGGTTAATACATAACCATCTTTGCATCTACATGCGCATGCATTGTTGAAAAAGATTCCTGGTGTTCCCGCGCCATACTTACTACTGCACCATCTCTCGCATTCTTTTTGGGTGGTTGGTTCCTGTGCTGGTGTCGATTTCGTTGATGTTGGTTTTGATGTTGATCCGTAACTATAACCATTTTGAGTAATAGGTTTTAGAACCGATCTTAAACAGGGCTTAGTCCATGTATTCATAGCTATATTATGCTTATTTTTATTTATATACATATTACTAATTTTAGTAATATGGATAGTAGCAAAAAAA
>JAPVWK010000034.1 GCA_028572065.1 Candidatus Methanophagales archaeon
CTCTTCCACTCCTCGCCCCGTGATAAAGAATACGCAGGACGTATCTTCAGGCATAGACCTGTGCTTCCTTAATACCGCCCTTCTTTTACCTCGCCCTTCCACCACTTTCTCAAGCTGCACTATTACTTTCGATAGATGCTCGAGCGCATAGCCGCCAGTAGGCCGTAATATACCCGCCTCTATGTCCGCATAGACCTGATTGGTTATTATAACCGCAAGGTCATGCCTGCGTGCTAGTTCCAGCAGATTCATTATCTGGTTCGCTAATACGCGCCTTAAATATATGCTCCGTTCTTCGTCCAGCTCCAATCGGTAGAACAGTGTAGCGGAGTCCAGTATCACAAGTGCGACTTCTGCCTTTTCCTTTATCACCTGCTCTATCTCTTTAATGCACGAAGTTTGCTGCTCAAAACTTTGTGGTTCGTATATTATAATTCGCCGTGCTATGCTTTCTACATCTTCTATATCGCGATCCGAGCTGGCAATTTGTAAGAACCGTTCCGGTGAGAAGCCTTCGCTGTCTATATAAATCACGGTCTTACCTTTTTTAGCATACCCTATAGCTGCCTGGAGGCATATATTGGTCTTGCCACTACCCGCCTCGCCGTACAACTGTGTTACGGTGCCGGACTCGAATCCACCACCTAACAGCTCGTCTATGCTCTTACATCCGCTGCTATATTTCGTTGGAAGTTCCATTGAAACAAACCTTTCTATAACTAGAAACCTTTACCAAAGAAAAAGCCTTTCTCTTGTTTGATATTAACTTGAGAATGTCACATTTCAAATTTAGCGCGGAGAACGTGGAGTTCACAGACAAAACACGTAAAATACGAGTTGAATAACCGTTATCTCTTACGTCCTCCTCGTTTTTATGTGCGCTGCGGTTAACCCGACAATACTAGGGTAAGTCATAGTATTATTTGCATCGCAAACAGCAGGCATAAAACGCCTACCACATCGGTTAAGCTGGTTATTAAGGGTATAGTGTCATTGTCCGGGTCTAATCCAAACTTGAACGATAATATAGCGATGTAATAGGCCGCGAAATTAAGAAACGTGGTACATAATACGCCGCCAAGGAGGGCGATAGCCAACATTTTTGCTAACTGCTCTAATGCACCCGGAAAGGTTGTGCCGGTAGGTGCAGTCGCGAAATAGGTTATTAGACCAACAAACGAAAATACGGCTACCGAAAGAAGATAGATCACGGTAAAATTAGCAGCGACAAGCTTATCCGGGAACTGCTTCGGAATCACCGTACCAATATGAAGCATGGAAGAAAGTCGCGCACTTAATATACCGCCTAAGGCATTACAAGCACCCAAAAAAGGCGGGATTAGTACTAATATAGCAGGAATAGCCATTAGATTATCCAGCTCCATATCCAAGATTATTCCTGCGAAAGTGCAGAGGATGCCACATACGAACAGCATCGGGATGCTTTCGAATAGAATACGTCTTAGCTCCGCATTGTTTGAGTTCAAACCTTTTACTGTACAAATAAGTGCCACAAATACGATTAAAATCGCTAATAGCGTGACCGGCGATAGCAAACCCATGATTTTTGCATTGTATGAGTTCAGCTTTAGTAATAGAACAGCCGCGAAGAACAAAGAGGGTATGGTGATCATGTCGCCGGCGGAGGTTATTATTGGTGAAGACATATTATCCAAATCCCAGTTCCTGCGGTAGCCGGTAATGGAAACGAGAATGGAGATGCCGAGTAGAATGAATCCCGATATTAAACCGCCAATCACCGAAATGAGGATGAATCCCGAGAGTGTTATGTAATTAGTGCCCAGAACTCCAAACGTTTCTGCTACTAATTTCGCTAAGAACCCGAGGACCACGGAAAGAAAGAGCGTTAGTAACAAAGACGCATACGCATTCAGGTGTAACACACTCCCCTTTTTCAGTGTCGGGGAGAAAAGACCGAGGTGCATGGAAGTGCCCAATCGGGATACGAGAGCGCTATAAATATTACCTCGCATAGCAATAGCAGGTGGAATAAGTATCATCAGACCGGGAAGCAGTTGCAGCATATCGGTCATCAAACTCAAACCAATACCGGCCAGAAGGCCTGTCAAAGAGCAAAAAAGTAGCGAAAATGGCGTCTGCCTAAAAACATCGGAGAAGCTGTGGAAGAATGAAGAAACATGACTGAGAGGACTCATACAGACGCTCTTCTGCGTATCCTGTGGTTGTAGTCTCATGTCTATTATCATACCTCCTGCCATCGCCACCGCTACTACCGCCTAAAAGCGCTCTATTTACCATATTCACGCCTGTACTTGTCTCCTTTCGCAAGCTCAAGCTATCCGGCGGCTTTTGTTCTGCTTCGCTTTCGTTGTCTTGCAGTGACATAATGCTCTCTTCTTATTTTAGCCGCATCACTTATAAATGTGATGGAGATGTCATCTGGAGAAGCGGAACTGAGAGAGATAAGGAAGAAGATAGATGAAATAGACGATGCTATTGCCGATTTACTTTCAAAGCGGATGCAATGTGCGCATCAGGCAAAGGACGTGAAACAGCAAATGAATAAGCCACTTGCGGACATGCACCGTGAAAAGGAAGTGATAGAGAAGTGGCGTGAACGGGCAAGAAGAAGCGGAGATCATGGTTTAAGTGAGGAGATGATGAGTAATATAGCCGCGTTCGTGACCCGGTATACGCTTAAAAAGGAAGAGCAGGAGTCGGGGTAGCGTAAGTGCTGCTATAACGTCTATGTGAATGAATGAGATGATGAAACCATTGGTTGTTAACACTGCAAAAGGCTTAGCGATAAGAATACGGGGTTTTGAGTTACCGGACATTAGAAGAGTGATGGAGATTGAGGAAGAGTCTGCGCTGGATGGTGATTCTGCATTGTATCTAGAGTTATATGAAGAATGGCGTGGGGGTTTCATGGTGGTGGAGAATGACGACCGTGTGGTAGGTTTCGTAGTTCTGGTATTAACGCCTGAGGGAGAAGGGCGGATATTTTCTCTTGCTGTGGATTCGAGATATAGGGCCGGGGGGATAGGGCGAACGTTACTAAAAGTGGCTTTTAATACGCTTAGGAAGAACAAAATAGGGTTTGTGCGGTTGGAAGTACGTGTGACCAACCAGGTAGCACAGCGATTATACCGAAGTCTGGGCTTTTTAGAGATTGGTTTTGTGCCGTACTATTACAAAGACGGTGAAGGGGCGGTACTGATGAGAAAGGTATTGTGAAAAACTTTTTTGCCTTTTCAATCTGCACATTTATTGTCCCGCTACAGGTTGGATCCATAGCTATCACCTGTCACACCACCCAAAAGCGATTAAAATATACACCTCCAGACATAACCAGCATCAACAACTACCTAAAACCCAAATTACGCCACCATAAACACCAATCGCACCTTCACTGCTTCAAAAACTCATTCAACAGCTTTATTGCACACAAATCGCCACAGATAGAACAAGCATCCGTCTCCGAAGGCCTGCTATCTCGAATCCTCCGTGCTTCTTCCGGGTTAATCGCAAGTTCCAGTTGCTTCTCCCAATCCAGCTTTTTACGTGCATGAGCCATTTCAGTATCTAAACGTCTCGCGTTATCTCGTTGCCCTGCTTTCACGAGATCAGCAACATGCGCCGCTATTTTCGTTACAATCGTGCCTTCTTTTATGTCGTCCACGGAAGGCAGCGCCAAATGCTCAGACGGCGAGACCATACACAAAAAATCAGCACCGTACATACCCGCAACCGCACCACCAATCGAACTCACGAAATGGTCGTAGCCCGGTGCGATGTCCGTGACAAGCGGGCCTAACAGATACAACGGCGCGAAATCGGTTATATGCTTTATAGTCTTCACGGACGCTTCTATTTCATCCAGGGGCACATGCCCGGGGCCCTCAACAATTGCCTGCACACCTTCTTCACGGGCAACTGCCACTAGCTCACCAAGCATGATATTTTCCATGTATTTCGCACGGTCCGAAGCGTCAAAAATACAGCCGGGTCGCATACCATCACCCAAACTGATTGTTAACTCGTATTCTTTCGCTATTTCTAATAGATAGTCATATTCCGCGTAAAACGGATTCTCACGCTCGTTGTGAATCATCCATGCGACATGAAAAGCGCCACCGCGACTGACAACGTCTAAAATACGGTTACTTCGTTTCAGCCGTTCCAGCGTATTTCTATTCACACCGGCATGGATAGTGACAAAATCAATACCGTCTTTTGCATGTGCGCGCACGGCGTTAAACAGATCATCCGAACTCATATCCACGACTGCGCCTTTTCCCGACCGCCCTAAAGCCGCCTGGTAGATCGGCACAGTACCTACGGGCACCGCAACTTCTTTTAAAATCTGCCTTCGGACTTCATCTATGTCGCCACCGGTTGAAAGGTCCATTACAGCATCCGCACCGTATTTTACCGCTATCTTTACCTTCGCCACTTCCTCAGCTATGTTCACGTAATCCTTTGATGTGCCTACGTTCACGTTCACTTTCGTGCTCATGCCTTCGCCTATCGCTTTTAACACTCGGCCGTCCGCATGCACTGCTCTACGCGCATTGCGCGGAATCGCCACTCGACCTGACTCGATGAGTCGTTTCAGTTTGGCCAGACTGAGCCCTTCGGCTGAGGCGACTTGCTCTAAATCCTGCTCTTCCCATTTAGCGGTGACGGAATTCATGTACTCACTTCTTTTTCTTCCTAAATGCACTTTCTTAGCACTAGATAGAATATATATAAATCCTTGTAATACCTAAATATACTTGATAGGAGGCAAAAAATGAGAAGGGGGAATAGGCGATTGGCAATTGCTTTAACTCTATTAGTAGTAATCACGCTGTTCACTACGTTTGCACTTCTTGCATTTGAACAACCTGTTGATGATACTAATTTTGTTTTTAATAGTAGTGCCAATGTAAGCCACGTTACAAATACGATAGATTCTGTGGCTGCAGGAACAACGCTAAACGCCTCGAACTCATGGGATAAGGGCGATTTCAATTGTAACGGTGTTTCGGCAGATGCTGGTGATTTAGCAATGATGATAGATGCAGCCGTGGGCAAATACGTACCCGACCAGAACTATGACTTGAACAATAATGGTATTCCGGCAGATGCGGGTGACTTAGCAATGATGAAAGACGCATCTGTGGGCAAGATAAAATTGTTATAAACAAGTGATGTGCCACATAGTAGAAATGTATAACAAAACGTTAATTGTGACCTTAGTTGCGGTGATTGTGTTGTCAGTACAGTTAACCACGGCTACGGTTCCGACCGCCGACAGTTTTGGTGTCGAGGATACAAGCGGATACCGAGGTACTCACGTATTAATACCCGTGAACATTACCAATCCACAGAACGGCCCGGTATGCATAATGTTTAATATCTCGTACAATAACCGCGTTATCACTGTTGTAGATGCACAGAAAGGTACTTTAACGTCAGACTGGGGTAATTTCGACTACAACAACCTCACGTGGGGAACTCGAGTTTGTATTGCGACTGGTGGCGATCCAATACCAAATGGCTCAAATGGCTCTGTGGTAGTGCTAAACATAAGCGTAATCGGCGAACCCGGAGAAGCGACGAATATGAATCTTAGTGACATACAGTTATCCGATGAAACAGGCACTTATGTGGGCACCGCACCAGCTAAGAATGCTACATTCTCGGTTATAACGCCAATGCCTAGTTGTGTATTCGATACGGGTGCAGGAACATACCCCAGCAGTTCGGGCATTCATACCGGCACAATAACGCTAAAACACACTATTGACGTAGCCAAACTGTACACATATCCCTGCGCAGGCACTGGTGGGCACACGGAATACGTGCGGTTCTATGGCCCGGATTTAGATGTAACTAAAACGTGGAACGGATACATCGGCGATTACCACAGCATCATATTTGTGCCGTCGTTTACATTGCAAGCAAACACCACCTACAACTACGAAATTAGTACCGGTTCATATCCTCAGATCATACATGAACAAAGTCTGCCAACTGCACATGGTACCATAAATTGCACACAGTTTACAGATGCAAATGGGAAAACATACACCGATTGGATACCTGCGATACGATTAGAGGGTGCAAGTGCGTCAGGGTCTATCGAAGTAACTCCAGATCGGATAGATATATTGTTCGATGAGCCTTATGGCAGTTCATATACCGAGCAGATAAGATTAACAAATCGTGGGGAAAATAGCACCCGAGTGTCTATAACGAGTAGTGATACAGAAGTCACACCAGGCTCTACTCGTTTTGAGCTTGCTTCCGGAGATTCACGCTATGTAGATATTAATGCACGATCAGATACGCAAGAAGGAGAACATTATCTCTATGTAACAGCGGATGGCAAGACGGTCAGAATCACAGTAACGGTGACATACATAGCAAAACTTTCTGTATCGCCTTCAAGCACAATCAATTTCGGGACTGTTGGCAGTGATGTCAGTAGTGTACAAAAAACGTGTTTGTTTAGCTAACCACAGATTACACAGATTTTCACGAGAAGACATTACTCTGGATCCGGCTTAAGTTACACTATTGGTTTTTTATTCCCTGTTAACCCAAAAATCTTGTGCTAATCTCGTGAAATCTCGTGGTTTTCTACCCTTGCTATACAAACACAAATATTGTCTCAGAAAAGGGTGCGAAAGTTCTAAGAGTCCAGTAAATCTTTCAGATAGATTATTTATGCCTGCATGACCGGCTTAACAAAAGGTTCACTTCATGGGCAAAATATCGGTACAACCTGCATAGCCTGCTAGTATCTCAAATACCACTCTTGCAGCGTTAATGCTTGTAATCCCGTTAACAGAGTCTAATCTCGGATTCACCTCTGTCACGTCCGTTACCACTACCTCTTCATTTGCCAGTATCATTCTTACCACAGCACTCAAACTTTCGAGCGTCAACCCGCACGGTTCCGGATGTTCTACTCCCGGTGCTATACCGGGGTCAAGCACGTCAATATCAATAGATAGATAGGTCTTCCCGTTCTTTAGTTCTTCCAATATACATTCTACACCTTCTTCTTGCAGCATCTCAGCATCGTAAATCCTTATACTGTCTTTCATGAACTCGTATTCCTCCGCAGAAGAAGACCGGACGCCTATTTCTATCACGTTATCAAATCCGGCCAGTTCCGCGATCCTTCGCATTACACATGCGTTAGAATAGGTATTGTTCTTATACGAACCCCGTAAATCCGCATGCGCATCTATCACTATCACCTGCTCGACCTCGTTTCTATCGAAGAACTGTTTGAATAGCGGAAAGGATATAGAATGGTCACCACCGATAAATATCTTCTTCCGGGTGTTAAATTCAAGATGCTGTACGGAATCTATATTCACGTCTCCGCAGTCGTAATACCGTAAATCCGATAGTTCTAGCTTAGCGTGCCACAAAAAAGTTTCAAGCCGATGCGATGCTTTCCTTATTGCACCCGGACCTTCTCGCGCGCCTTTCTTGACTGCATTTCTGTCCGAAGGTACGCCGAATATTTCATAGTCTGCCTTTTCCCTGTCTGCATCAGATAGCGAGCCTGAAAAGTTCATCATAAACAGTACTATTAAAACGGTTTGATTCAAGATAAGGCTATTTCTATATTCACCTAAAAAAATCGCAATTGATGCGCGGAAGTTTTAGTACTGTGATGTTTTGAAACAGGGATTTGTTTTTGTAATCGCTCATATTTCGCCGCATCGTAATTTTGCTCTTAGTGCTTTCTCTTTGTCATTTAAAACCATGTCCGTGAATTCGTTGATGTCCTCAAGCCATCTTAATTTGTCTTCCGTGGAAAGTTTCATATATTCGATTATCTTCTCGTCCTCAACCGTGTAGGAAAATCCTTTTTTCATTGTCTATAATATAGCTCTCTTCTATTTAAGATACGGATTTGCACTGATTTTATCTTTCTTTTGGGCAGGTGGGTTATTTTTAACGGCATTGCTCTTTTCATCTGTGTCAATCTGCGTTAATCAGTGTCCTACAATTTAGTCTTCCTGTCGTTACCCCTCCAGATATTTTCTTGCTATAGGACCGTTAGTGATTTAACTTGAGAGAACAGGTATAAAAATCTAAAATGCAGAACAAAAACGTAAAAGCCGCAAACATAGTCGTAGTCCTAACCGACCCGAGCGACTGGACAGCAAGTGCATTCCTGACGAACATCCGCAAACGAGACGCGAACGCTCTGCCTGTCGCGCTCTCGACTTTAACCGCTTCTATCACCTCCTCCGATTCTGCTATTCTCGACACAGATTCAAAAGTCTTAAATCCAGACGCTATCCTAGTCCGCAACGTTGGCATCAGCTTCTCACACGAACAGATTTCTTTAGGGATAGTTTAGTATGACTACTATGTACCCCTACAGTTTACACAAAACCGAAAACATATAAATATGTAGGGGTAATAAATAAGTATGGCAACAGTAAAGAAGAAACTGATAGGACAACAGACATATTACTATCTTGAACACACGTTCAGACATAACGGTAAAATACGGAAAAAAGAGCGATACCTGGGTAAAAAAGTGCCAGAGAACATTGACGAGTTGAAAACGGATTTTTTCGTTGAGATATAGTTTTGTACTGGCATAAAAGGTTGTTCGAGAACACCAAATCAGACATCGCAGGTATAATTAGACAACATCAAGTTGCTATCGCAGGCAGCAAGTTCATGCCGCCTTTTCCTGCTGAAATTTATCCTTTGCTCAGTGAATTCTTCAAGTGGTATAACAAAAACAAAGACAAAAGACATCCTGTTGAACTGGCTGCACTGGTACATATTAAATTCGTGACTATTCACCTGTTTACAGACGGCAATGGTAGGCTAAGCAGGTTGATGATGAACTTTGTATTGCATCAGTACGAGTTTCCGTTGCTTAACATTCATTATGTGAATAGAACGGGTTACTATAATGCGTTGGAGCGAGCACAGATGAAGAAAGAGGATAACCTCTTTGTTCAATGGTTATTCCGGCGATACGTGAAGGAGTATGGACGGTATTTGAAGTAGTTGAACTTGGTGTGGTCGGGGTAAGGCAGTGCTTTTGATTGTTAGGTTGTTCTTATTAGATGAGGCGTCGGGGGGGGGTGTAAATAAGGTTTATTCGTTATTGATATGAATGAGACGTAAAGAAAAAAGGGGATTTGTGTGAGTTATTATGTGCGTAAATATTTATATGCCAAACACATCTTTCCTTAAAATAGCGAACATAGTAAGAAAAGCGAAATCCTGGATAGTTTTGGCTAGTAAAAAAAACGAAAGAATTGATAATAATTACTTTATACAAAAATAGGAAGTGTCATATCTGCTCAGCCGAAGAAGGTAGAAATGGATATTTTGGAATTCGTTTTAAGCATGACTTGGTGGAATAACAATTGGGGTATTGTTTCGGCTATAGCAGCTTGGGTAACTGCTGTGGCAATTATTATGGGATTTATCATTACGTGTCAGCAAATAAGAGAATTAAAACGTAGCAGACATGCTGAGTTATTTATCCACCTTTTTGATAATTTTGAAGACCTAAATAAAGACAGAACAGTCGTGGAATTCCGTGAATATCTCGACGACCTCTCCTTTATCGATGAGTGCAAAAAAGAGTGTATATATAAAGGCAAGGATGAGATCAAGATACCCGAAGAAATCTCAGAAAAAATCTTGCACGATTATATGGAAAAATTTTCAGAAAACAATCCGTTAGATAAAATATGTAATTTCTTTGAGAAATTAGGAATACTGAAGGGAAAATATATTCCAATCGAACTTATAGATCAATTTTTTGGTGATTCCATAGTGTTTCATTGGATAGGTCTGTATCCTATCACCACCTATAGAAGAAGCGAGTTACAAAAAAGAGAACTTTTTCTACAATTTGAATACTTATTTAAGGAAATAATAAAAAGAACACGGTCACAAAATAACAAAAAGAAAGTGAAATTGTGAATAGGTTCTAATTTAGTCAGTGAGTCTGAGTTGGAAAAGTGATTTTATAGTGTACAATCTAATGATAGTATAGTGAAGCTAAAAATGAATGGGGATTTTGATATGAATGCCTTTGCTGAAAAGTTGAGGAAGCCGAACCCTAAAAAAGCGATAGAACAAAGATTTAAGGTTTTCATCAGCCATAGCTCTGAAGATACAGTTATTGCCTGTGAACTACGCGATCTATTAGTATTTATTCCTGAAATGGATGTGATTTTAGATGTATGCAATTTTGAAGTTGGTGAACGGTTACCGGAGAGAATCAAGGAGGAGATAAAAGAAAGTGATTGTTTCGTTGTATTCTTAACAAAGAATGCCGAAAAGTCTGTTTGGGTTAATCAGGAGATAGGGGTTGCAAGTAATGCAGGTATAAGAATAATTCCAATAGTAGTGAAGGGGGTATCTTTAGGATTACTTGAAGGTATGAAATACATTAGCCTTGATTCAAAGGAGGCAATTCGAGAAGCGTTTTCCGCAATCTGTGAGTATCAAACGAAATATAAAAATGAGAGGTGAGACAGGTTAACCAAGAGAAATCATAAAATGGAGGTTGAGAAAAACCGGCTTTAGGAACGTATAAACAAAAGTAATATTGATATGTGGGTAACTTCATATCCAAATTTAGGGTTAATTTTATGAAAAAACAAGAGCATGATAGGCAATAATAAAACTTTAAATCTAAAAAACTTTGATATTGTACTGATAAACTATGTGGAAGAAGGTAAAAAGGATGAGTTATCAAAAGAATTAAAAGAGTTGTATGGTGAATATAAGCCGATTGAGATAGGATTATCCCCAATGGAGTCCTCATCTCGTAGTTCTCCTGATTCAAGATTAGGTAAGAGAGTGAGATATTATGATAAGATTGATACGCTTAAAAAAGCATTGCCAGAGAAATTTGAGTCCCTTGAAATTAGAATAGTCAATCACATTCCAAGTTGGTGTGAAGTTATCTGCAAAGGCAGATTAAAAAGAAAATATTTACAAAAGGCAAAAGAAGAGTTTTCGGAAAGAATAGATAGAGAGAACACAGTATCAACGCCCAAAACATTTGAAGAGGCACATAAAGAACTTGAGAATTATCTATCTCCATTTATAAGGGATAATATACTCCACAAGCAAGAGTATGAAAAACGAAGGTTGTATCCTTACCTTTATATTGGAGAACTTGACGCTTTATCATCGGAAAATCTGATGGAAATCCTTAAAGAGACCGACTACACACGAGGTGGTCTTGGATGGTTTGCCTACCGCTGGGGTTCTATAATTGATAGGCGTTACTTTATAGAGCAAATAGGTGGAGGACAACAAGGATTGTTAATTCCTCGTGATCGGGGTTTTTCGATATTGAATATCAGGCCCATAGAAAGGGGTGAAACCCCCAGTTCGTGGGATGAAGATACGGAAAGGAGCTTTAAAGCAACTTCACCAGAGTATTGGATAATAGATACCATATCGTGGATCTTATTTTCTAATATCCTATTTACTTACAGATTAGAAAGAACCAAAGATTTGGAACAAAAAAATATTTCATTATCAAGCAAAATAAAAGAGCTATCAGATAAATTTGATTTGGAAGAAGAAGATAGTAAGGGTAATGTAAAAGAGATAAGCGGCTTACAAAAAGAAATAGCAAGACTTAGGTCAGCGTTCATTGGCGAATCGTTTGATTTAAGGAACGAATGTGAGGAGTTAGATAATCCTATAAAATTCTCATTTGAGTATTTATTGAGTAGAGATTTTAATAATGACCCCCTAGAAGAGCCCTTTTTCCACCCATTAAATGCAGAAAAGGAATCTATAGAGGATTATATACGAGGCGGGAATCCGAAAAAAGGTGTGCTCTTAAATGTTATCGAAGGCTCGCAACATAAAAAGGAGGAACTGTTGAAGAAAATAAGTAAAATTGAAGAAGAACAAAAAACATTAACATCTTACATACACAATCTACTGAATATCAACCTTCAGAAAAGGATGGAGGCTCTTACAGAAGAAAATTTGATACTTAGCAAAAGTGTTAAGACTTTGACGAAATGGATTGTTGCTCTTACAATTGTTATGGTGATTTTGATAGTCATACAGATGGTAATCGGGTATCAGCCAGATTTATTGAGTAACTGGTTTGATATAATTTGGCATTCAGTAACTTAAGCGTACCCATTTTCCAGTGCTTTTATAACAATAGCAAAACCCAAAATGCACAACCAAAACCAAAACGTGAAAAAAGCAAACATAGGCATAGTCCTAACCAATCCGGATGACTGGACAGCATGCACCTTCCTAAAGAACATCCGTAAACGAGACGCGAACGCCATACCGATCACGCTCTTAACTTTAACCGCAACCATCTCCACTTCTGATTCTTCTATCTTTAATGCCGATTTAAACGATTTTAACCTCAACGCTATCATCGTCCGAGACGTGGGCATCAGCTTCTCCCTGGAACAAATCTCGTTTAAGTTCGACCTGCTTCGGCATTTTGAACACACGACCATCCCGGTTTTGAACTCGTCCACCGCAATCCAGAACGCAGCAAACAAGTTTTACTCCTTTTACCTATTCAAACAGGCACACCTACCCATTCCACGCACCGTAGTCACATCCGAATCAGAAGTAGCCATGAATACACTCACCGATTTTGAAACCGCAATAGCAAAACCTATTTTCGGCAGCCAAGGCAAAGGAATATACAAACTTGAAACTTCTCAACCTGATTTAAAACAGAAACTCGCAACGTTACTAAAAGCTCGAGGCGTACTTTATTTGCAGGAGTTCGTACCAAACCCTGGCCGAGACATAAGAGTATTTGTAGTTGGCGGAGACGCATTGGGCGCTATCTACCGTGTTTCGCAGCAGGGCTCTTTCATCAGCAACTTGAGTCAGGGCGGCACACCACACAAATGCGAATTAACGGATGAAATAGAACAGCTCGCAATACGTGCTACAAAAGCAGTAGGTGCGGATTTCGCGGGTGTTGACCTGATAGAAAGCAAAGACGGTTTAGTTTTGCTCGAAGTAAATGCAACACCGTCGGGGAAAGGTATAAAACTCGCTTGCGGTATTGATGTCACCGAACGGATAATTGACCGATTGTTTGAGCGGATATACTAAAACTGCAAAAAATTGAAAATAAAGATAACGAGAGAAAAGGGTTATACAAAAAAACGCCCAGTTTTTTATAAAATCGGCCAGGCATGATCGCCCTCGAAAAGTTCTTCACGGACATTCTCTTTTTCCTCCTCCGTGTAATCGTCATTGTGCCGAACTTCATTATATCGCAACATCTTTTCCATCAGTTCTGGTTTCAAATTCTTCATTTCCTTTTCAAGTTCTTTGAATTCTGCTTTCTCCACCAACTTGTGCTTGCTGAGAAACTTGTAGAATTTACAGTTTTCGTTCGATTCGATGGCTCTCCTTTGATACTCAATTGCTTTGTCTATATCGTTCAAACAGGCGTAACAAAGGGCTATGCTGTCATACACAGACTGTTTCTCCTTAGCTTTCGTGATTTTCAGCAGTTGGTTGTAATATTCCAATGCGAGTTCAAAACGAAGGTAATATTCCAGGAACTCGCCTGTTTTGTGATATGCGTCTATTAAATCATTCCGTGAAAAATGTGCCCTTAGTGATTGCAAACCCCTTTCTGTGCATCTCTTACCCGCTTCATCATTCCCGTTCTTTATATTTTCTGACGCCAAATCAAACAATGCGGGGTAATATTCCGGGCACTCTTCTACGATTCCCTCTAACCATTCGATCTTCTCTTCTCCCACTATCGGTCCCCTTAATAGCGGCATTCTATTGGTTGAAACCATATCTATATAATCAAAATCCGCCGCCATCCACGCATCGGTATCCTCGATTATTCGCTTCTTTTTTCGCTCCGGCATCTTCATCATCCCTTATATGCTGCTCAATTTGTTTATAACGTCAACATAGTTTTTAACCTTTGTGCTTGTTTCTTCCGTATTCGCTATACAGGTACACCGAAATACGTGCTGAAAAAGTAGCCAAGACCTCCTCGTATCTCTTCGGTCTTCAAAACTTCATACCCCGTTTCTACTGATTCTGATACATCTTTACCCAAACTGCAAGAATTCAGCTCGTGCTCAAGCAAGCTGACCACATCGGTGTATTTCCGTTCTACTTCCACAGCATACTTACCGTTCTCAATTAGGTACGGCGGCGAATGTTTAATTTTGAACTTCGCGGCATGTGCTTCCGAAGTAACCGGTGGCCCCATATGCTGCTTCAATTTCGGGAGTTGCCAGACGAGAAACTCGAATACCAGAATCGCTTTTCCGCCTTCTACGGTAACGTCACTCCGGTAAACCCGAAACTCATTCCGTTCTATCAAATTTAGGATTGACGCTTCTGCTTTCCGTAATTGAGGAAATAATAAGTCTTCTACCACGTCCGGTGCATCAAACATGACAGTTACGAATTCGGTACCGCGTGCTTTCACGAGTTCACGTATTTCCGCATCGGACATCGGCTTTCCCTCGCGTGGCATAAAGAATTTTCGGTCTGGCTGTGCCAGGAACTCCCGCGCTGTATCTATCAGCTTGCAGAAAGAGTACAGAGACACAGCCGCCGCCACATTACGTTTCGGGTCCACGGGGTCTATAACAATAAGCGGTTCCACACCGCGGTATTTACCATGATCATTGAGATCTATTCTCACACCGTATTGCCACCGCGATGCGTTTGTCAATAGCTCCACGAACGAGCCATATTTCAGGATGAGTAACTCGCAGAGATAGCCGGAGAAGCCTTTTCGGCGCTGCTCTGATCCATAAATACCCAGACATTTCATGAATTGCTTTAGCAGTAATACTTCGTCTTCAAGCCCGGATATGTGCTGCACCACGTATTCTGTATGAAATGGGGTCCTGTCCACTGCTGATTTCAACAAGGCTGCTTCTTTTACCGCAAAACAAGGTACTATGTCCATCTCGTGCTCCGTTCCCGCCGCGTAAAAGTAAGCATGGATATAAGGATGCGAGGCATAACGCTCTTCATAACGCTCGGAAACACTTTTTGCAAGCGTAAGACCTTTCTCTTTCAAATCCTCTTCTGACATATCCACAGGAAACATGATGAATATATCTATGTCTGCCTCGCCACTCACCCACGTATTTCTTGCTGTGGACCCTACGGAGATCGCATTAGCCGTTATACCCAATTCTAACGCTTTTGTATTTATATTCGTGGTTATAGAGTTCGTTATCGCTTTTACATTCTCTCTTTCCGTATCTTTCGGTTTTATCCGTTCTATAACCGCTTTACATATCCGATTTAGCTCTTCTTTCTTGTCTATCATTACCGTGTAAAATTTAGCGAGTCCTCCTCCCTTAGGTGTTAGAGTTATTTAAGTGCTGAATTTATTTAAATACCGTGGTATTCGCCTTAAGTCCTATCTACAATCTTGTAATATCTCTTCTGCATTCGCCTGCACAAAATCTCTGACTGTTTCTAACTCCACGCAGGTTCCAAATTTGGTTTCTGTACGGTTTATTACATCTTCCGGGGTCAATGCCGGCGCCATTTTTATATAGTCCAGCACGTAGTGCAAGTACCATGCTTTTACGTATTCGCTACCTTTACGGCGTAAAAATTCTATCTGAAGGTATTTGGGGATTTTCATTATCAATTTGAACTCACGTACTTTTAGCAATTGTAATAACAGTTCTACACCGTCTTGCTCGCAGAAAGCTATAAACTCCGGGCTTTGGTCCGGGAAGTCGCTCAAATGGTTCACGAGGTTCGATACTTCGCTTGTCAGCTCCATCTTCGCGGACCATTTGTCATGAATCTTCTTGTTTGGCATAAAACGCGATAGGGGTTTGTATATTAAAAGGTGTTGGATAAGATTTGTTGAGACGAAAGGTTTGTGTCGAACTTCATCATGTGGCGGGTGGGTTGTCGTTTAACACATCGGGTTCGCTTCGGGCTGAAGACCGCTTCCGGCTCTTCAGAAAAGTTTTATCATAAAACCAAGTTCTTTGATTAAACTTTCTTTGTGAAGGAAAGTTTGACTGGTAAACCGCACAGGCGATTTTTTTTTTTTTTTTGCCATTCGGCGGATTAAAATACGGGGCACACTGCCGCCCTGGAATAAAATAGTGCCAAATGGCTAGTACTTCAGCATTGGTTGATAAATATAATCAAAACTGAGGGGATCATCTGCTAAAGAGAGTGTTTAAACAGGATCGAAGAATCGATATTCGTTTCTGCCAGTTCCACAAGGCGTTGGTGATGAGTAAAGAAGATGACCTGTGTCTTTGTGGATAGCTCCGCAAGGACCTGCAAAGCAGCTGTTGCCCGCTTGTCATCAAACCTTATCAGGATGTCATCCACGATGAACGGCATTGGTTCATTATTTTTCAGATATGTTTCCAGGCTTGCCAGTCGGGGAGCAAGATAGAGCTGATCGGTCGTCCCATCACTCATACCTTCCACTCTAACCTCTTCACCCTCCCTCCTAACCCCTACAAGCACAGGATTGTCATGATCGTCAAAGTCTGCCCTAACTCCTTCAAAGGAGTTGAGTGTCAGGTGCGCGAAAAGCTCCTTCGTTCTCTTGAGAATTGGTCCCTGGTGTTTTTCACGATATCTTTCAATTGTCCGAGCCAAGACGGTTGATGCAAGCCTGAGGTGGGCATACCGTTCAACGTCAGTCTCAAGCTTAGCCAGAATCGTTTGAGCGTCTTCGGCAAGCTCTACGGCTCTTGCATTTCCATCCATCATGTTAAGCTTAGTTCTTTCTTCACCGATGGTCTGGTTGAGGGGAGATTTTTCTTTTTCCCGCGCATTGATTTTTTCGCTCAGATTAATCACCTGCGGCTCGATCCGATCAGGATCAACCCCCCTGGCATCTTGGACAAAATCTTCAACAGTAGCACCGGCGCTCAGCCTGAGTAACTGTTCATCCATATCTTCCAACTTTACCTCGATCTCTCGGCGCTTTGATGAGCGTGCCTCTACCTCAGGGAGTTCCTCATACCTTGAACAACCAGCCTCTTCGCACATGTCGTCCAGTTCGGACTTTATCTCGGATATACTACGTCCTGCATCTCCGGACTTTTTCACTTCCCGATTTTGCTGTTTTTCCAAAGTTTGAAGCTCTGATCTGGCGGTTTTTGAACTGGTCAGTCTTGCGTTGAGCTCCGTGGCAGCCTGTTCAAGAGGGAGTTCTTTTAAATCCTGAGCCACATGTTCTGCAAGATTGAACACCCTGTTGGTGAAGTCTTCTGCATCACTCTCAATACCTTTTATACGCTCATGGAAACTTTTAGCATCTTTTAATTTGTCAAAAATCCTCTGGAGATCCTCCATTACAGCATTGGCTTGTGCAGGGCACGAATCCACCTCAAGACCCAGTGGCTGGATCGCATCCGCCCATTGCTTCTGCCGTTGAGAGAGTTCATCTTCAATCTGTTCAACCTGGGATTTGACCTCATTTAATTCTTCTTCCAGTCGTCTCGTATCCCTGATGGACTGTTTTCTTTCGTTTATGTGCTTTTCTTGCTCCTCAATAATCTTTTTTCCTCTCCTGATCAGATCCGTTAAGGTCCCCCCATCCTCATCCGGTGGCTCTGAGAGGGAGTCGAGGCATTGGTTCAACTTATCGCGATGCATTAGGATGCTTTTGTTCAATCCATCCGCCTTGGCTATCCGTCCACGAATCTCTGAGAACTTATCCACAATGACCCTCTGATCATGGGTCCAGGCTCGCATCTCCTTCGGTGATCCTGGAGACATCCCGGTTTCTTCCCAGAGTTCCTCCCAGACATCTCGGATCTCTGCAAGTTCTTTTTCGACTTCTCCAAGTCGATTCTTCCACTGCTCTAACTTGTTCTTCTTTGTCTCGGAATCCGCAATGTGTTTTGCTTTTCTTGCCACACGATCTGCCTCGCGCCTCAGCCGATCCACAAGTTCATCAGCCTTTTGAACACTGAGTTCGTAAGCGCCCGCCAGCGTATCTTCAGGTTGAAAAGACTTAACGAAACTTTCTACCGTTTCATCGGTTTCTTTGCACCCATCCAAGGCACAGCGAATGAGCCCCCATCCATCTTCCCGATGTTGTCTTGCCTTCTCAAGATCCTCCTCGGTGGGAACATCCTGTTCCAGTTGCAGTTCTGTGACCTGTCCTCCAATCTCCAAAAGATCGTCCTCTAACTCGTAAATTTTTGATTGAAATTCAGACACCTTTCTCTGATGCTCTTCAAAGCGAGTCTCGAAGGTGTCAATCGTCTCGATTGGAGGTAAGTAAATTTTTGGGACCAGTTTTTACTAGGGCACAATATTCATTCTTAGACGATTTGTAATACTCCTTAATAAAAACATAACCTGTTTAATTGTACATGGCTGAACGGAAAGTAATAATCGAAGTTGTTATCAACGATGATAGTGTCAG
>JAPVWK010000035.1 GCA_028572065.1 Candidatus Methanophagales archaeon
ATTAATATTGAACTGGATGATGGGTCTTTGAAAGAGATCAAAACAATGGAGTTTATAATCAAAAATGTTATATATGATTAAACATAATCTAATATGAGTAGGGTCTGGCTGAGTGTCCCACCTTTATTCCAAACCCAACCCTTAACTACCAAAGTATCTTGTCGAAACTTAAGATCTTGGCGGGGAAAGTAAATTTGCATTATATTGTCGGCAATCATGATTATTACATCCTCAAATTAAAGGAAATGTATCCGCAGTATTATCCCTTTGATGTGAAAAAGTACGTCAGATTAGAAGAAGGAGGACATAAATTTTATTTTATTCACGGATACCAATTGGCAGTGATTGCAAAATATGAACCATTGAGAATAGATGAATATGAAATAATTAGTGAAAAATTGTGTGCTCTTGAGAAATATTCGGGGCGTTTAGCAAGTTGGATGTATAATAAGTACGAAAGGGTAGCACAGAGAAAGAGATTACGCAAACCACCAGGGAAAAGAAAAGATGAATCGCCTAATGTCAAGCGGCTAGCCTTATCAGAAGTTAGAGACCTTTTTTTAGGAGTGTCCGAGGAGGATATATTGGTATTTGGTCATACGCATGAACCTTTCAACGAAGATGTAGCTGTGAACGCAGGTTCTTGGCTAAAGGAAGTAGATGTTAGCGATCAAAATACATATATAGAGATAAAAGATGGTAAAGTGGAACTAAAAAGATTTAAAAGAGATGAGACTTAATAATGTATCTAAATGATAAACTTATGCAATCGGGTGAGCTATCTGGACAGGATGCACCTGATTTCAATTGGGTATGGAGAGGTTTGAGGGGTAGGAGGATAAAATGAATGTAAACACTACTGGTATGGTGGCAATGCCGGTATGGTGGCCAGACAATATTTTAATGGGTGTGCTTTTTGCTCTTCTGGGAGTTGTTGGCGCTGCGATAATGGTTTATCTTGGTGAATGGGAAAAATTACTAGGAAAGAGTGCACGTATATTGGAAATAGAAAATCAAATAGCGTCTAATAGAAAAATAGCAAATGAAATAAAAGATCCTAGAGAAGTCGATACTAGGAGAAAGTGGGAGGATATAATAACCCGATATGAAAATAGGTTAGATACGGAAAGAAGATTTATTAGAAATTTGGGGATAACACTATACCTTCTTATTGGGGGTGTAATAGCGGCTGTTTTAGCTAATAGTATGGTCGAAGCAATTGCGTTTGGTGCGGGCTGGACAGGTTTCATCGGCATCTTTGGAATTAAAAAGGATAGCGAGGAAAGAAGGAAGGTACGTGATAAAGAGGATGATGAAGAACTGAAATACATGGATGAAATATTGACAAAAAAGACTAGTAACGCATATTACAAAGGTTATTCAGATGCCGTAGAAGAGATAACAGAAAAACAAAATATGACCGTTGAGGATATAATTAAAAAGATTAAATGAGGTGTGAAAAATGAAAAAAGAAGATAAAGAAAAACTCGAAAAAGTAATAAGAGAGAAAAGAGCTGTACCAGAAGAAATAACTCTTGACATTAAAAATGCATTTGAGCCCCTTAGAGAAAGAGTGGAAAAGAAAAAGAGATATTAAGTGGATTTACAGGGATGCCCCTGCATTTTATTCATGTGTGGTGAGGATGGGGCTAATTTAATGGGGATGCTAAAATGGAAAAAGAATTGTTAGCTAGCATGACTCCCGATAGATATATCGAGGAAAGAGTAAAACAATACCAATCTTGGTATAATGGAAAATCAGTCAAGTGCAAATCGTTATATCTCAGAATGCGGGCTTTATCAGTGGTTGGTGGTGCCACTGTTCCTGTTTTGGTTAATTTGGATTTTCCCTTTAATAATTATGCCACCACAGTCGTAAGCTTAATGGTTGTTATATTCGTTTCCTTAGAAAGCGTTTTTCACTATAGAGAACAATGGAAAAACTACCGTTCAACTGAACAATATTTGGGGCATGAACAAATCCGTTTTTTAACAAAGGTAGGGCAGTATAAGGAATTAGAAGCCAGGGCTTGCTTTCTTCTATTTGTTGAACGAGTCGAAAGTGCTATCGCTGCTGAAAATTCTGCAACGTTGAATATAATGACTTTTGCTTCAGAAGGCAAAGAGTAAAAGAGAAAGAGTGGCGACAGCATATAACCGAGCACGAAATAGAATGCGTTTTGCGAGAATTGTGACACCGAAAGTTGAGACGATGCGTGGGAATTGGCGAGGTTGCATGAGACGACAGAAGAAAATAAAAATGAGGAAAAGAGGGTTTGAAGTAACATGAAAAAATAGTGATGAAATAGCAAAGAGGATGCCCCCGAACTCATTTGGAGGTGGAGAGGTTGGGGCTGATTCCATTTCGTTTCGGCAGAAACATCCGTCCTTAATATCCTTCTGGGTATTTTTCCCATACCATTTTTCATTTCGCAGACGCCTAAATAGTATTGGTTTAAAAATTCAGAATCAAACTTTTTAAGAAAATAGTTTTATCACGAAAACACCGAAAAAGTTTTAATAGCACCAATTAACATAATATATTATATCATAGCAAAAGTTAGTTTAGCAAACGGGAAACCGAGAAAATGACACATCACATAAGAAGAGAACTATTACCCTTCACAGCAATTGTAGGGCAAGAGAAGATGAAGAACGCGCTTATTTTGAATGCCATAAACCCACGTATAGGCGGAGTACTAATTCGAGGCGAGAAAGGCACAGCGAAATCCACTGCCGTTCGTGCGCTTGCCGAACTCCTGCCTGAGATCGAAGTGGTTAACGGCTGTACGTTTAATTGCAACCCTTATGACGAGAAGGAGATGTGCGACCTCTGCTACGCGAATAAAGCGGCCGGCGAAAACCTGGAAGTAGCAAAACGCAGGATGTGGGTCGTGGACCTTCCGTTAGGTGCGACCGAGGATAGAGTCGTAGGCTCGATAGATGTAGAAAAAGCGATTAAAGAAGGGATAAAAGCGTTGGAGCCCGGGATATTAGCCGCGGCTAACAGAGGTATTCTATACATAGACGAGGTAAATCTTCTGGACGACCATGTTGCCGATGTCATTTTAGATTCGGCTGCGATGGCGATAAACGTTGTTGAACGCGAAGGTATCTCGGTTTCTCATCCCGCTAAATTCATCCTGGTTGGTACTATGAACCCCGAGGAAGGCGAACTCAGACCGCAATTATTAGATAGATTTGGTCTTCAAGCAAGTGTAGAAAGTATAAACGATGTGGATACGCGGGTAGAAATAGTGAAGCTAGTGGAAAGCTTTGAAACTGACCCGCAAGCGTTCCGGGAACGGTTTGACGGAAAACAAAAAGAGTTGTGCGCTAAAATCGAGCGTGCTCAACGGATAGTTAGTGCTGTAACGATCAGCGATGACTTACTTAGGCTGACCGCAGATACATGCATAAAACTCGGCGTAAGGACGCATAGAGCGGAAATAGTCATAATTCGAGTGGCAAAAACGATTGCCGCATTTGATGGTAGGACGGAAGTCACTTCCGAGGACATAAAAGAGGCAATGGAATTAGCACTCCCGCATAGAATGCGCAGAACGCCATTTGAACCTCCAAGTTTGGATACCGAAAAACTCGATGAGATGCTGTCTGAGAGTCCAAAGAAGCAGCAGAAAGAAGAGGAGAACCATAAGCATAAGCATGAGCATGAGCAAAAACGAGCAAAGGAAGAGAATAAAGAGCAGAGTGAGCATCATCATGACGAAACGCCAAAGACGCAGGATAGCGATATAACAGAGCCAGAAGAAGAATCAGTTTTTGTGGTTGGCGACCCGATTGATGCTGGAGTAATACGTAAAAAGCAACGAAAAGACAGGATATATCGCAGGAAGGTATCAGGCAGGCGAATACCCACGCTCTCTCTTCGCAATAACGGTAAGTATGTGCGGGATTGCTTCCCGAAAGGTGGAATAAAGGATATTGCACTCGATGCGACTATACGAGCAGCGGCGCCCTATCAGAACGACCGAAAAGCTGATTCTGATTTAGCGGTGGTCATAAAAACGCGGGATATTCGTGAGAAGGTTCGTGTCGGCAAGGTATCAACAGCAACGATGTTTGTTGTGGACGCTTCGGGTTCTATGGGTGCGAATCGAAGGATGGAATCCGCGAAGGGTGCGGTGTTCTCGTTATTACTGGATTCGTATCAACAAAGGGACAAGGTCGGGATGGTTGCGTTTAAAGGTACCCGGACAGACGTGTTGCTGCCGTTGTGTTCAAGCGTAGATTTAGCATACAAAAGTCTGCTGGAACTGCCAACCGGCGGAAGAACACCGTTAGCTGCAGGTCTCGAGACGGGTCTGAACCTGCTGATGACTGAGAAACGGAAAGATGAGAGTGCGATACCCATTCTGCTGCTGATTTCTGACGGCCGTGCAAATGTTTCTTCGGCTGCCAATAAAGACATCAAACAGGAGTTATTGTCACTTGCAGTGCAGGCACGGGCTAAAGATATACATGTGGTTGTGATAGATACCGAACAGGTTAGTAAATCGTTTATACAGATGCAGCTTGGTTATTGTCAGGATATAGCACGCTATTCCGGTGGGAACTATTACCCTCTCGCGGATTTGAACTCGGAGGTGGTGCATGATGTTGCTATTCAGGAACGAATTGTGTTGAACGATTTGCGGAATGTTTTGGGCTGAAAAATGTGACGGCTAAGTTTTGCTGTTTAACAATGTTCCCGGAGTCGGGTCACGAAAACCACTTTACCGTCTCTTCCAAGCCCGTTTCTAAACGGTAACCCGGTTCGTAGCCGAATCCTGCTTTTGCTTTGGATACATCCGCTAACGAATGCAGTACATCTCCTTTCCTTGGCTCCTCTAAGATTACACCCAGATCTTTAGCCATTAGCTTCATCACGAGTTCTGCAAGTTCCTGTATGGTTATCCTGTTGCCGGACGCGATATTAAACACGCCCGTGGCATCGCTATTCATTGCACGGATATTCGCGGTCACGACATCCTTAACAAAGGTAAAATCCCTTGTCTGCTGACCGTCACCATAGATCATCGGTGGCTCGTCTCGCAGAACACGACTCACAAACTTGGGTATAACCGCAGCGTAATCCGAGTGAGGATCCTGCTTGGGCCCATAAACATTGAAATAACGTAACGCAACTGTTTTTAACCCGTAAACTTCATTGAAGACGTTGCAATAGTGCTCACCCGTAAGTTTTGTCACCGCATAAGGCGACAACGGAGTTGGGGTCATATCCTCCCTCTTTGGCAGTTTCGGCGTATCGCCATATACGGAACTCGAAGAAGCATAAACCACTTTCTTTACGTTACGATCCCTTGCTGCAACCAAAACATTCAATGTGCCAGTTATATTCGCGTTATTAGATGCAATCGGCTCATTTATACTCCGGGGTACCGAAGGGATCGCCGCCTGGTGCAAGACGTAATCCACATCTTTGAAAATCGTCTGCAACAACTCTAAATCCGTGATGCTACCATTAACAAACTTAATTGCCATATCTTTGGTATTCGCCAGTTTGCCCGTGGATAAATCGTCCAGAACAATGACTTCATTCGCATTATCCTTTGATAGTACTTCCGCAATATTTGAGCCTATGAATCCTGCGCCGCCTGTTATGACTATTCTCATTTAGTGATTAATTAGTTTGTAGGTATGATAATCATTCTCACTCCACAGTCACACTCTTCGCCAGATTCCGTGGCTTATCTATCTCACAGCCCCGTGCCTTTGCGGTCCAGTAAGCGAGCAAATGAAGCGCAACTGTATTGGGGATCGGCGAGAATATTGCACTTGTTCGGGGAACCCTAATCACTCTATCCACATATTTCTCCACCTCGTCATCGCCCGTTTCGGCAATTGCAATCACCGGTGCACCTCGTGCCTTTATCTCCTTCACGTTCACCAACGTCTTCTCATATATGTTATCCCGGGTCAAAATGGCTATCACAGGTGTATCCTTAGTAAGCAGAGCAAAAGGGCCGTGTTTTAGCTCTCCCGCAGCATAGCCCTCGGCATGTATATACGAAATCTCTTTCAGCTTTAACGCACCTTCTAAAGCAATAGGCAGGTTTACACCGCGACCCACGAAGAACACATTATCATATTCCGACAGATACCGGGCTTGTTTCTGTATATTCGCGTCTTCTCCGTCTATCACAAGCTGTGCAAGCTGTGGCATTCGCTTCAAATCCGCGATGCGTTCTTCAAGTTCACGTCCCGGCATATTCGCAAGAGAAAGCCCCAGCAGATATGACGTTATGAGTTGCACGATAAAGCTTTTTGTCGCGGCAACACCTATCTCCGGGCCTGCTCGGACGTATATCGTATCATCCGCGATTCGCGTTGCCGAGCTGCCCACGACATTTGTTATCGCTACGGTTTTGCACCCGAACCGTTTCGCTTTCTTCAATGCCATTAACGTATCCGCAGTCTCGCCCGATTGTGTAATCGCCATTACCATCATGTTATTCAGCACGAAATCCGAGTAGTTGAACTCTGATGCTAGTTCAACCTGAACAGGCACTTTTGCTAGATGTTCTATTATATATTTACCGCACAGTGCGGAATAGTAGGACGTGCCACAGGCTACCATCAAAATGCTGCTGACCTCTAATTCCAGCCCCAAATTCAGACCATCTTCCGATAAGTAACCTCTTAGCGTATCTATTATCGCCTTTGGCTCTTCGTGGATCTCTTTTAACATGAAGTGTTCGTAACCGCCCTTTTCCGCATCTTCTATCGTCCAGGGGATTAATATCTCTTCTCGTTTTACCTCGGCAGCATCATTTTCTATGTATATCGAATCTTTCTTCACTACGGCTATGTCCCCTTCCTCAAGATAAATTACCCTGTTCGTCTGGTCAAGCACGGCCGGTACATCAGAGGCAATGAAATTTTCGCGGTCTCCAACGCCAATAATAAGCGGTGAATCTTTCCTCGCTACCACTAAGCCATCGAACCCTTTTGCCGCCACGATTAGCGCATAGGAACCCTTTAAATGCGGCAAACATTCCCTCACCGCGTCTTTCAATGTAGCGTTTTTGATTAAACTTTTTTTTAACGTTTGATGGATCAGATGCGGTATCACTTCTGTATCGGTATCAGATTTAAATATGCAGTTGCACAGAGGTCCTTCTTTTAGCTCCTGGAAGTTCTCGATTATACCGTTATGGACAACTGCTATCTCGCCGTCGCTATCAAAATGAGGATGCGCATTCCGTCTTGAAGGAACGCCATGCGTGGCCCATCTTGTGTGCCCAATACCGACAGTGCCAGAGTATTTAGACTTCGACAAGTTCTTCTTCAATTGTGCTATTGATTTCATGCTCTTATGCGCATGGATTTCCATCTCATTGCTATCCTGCACTAAAACGCCACAAGAGTCATATCCCCTGTATTCAATACGTTGCAACGAATTAAGAATAATTTGTAGTGCTTCGCGTTCTCCCACGTACCCTACTATTCCACACATTTTTTTATGCCTTTTAACTAGCCGAATAGAATACTTACCCTGATCACACTTTATACCACCAGGCTACCATCCGGTATCTTACCGCTCAGCTCCTTCATTGACTTTATCACAGCATGATTCCCTATTATCGTTCCGGAGTTGGCAATTATGTTGTTGCCCAACTCGCAATATTCGCCGACCATCGCGCCAACGCTTACCTTGTGATGCTCACCACCGATTTCTATATCTGTCTCCTCGCTGCGTGCTATGAATCCACCTTCCGCATACGAGCCCGTATCGAATATAGAATCGTGAATGGACGAGAACGAGCCGATTCGTACCATATCCATCAACACCGAGTTTTTTATCTCTGTAAATGCACCTATATTCGTGTCGTTTCCTATACTCGTGGAAGGAAAGATACAGCTATTGGGCCCAATCTCGCAATTCTCGCCTATTATAACTGGCCCTTTCACATACGAGTTCGCCCTGATCACCGAATTTTTGCCTATTGCGACTTTACCGTCTAATATCACGCCACGTTCTATCTTTCCTTCTATCTTTGCTGGCACAGCTTTCAGTACTATATCGTTCAAGCGAATAATGTCCCAGGGATAGACGGCATCCAGCCATTCGCCGTGCGTTGTATATGCCCTAACCGGAATTCCCGCATTTACCATGCCTATTAATCCGGAAGTTAGTTCGTCCCCCATGAACTCAAATATCTCTTGCCCAAATGCGTATATGCCGGTATTGACTAAATTACTTATTTCTTCTTCCGGCTTTTCTGTAATAGCCGTAACCAGTCCGTTATCTAGCGTTACAACGCCATATCGGCTTACATCAGCATGTGCTTTTATCAATACCGCATTTCCTGCCGCATTCAAAAGTTCTGAATCCGCAATGGTCGCGGCATCTATTACGTTATCACCGGACAATACGAGAAATCGGTCTGCCGCCTTACCCGCCGCTTGATCCAGTGCGTCTCCCGTCCCCAGCAGATGTTCCTGAACTACGTACTCTATCTGCACATCTAAATCTCTGCCATCGCCAAAATAATCCATTATCTTCTCTTTTTTGTAGCCCACGACAAAGATTAGCTCTCTTATGCCGTTTCTTTCCAGCGCTTCCACGACATATTGCAGAACCGGCTTATCACCTATTCGTATCATTACCTTTGGCTTTGACGCTGTAAACGGCCTCAGCCTTTCGCCTTCTCCCGCAGCGAGTACTATCGCCTGTTTAAATACCATTTTAAAATATCCTCGCATTTTTTTCTATATGCCCCGAAGCGAAAGCACCGGGACCTAGAAGCGTATCATTCCCTATTATCGAACCCGCATCTATACTTGCGTTTATCCCGGTCCTTACGCCATCGCTTATGATTGCACCGAACTTCCTTCGCCCGGTATCCAACCCTTTTGCTCTAACATGTGCGTTATCAAACCGTAAATTCGCTATATTCGTTCCCGCACCGAGATTGCACCGGCTGCCAATGACAGAATCACCGACATAGCTAAGGTGCGGAATATTCGTATTGTCCATAATAACCGAAGCTTTAATTTCAACTGCATTTCCAATATGGCAATTATCACCAACAGTCGTGTTTGGACGTATGTAACTATTAGGGCCGATTTCACAGTTTTCACCTATTACGACGGGACCTTCTATGTAGGTCCCGGATTTTAGTGTAGTCCCTGCCCCAATCAACACTTTGCCTTTTAGCCGGACGTTTTCTTCTAGTTCGCCCTTGTTAGCTGGTTTTATCTTATCCATTAAAGCCGTGTTTGCCGCCAGCAAATCCCAGGGGTAGCTGACATCTATCCAACGCTCGATTCTCTTACAGTAGATGCTTTGGCCTTCGTCTATCAGCAACTGTAACGAATCCGTGAGTTCAAATTCACCTCTCTTCGATTTTGCTGTCTTTGTCAGAGCGGTAAATATACTCGCGTTTAATAAGTAAACACCTGCGTTTATCAGGTTTGACGGTGGCGAACTCATTTTCTCGTGTATTCTTAATATCTTCTCTCCTTCTGTCTCAACAACGCCGTACTCTTCTGGATTTGGTACTTCAATAACGCCCAGACTGAGTTCGCCTGTTATAACCTGTTTAATATCCTCCGCACTCACAATCGTGTCCCCGTTCAGCATGATGAATTTATCTTCTACTAACTTTTCTGTTCTCATCAGCGCGTCTGCCGTACCGAGCTGCGCTTTTTGCGTTACATACTGAATACTAACGTCCTGGTCCGCACCATTTCCAAAGTAATCACGGATGGTCTCATCGTGGTATCCAACAACGAATACGAACTCGTTAATTCCTGCTCTTTTCACCTCTTCCAGTAAATGCTCGAGTATCGGCTTTCCAGTTATTGGGAGCATCACTTTTGGTCTTTCGTATGTAAGGGGTCGCATCCTCTTCCCCTCACCCGCCGCTAAAATCACTGCTTTCATCTTTATAAGTAACTGTTAAGACTATCTAAGAATATACCCCTAAAAAATAGTGCCTTAAGAAGGCACAGACGGGATAAAAATAGGCATTAGCATGAACGAACAGTTCTACAGTCCTTTTTGGGTACTTCGCAGTAAAAACTCACGAGTCACGCTAAAAAAACTGTTACCAGCCTCGTGCCTGCAACAACTCCGCTTCGTCCAGAGTACTTACTTCTATACCCTTCATTGCAGCCCCTAAGCCTTTAGAAACCTCAGCCAGTTTCTTCGGGTTATCATAGTTGTTCACAGCTTCTACAATAGCCGCAGCCATCTTTTCTGGCTCTCCCGACTTGAAAACACCGGATCCGACAAAGACTCCGTCTGCTCCGAGCCGCATCATGAGTGCAGCATCTGCAGGTGTTGCTACTCCACCGGCTGCGAAATTAACAACCGACAACCGCTGCCTTTCCGCTGTCTCCTGCACTAGTTCAAACGACACTTTCAGCTCTTTTGCAACGTCTCTCAGTTCCTCTTCGCTTTTGCCCTTCAACGACCTTATCTCGCCCATAATTAGTTTCATATGTCGAACCGCTTCTTTCACGTCACCAGTACCGGCTTCGCCCTTAGTCCTTATCATTGCCGCACCTTCCTCTATACGCCGCAACGCCTCACCTAATTCGCGAGCACCACACACAAAAGGCACAGTAAACTCCCGTTTGTCCACGTGATGCGTATCCACAGGCGTTAGAACTTCTGATTCGTCCACCATGTCCACGCCCAACGCTTCCAGAATCTCAGCCTCTAAAAAATGCCCTATTCGACATTTCGCCATTACGGGTATCGTAACAGCACCAATAATATCGGAGATGACCACGGGGTCTGCCATCCTTGCGACTCCTCCTGCTTTTCGTATATCAGCAGGAACAGCGTGCAACGCCATAACCGCAATAGCACCTGCATCCTCTGCTATTCTTGCCTGATCCGCGTTCGTAACGTCCATTATTACGCCACCTTTCTGCATCGAAGCGAACCCACGTTTCAAAAGCTCTGTACCATGCCTGAGGTCTTCCAGTTCTATTCCCTTCTCTTTCTCCATCTTCGTATTCATCTCCAGTTCAATTGATGATTTTAATTAAGAACGCCTTAGTTAAAAAACTTGTACTTCATCTATTTTTAATTCTGCTATACAATTACTAATACAAGATGCTACTCGCTTTTGAACTTTCAGGCGAGCACGAAACACTGCCGAAAGCGGAAATTGCAGGATGCTTGCGTGCCTTAAAGATACCCTATACGGAAGAACCGGATTCCGCTGGAATTTTGGTGATTGATGCAGATATTCCCACTGCAGCTTGCAATATCCTATCAACGCGATTGGGGATGACGCACGGTATGCACGAAATAATAGGTGTATGCAAGCCAGAAGAGCGGGAAATACTTAAACTAATCAGAACTACGGATATGACCGGATTTATGGGACCTGGGCAGACATTTGCGGTACGTGTTAGGGGAAAGAAACCCATTTCTTTAGAACGCGGTTTAGAAGGCCGAGCGGGCGGAGCACTAAAAAGAAGAGGTTACGAAGTGAACCTGACGAATCCATCTAAAACGTTTACGCTGCTGTTCACAAAACAAACGTGCCTTTTCTGTTTGCTCTTGCACTCCCGAGATAAGAAGCTCTTTGAGGTGCGAAGGCCGCATTTAAGACCGTTCTTCTCACCCGGAGTCATAATGCCAAAGTTTGCGCGTGCTCTTGTTAACCTCAGCGGTGTAAAGGCAAAAGACGTTCTTCTTGATCCGTTTTGCGGCACTGGCGGGATATTGATAGAAGCAGGTATGATGGATGTGTCACTAATCGGTATAGATGTGCAGAAAAAGATGGTACGGGGTGCTACATGGAACCTGGAGTTTTACCACTTGAACAGTGATTTAATCGTGGGGGATGCGTCTAAAATCGCCTTACGGGATAACAGCGTGGATACCGTTGTAACCGACCTACCTTATGGGCGATCTTCTCTAGTATCCAGTTCATTTGCGGACTCATCGGCATTGTTCCCGGAACGGTTATATCTGAATGCTCTGGATGAGCTACATCGCGTGCTTAAAAGCCGAGGAAGAATGGTAATCGTCTTTAGTTCGCAATCGCTGCAAACGCTTTTTCACAGGTGCAATTTCCGTGTTCTCGAGAAGCATAAGTACCGGGTTCATAAGAGTTTAGACCGGTACATAACGGTACTTGAGAAGGAGCGCTGATTCGTTGTATCTAAGTGTTTAATTACTTTTGTAAAGCTTCCTTTTTGAAAGAAAGGTTTATTATATCTAACGGTAAGATAAGAAGTAAAAGAAAGGTGAAGAAAGTGAAAGTACGATTACCAAAAGGGGGAGAAGTAGAAGCAGAGGATGTTGACTTTGACACGATAAAAGAGGATTGGAATGAATATAAGCTGGAAGATGGCACGACATTGAAGTTTAAAACGATAATCAGTAGCGTCATTCGTACCGCGGAGTACGATCCCATGACCGGTGATCCAGTTTATCACATACGTTCTACGAATGTGCTGAGGGTGAAAGTGCCGAAGGAGCTGAAACGGTTACCGATTACAAAAAGACCCGATGTTGAAGGAGTCGAAGTGGTTTGAACACCGAGGCAAAAGACTCAGCCCTTGCTTGTTGCTGCTTTTTATCGCTATTTTAATCACAACAGCGACAGTAGTTGCCGATGTGGGTACCAGCGGTTACGACAGCTATGAGCTTGCGAACGCTACTTATTTCAACCAACTCGTGCTGGAAATCTACGTGGATGAAGCGGGCAAAGCACTTGTGACTGGCTACATTGATGAGGGTGGCGTTGAGAATCTACTTTTATCAGATACTTCGGAGTATATCTACGAAACCGATATAAACCAATTATATGCGCTTACAAACGGTTTGACACGAAAGATAGGCGATAACTGGGCTTTGCATTTCGCTACCAGTGATTATTACACAGATTATCACACCATTTTTTATCTGCCCTGTGATGTGCGTCTGGGCGAAATCAACTGCTCGTCTGATATGCAATATTTCGTGTCGGCGTCCAATGGTTCGTTAATCATAGATGTTCAGGGCTATGACGTGGAAAATCCTATGACCTTTATTGAGTACCAGCAGCCACTCAAGGATAGCGCGGGTGTGCACGAGGAGGGTACTACGGATTCTGACTTCGGATACTTATTACTTATCATTGCGTTAGCGGTTATGGTTCTGGCACTTGGCATTGTCGTCGTGAGGATGAAGCGAAAGGACCACTTTGAAGATACCGCGGAGGTAAAAGAAGAAAAGATCGAGGTCACCCCCGAGATAGAGCGGGTGATGGAGACGCTAACAGATAGGGAACGCGCAATAGTGAATGCGCTGCTCAAGCACAACGGTGAAATGACTCAGGCGGACCTTAGATACGAAACGGAGATACCTAAGTCGTCATTGACCGGGATACTGCGTACACTCGAAAGAAGGAAGATAATAGTAAAGAAAGAATGGGGCAGAACGAACATTATTGAACTATCCGAATGGTTCTTATCGAAAACTGAACGTGACTGAACGTTCTGAACGGTTTTTCGGACGGTTAGTTCGGTGTTAGCTTTTTATATCGTTCAGAACGAGGAGAAAGTGGAGGTAAAAATATATGGAACGAAAAATGAGATTGTTTTTGTGCATCGGTGCGGTGACAGCATTGCTGCTGAGTATCGCGGTAACGGGTGTTGCGGTGGCACAACAGGAACAAAAAGATAGCGAGAGAGAGAACCTAGCGAAGGCGGTATTGTCAGGAGGTGCGAGAGACGAATTGCACAGAGCAATGAAAGAACTAAATATAGTCGTTCATACAGGACATGGGTTCGCGTTGAATGAAGACGGTGGTTTTCATGTGCTCAGGATAAACGCCCTGCGGGTACGGCGCATCAACCCGTCAGACATTAGAGCACTTATCGGGGGGAACAAGAGTGTTGAGGACATACGGGCAGAAGTAGAGAAAGGCAATCCGTTCTACCGGGGACATATGCGGCTTGGTGAGTACCACTACCGGCTTGATAACCTGTCTGTTACGGAGACAAACGGCGATCGCAGATTTAACGCCAATGTCGTGGGACCCTTACGTGAGAACGCAGACACTAACAGAATCGTGGGCAGTATAAGTATAACGGTTATGCGCCACGAAGGTATCTGGATAGGTGACGGCGAGCTGACAATGACCGAAGGCGAATACGAGGGTGAATACCGGGTGCTGCTCGATATGCTTCCGCCGCGACAGAGAAGATGACCACGCTGATAATCCGAAGAGTAAGTGGAGTACTGGTGATAGCCGTGTTTTTGCTAAGTATGGCATCCACGGTAACAGCGCAATCGGAAACGTCCGGGATGCGAATAGGCTGTTTAGAGGTGGTAACGCAGACATGAAAGAAACGAACCAGTATCTGCGAAGTGCATATGAAGACTTGAGAAAGATAGAGCTGGAATTGATGCTATATGATACCGGAACATAGCGTTTTAAAGTATGTAGATTTTTCGGATGGTTTCTTGGGGACCATCCGGATTTTTTTTCGCTTTTGTGGGGTTGCGTATAGCGTTTCCGGTGTTTAAAAAGTGTTTGTTTAGCTAACCACCGATCACACCGATTTTCATGAGAAGATAATACTCTGGATCCTGCTTAAGTACACTATTGTGTTTTTAAAAAATCCATGCTAACCCACAAATCTTGTATCAATCTCGTGGTTTTTTATCCCTGCTATACAAATACGATTGTTTTTATGGGACATATAACTTTTATCATAGAATGACCTTAGAGATAAAAGAAGTGGATGCGTACTACGGACTCGTGAAAGTACTGACGAGCGTGGATTTTAATGCGGCACAGGGCGAGCTTATAGGTGTCATCGGTCCGAACGGCTCGGGCAAGACGACTTTGTTGCGAGCAATCAGCCGTATCTTAAGACCGAAAGTAGGCACGATTTTATTAGATGACCGAGACATATTGAAAATGAAAGACCGGGAGTTTTCACGTAATTTCGCTGTTGTACCGCAGGATACGGCTGTTAATTTCGACTTCTCTGCTCTGGATGTCGTGCTTATGGGTCGGAATCCACATCTTGGTCGGCTGGAGCTGGAAACCGATAAAGACCTGTCAATAGCGAAGCGGAGCATGGAGCTTACTAACTGCTGGCATCTGTCAGAAAGACCGATTACGGAATTGAGCGGTGGCGAGCGACAGCTTGTTATAATCGCGCGAGCGTTAACGCAAGAGCCCCGGGTTTTACTGCTGGATGAGCCTACTTCTCATCTCGACATAAATTATCAAATCGAGATAATGGAGCTTCTGAAGCGGTTGACCACGCAGGAGGGTTTGATAGTAATAGCAGTAATCCACGACCTCAATTTAGCCGCACAGTATTGCGACCGTTTAGCATTGTTGCACAAGGGTCAAATCGCGGCTGCAGGTACACAAGAAGAGGTATTGACTGCGGCTAACATAAAGAAAGCTTTTGGTGCGAACGTCATAGCAAAACGACATGCGTTAACTAACCTCTGCTACGTGTCTCCTGTGCCATCGCATTTAAATGGCAGCGCAAGTGCAAATGCGGCTAAAGCCACGATTCATCTGATATGTGGCGGTGGCGAAGGCGCAGCGTTAATGCACGTGCTCACGGCGAAAGGCTACAAAGTGACTGCGGGTGTGGTGAACCTGCTGGATACCGATTATGAAGTTGCACAGCTCTTGAACATTCCGATAGTGACCGAAGCACCGTTCTCACCGATTTCGGATGATGCGTTTCAGGCGCATTTGAATTTGATTGACGAAGCGGATGTCGTTGTGCTATGCGGTATCCCGGTGGGTTACGGTAATTTGAGGAACCTAGAAGCGGCAGAAGCGGCGTTGGAAATGTGCAAATCCGTACTTGTGCTAGATGCTAATGGTGCAGGGGCACGTGATTTCACGGGTGGAGACGCTACAAAACGGATCAATGAGCTGAAGACCAGAGGTGCATTGCCAGTTATGACTCAAGTAGAAATGCTTGAGAAGCTTAAACTTATACAGGACCGTGTGGCTAAAGTTGTAACTGCACGTTCCAAAACATAACTTAAGACTACAAAATGCAACGAGAATATAAGAGACACGGCTTTTTCTGTTTTGCGCCTCAGGATAGTGGAACCCGGGAACTAAGATGCTTGAAACCCGGTGAATCCGGAATAAACACCCTTTGTAGGGTCCTGGAAGTTTCGCCAAAAACGATGAGGACAAAAGAAGGCCAGCAAAAAGTTGTTCTTACCGGTGTAATTGCCGATCACACCGCGAAAGTTCCGTTTGTTGCGTGGTCGCAGGCGCAGATGGTGAAGAATAAAGTAGTACGGGTAGAGAACGCTTATGTTAAGGTGTGGAAGGGACTGCCCACGCTGTATATCGGTAAAAAAACGCAATTGCAGGAGCAGACTATAGATTTTCCGGGTTATGCCGAATTGAGAAAGTCGAAGAAGAGGACGATAAAAGATATTGTCGGTTGCTGCGGTGCGTTTGATGTGATAGTAGAAGGCGATATTGTATCAAGTTCGACGGAGGAACATAAAAACAGAAGCGTGTTAGACGATGGTACCGGTGCGGTATATCTGGATTCAGGCGCGAATAGAACGGATATTTCGTTTGGCACGCCGATAAAGATCCGGGGCAGTGTAGTAGCGGAATCGAAAGGGGAATATGTATTGATAGCGGAAAAGGTTAAAGTAACGGGTGGCGAGTTTGTAATACGAGAGCTGAAGAACTTTTTGGCACGGTACAATTGACGTAAGTAAATGCAAAATATAGTCAATCCGAAAAGTGTAACCACAAGATTACGCAGATTTTCACGAGATTATTTTATTAATTGCAATTTATTACAGAAATGACTATTTAAGCATGATAATATTAATGAATAATGGTGAATGCCGGATGAGAGTCACGATATTAGGCGGTGCCGGTGGTATGGGGCAATGGTTTGCCGCTTTTTTCAGAGATAACGGTGCTGAAGTTAAAATAGTAGATAAAAGCGCCAAAACTGAAGCGATAGCAGCAGAACTAGGTGTGCAGTTCTTGAATACCGATATTTCCGGGCTGCCAGACGAATCGCAAACAGAAAGGATTGTGGATACAGACGTGCTACTTTTAGCGGTGCCCATAGACTTGACAGGGGCTGTAACCGAGTGTGTGGGGCCGAAGGTGCGTGATGGGTCGTTGTTGATGGACATAACGTCTGTTAAGAAAGTGCCGGTAGAGTTGATGTGCCGGGTTACAAACGAGGGTGTGGAACTATTAGGAACACATCCGCTATACGGGCCTTCTGCGAAGAGTATGCAGGGTCAAACGGTTATATTCGTGCCGGTAAGGAAAGGTACGCTATACGAGCGTGTATACGAGATGTTTGAACGTAACGGTGCGAAGATAGAGATATTGACGGCTGAGGAGCACGACGAGGTGATGTCGGTCATCATGGGGTTGACACATTTTGTTCTTATTGCGTTTGGCGTTACAGTAAAGGAGCTCGAGTTTGATGTTGAACGGTCGCGGAAGTTCATGAGTCCGATGTACGAGATTATAACGGATTTCGTCGGCAGGATATTGCATCAGGACCCGCATCTATACGCACTGATGCAGACTAATTTTGAGATGGGTGCGGTACACGCGACTTTTTTGGCGTGTGCTAAGCGGTTACAGGAGTTGGTGGCGGTGGGTGATGTGGATGCGGTTATGGCTGAGATGAGGGAGGCGAAGACGCATTTCGGTGATACGGCACAAGCAATGGAGGATTCGGATGGGGTGATTGAGGGGAAGATAAATCGTAGTTGTAAGAAACACGAGAGTGCACAAGATTAGCACAGAAGGGATAAAATGGGGGGGTGGGTACAAATAAAAAAGAAAAATAGGGAAAGCAAAAATCCCCTATTTGAAGTCTATTCAATCTATGATAATCGAATCGCCGGTATCCAATCGGTATATATCTTCCCATTTACATC
>JAPVWK010000036.1 GCA_028572065.1 Candidatus Methanophagales archaeon
TAAAGCTTTTGCACCGTGATTGTTTGATTTAGCGTAATCGTACCGTTGTGCGTGCCTGAGATACTGGGATAGGGATATAAACAGGGACCCGTATCAAAGCTTTTTCCTGTCTGGATATAGCAATATTTATCTGACTCGATCATCAAAGGACACAAATCCTCATCGGAATCTATACGGTAAGGCGTGTCGCCAATTCCATCCATGTTTGTATCTGTCCCGTTGTATTCGTCCCAGTAATTGCCGAAGTAGCTGGTGTATATGCTACCGTTGTATATATAGGTCACAGCTTCGCTGGAGTTCCAGATGTTTACTGAATTCTCAGAATAGACGCTATCGGTATTGTTTACGAAGTCGTTGAGGTAGATCATATTGCCATTCGATAAAAATCGTAAATTGATGCCACTCATGTTATTCGCGTTAAATGTGTTATTAATAACGGTGTTGTTATCGGAATAGCAAAAGGAGATCCCGAAATCGTTATTTGATGCGGTACTGTTGGCTACAGTGTTGTAAGTAGAATTACGGAGGTAAATACCACTGCATTCAGTTGTTGTATTGCAATTAAAAATAGTGTTATTCGAAGAATAAAACAACCCGATCCCAAAATCACTGTTCTTTGACGTGGTCACGTTTTCTATCTCTGAATCCTTCGTGTAAGCAAGCACAATTCCGTGAACGTTTCCTGCTAATGCTACATCCTTCACAGTTACATTTGTACAATTTACCAACGCCACATAACCCATATCGCCGGGCACTTCTTTGTCTTTCTCATCTATCCAGTAATACACCGGCTTTCCTTTTAGTTTGTTGCTGGTATCCACGAAGTTAATGTACTCGGCGATATTGGTATTGTCCTGGATGTCCACACCAAAACTGTGCATCTCGTTATTTCTTAATGTGTTATTATAAGAGCATGAAATCCGGATATTACTAACATTGTTGTCCGTCACGGTGTTGTTACAAGACCCCAAAAGGTTAATACTACCATTACTATTATGTGCGATGCGGTTATAGCAAGAAGAATTAAGTATAATCCCAAAGGTAGTATTTAAAACGTTGTTACCAGAAATTGTGCAATAATTTGCATTTCTAAGTTGTATTCCCGTTGCTTGATGCTTATTTGCTCCTTTTACCGTAAACCCACTTATATTCACGTAATCTGCAGTAACATTAAAGACGGGGCAATTATAATTCGCTGCTTTAACAATCGTATCTGTCGTATTTCCTGTGGTGGACCGAATAGTTAAAGATTTGGTTACGTTCACCGTCACGTTGTATAATCCCTGATCCACAGTTATTGTATCGCCGTCTTTCGTGTCGGGGTCATCTATTGCAACCTGAATCGAGGTGTAGTTCCTGCTGAGGTTTTGGTTGTGTACCGGAAGCGCAGCCGGGGCATTGTAACCCTCAAACGGGTTTACCAGTGGATAGAAATCGTAGTCGGTATCTATACAATACGGCTTATCTCGTAACCCGTCTTTATCCGCATCTGTGCCGGCATAGTCATGCCAGTAGTTGCCTATGTAGTTCTCGTATAACGTTCCGTTGTAGGTATATCCCATTTTCACCGTTGAGTTCCAGATGTTTGTGGACGCGAGAGGATGAGCATTTTCGGGATTGTCCCTGAAATTGTTCAGGTATATGACGTTATTATTAGATTTATAGGGACAGATGCCGTAATAGTCATTTGAGATGCAGTTGTTATTTAAAATAGTGTTATAGTCAGAATTCGATAGGCAGATGCCGTAAACAGTATTTGAGGAACAGTTATTGCCGGTTATGATGTTACGGTCGGACATAAAGGGATAAATGCCATACCTGCTATTTAAGGAACAAATATTAGCTGATATGCAGTTACCGTTTGATGAATACGCAAGTGAAATACCATCTTCGGCGTTTACGGCACAGTAGTTGCTTGTTATAAAGTTGCCTTTGGACTCCTCGGTATAGATACCATATTCGTTCTTTGTGCAGTTGTTGCTTAAAATACTGTTATTGCCGCCCCATTTGATGTAGATGCCATACCCACTATTTTGAACGCAGTTGTTCTTTGTTATAGTGTTGTTGCGTGCACAGGATAGGTATAAGCCCCTGTCGTTATTAGTACAGTTGTTATTTGATATGCTACAATGCTCCCTTGAGATATATATCCCAGCCCGGGCAAAGTTAGCAGCTCCTTTCACAGTAAAGCCACTTATATTTACATGGTTCACAATCACCTCAAATACATGTTTATCCGGATTCGCAGCTTGAACACTCGTGTTCTCAGTACCGTTTGCTGACACAATAGTTAAGCTCTTATTTACTAACACGTTCTCTTCATAAGTACCATTATGGACCACAATAGCATCGCCATTTGATGCTGCTACTACCGCATCTGAGATCACAGAGAAATTCGCCGCGGGGTAATCAATAAGATCATCATCCACATGCCAGGTATTGCCGGGTACTGCTTCTGCTGAAGTTCCTGCATACGCAAAACTATTCACAGTCAATAAGGGCACTCCCGCGACTATTAATATCGCCACCACTACAACTGGTACCAATTCCTTTTTTCGTTGCATCATTAGTATTCAAAGTCCGATAGTGCAGAACAAGCCCTACAACGCACACAACCCGCTTTGTTATTCCGCCAGCTCAGCCCATTAGCTCGTAATATCTCCGCTACTTCTGCATAGATATGACGCATCCTATCAGGGCTTGGAGGTCGTTTATCTTCAAGCATGGAACCCGGTATAGGGCGCAGAGGTACTATGAACGGGTAACCACCAAGTTCTGCTAAAATACGGCTGCCTTCTATAATAGAATCGTCTGTTTCACCTATTCCGACAATTACATAACTGCTGACCTGAGTATCGCCGAAAATCGCTACACTTCGCTTCCATGCTTCTATGTAACGCTCAAACGGTATATCAACCTTGCACGGTGCGATTTCTTTCAATACCGCCCGGTCAAAACTCTCCACATGGATTCCTACCGTATCCACGACACCATAAAGGCGGTCTATCGTGCTCAGGTCCTTTGGCGGTTCGAATTGGGCATGGATAGGCAAGCCCGTTGCTTCTTTTATTGCGGTCGCAGTTTCCACGAGGTGTTTTATACCATTGTCGGGTGTGGACGTTGTACCCGTGGTAAGCGTAACATGCGTTACATGGTCCAGCTTCTTCGCTGCAATTGCCACTTCGGCAAGTTGCTCGGGCTTCTTTTTCGCTATTGTCGCGCCACTACTCAACGAGAGTTCGATTGTACAGAACTTACACCTTTTAGGTGTGTTCCAGTACACGCAGGTCTGTATCGTGGTCGTAGCCAGGCAATTCGCGCCATGCAGAAGCGCAATTTTATAATATGGTATACCCTCGTTAGTCACCAAATCCTGAAATTTCGCGTGCGCGAATTTCACTTCGGTTATTCGTTCACCATCCCTATGGATCACATACTTGCCATCTTCGGCATCAACGCTATAAGGCGACTGAGAAACGAACCAGCTCTGTGTTGGAACGTTTGCCACTGTGCCACCAAAGAGAAACATCCCCCCGGCGGCGGGACCTGCACCCGCTCTCCTGCCTTTATTCAAGCCCGAGACTCTTGCGCCCAAACATAACAAATCCACTTTCAGGTCTTTCGTTTCCTTCATGGTTCTTGGTTCTATAAGGATATTTGTAACACTGTGACTTATAGTATCCATTTGTGTTTTGGATTCAAAGAACCGAAAACTTCAAAAGCAGCCTTGCTTTAAAAAGGGTAGAGGATGTCCAACAAAAATCACAGCCTAACGGCAAAAAAATACACTTACCAACAAAACCAAAGACCCAAAGTACGAGAAACGCTCGAGTAATACAAATAACACCCTAAATAGCAGCCACCTTAGCTGCCTGACCCGGTACCAAACCGACAATTTCACTTAATGAACTCCCCGTTCTACATAATTTCGCCCACATCACCTTCATATTATGCGCCGTGCACACCGGATTAAACTCATTACGCACATTTTCTATACCCCCTGTAAGGAACTCCTGAAACTTCATATTATGCTTGATATTCCCAAACGGCCATTCAACAGTCGCCTTTCGCTTTTTGTACTCCTCTTTACCCACATCTGGCTGCATCTTAGCAGCCATCTGCCTGCGTTCCGCCTCATAGTCATCGCTCGTGATATTCCTTCTTTTGCCTTTTCCGGCACATTCTGCCTGAAACGGGCATTCACTGCAGTTCGCACCAGAATATGAGTACTGCAACTTACCTTTAATCCTATTACATCAGGTAATAAAAACCTTTCGTTTTAATTTCGAGTGAAATTAGAATTCAGCGATTTTTTAGATATGGTTTCACGTTTCTGTGTAGGACAAACTCTAAATGGCATATGTATTAGAAATAAATATTTTTTGTGATATGCAGGTGGGATGCTATCTGTCGTTGTTGGATAATTGTGAGACTGGCTTTAAAATCCCCGGCAGGGTATTACTTGATGGTTTTATAAAATTATATTTTTTAGGGATAGGTTTAAAATTATCTCCATAAACTATAATTTTAAATACATAATTATCCAATAAGAAATCCTTATCAATACCTCGCGGTGAAGTATCAAATAATTCTAGTCGTAAACGGTTATGTATTCGATTCTTTACATAGCCCCCTCCAGTTACACCTAAACTAGGCATGTTACAACTGAAAGTTTCATCAGGATCTATCACCTGTGAACAAACATTAACGTAATTATTATCTTCTTTGCTCGCTAAATCTACCTTCTCATTTCCATTTATCCATCTTAAAGTAGAAGGTTCAAAATGCTTTATTTCCTTTTCATCAGAGTTAAAAATATCTATCTTAACCTTAACATTTTTTGCTAAACCACCCGTGTTTTCAACCTTTAGCCGATAATACATCCTTGTAACATTTCCCGTATAGATGGCGTACTCACCTTGAATCGAATCGTTGGGAACAATAGCCTTTCTAAAACAACGATCTGATCTCTCGTCAAACGTTAAACTTATCTTTGGTCCAAAAATCATTCCCCTAAAATAATCACCGAATAGGGCAACAAGAACAGCGCAAAAAGTTACTACTACACCAAAAAATTGGATACAATCACTCGTGGTCATGTTTATATGTCTACAACATAGAACGCAGATATAAATAAATGTTATCAAAAACAAAAAGTCCAGTACTTTATACGCAACTACTATGTCCTATAACACATATTCTTTCCCCTTCTACACCACTCCGCCACGTATGCAATTGAGCGCACAAGTTTGTGCAACCTTACCGAACAGGGAATATTGGAAAATGCGAACAATGTGTCCCTCCTTGTTTTTATAGACCTTTCTGCAACGTCTTTTCCTTTTTATAGTACCTAAAGTAACTTCCTAAATCTCTGAAAGCTCGTGGTTTGTTATATCTGCAATACAACTACGAAAACTTTAAAAGCTTCCATACCCTGAATATGGTAAATATGAAAAGCAAAAGTAAAGTGCTTTTGGTAGTTTTGACCGCGATTTTTGTGTGTTCCGCTTTTTCGGTGACTTTTGCGGAAGCACAGCCAGTAGAGGTCTGGAACGTAACATGGGGCGGACCAGGCGACGATGAAGGACGAGCAGTTGCAACAGTAGGCGACTGCGTGTACCTGGCAGGCGCTATTGGTGGTGTTGACGCATTCCTAAACAAATACGACCGTGACGGGAACCTCCTCTGGAATATCACCTGGGCGATGTTCCCACCATCGGGCGGATGGTATTCTGATTCAGTTGCAATGGCTGCGACAGAGGACAGTATATACATGGCGGGCATGACGGCATCTCCCAATAATACCGATTTCGATGCCTTCCTGAACAGATACGACAGCGACGGAAACCTCATCTGGAACATCACTTATGGTGGCTCGGGTAGTTTTATGGGGTATGCGACGGCAGCGACAGACGACAGCGTGTATTTAGCAGGCGAGATAATGTCCAACGGCAGTGATTCCGCCGCCTTCCTGAACAAGTACGGCATAGACGGAAACCTCATCTGGAACATCACATGGAGCGGACCGGGGTGTTATGCGGCATTTGATGTAGCAGCATCCGGAGACAGCGTATATGTAGCAGGCAGGGAAGGTCACAAATCCTTCCTCAACAGATACGACGGCACAGATGGGTGCCTTATCTGGAACCTGACCTCATTAGGGATGGAGGTGAGGGGAATAGCAGTTGGAGACAACGTGGTGTACTCGGCAGGCACCGATTTCGATGCCTGTCTCAGTAAATACAGTAGCACAGACGGCAGTCTCATCTGGAATATCACGGATAGTAGAATGTCATGGGGCTCGGCAACCGCAGCAACAGGAGATAGCGTGTATTTGGCAGGTGCTAACAGATCATCGAATTTTGTTTTTTCCAAGGCGTCCCTAACCAAATATAACAGCACAGACGGCCGTGTCATCTGGAACATCACATGGGGCAAAGCCGGTTGGGTTAATGGGCGTGCAGTAGCAGCGACGGACGACTGCGTGTATTTAGCAGGTACCATTGCTGTCTCTGACACAGCGAATGGCAGTGCATTCCTCGTTAAATATTCAGACCCCGCACCGATACCGACTGTTACGCCAGTTCCAACATCCACGCCGACACCAACGCCAAAACTGGCGACCACAGCTCCAATAGAAACGCCCACAGTACCACCAGCAGCAACACCTTCGGCAACACAGACACCACCAGGATTCGAGGCGGTATTCGCTATCGTGGGACTGCTTGCAGTGGCGTTTCTAGTAATGATAAAGCGGAGGAACTAAAACCCTCCTTTTATTTTTTTGCCCGTTTATGCATCGAATACGCTACCACGATTAACAGGAACATAGCGGTTACGAGCCCAAATCCCGGTATCTTAGCTTCTGCAACGTCTTTCTGCTCTGGTGTAGTCGTATAGTTCTGAGTTGTCATTTACACATCACTTTTTACCAACCGGCCGAATCGGTACGATATACGGTTTTCCACCGTGCACGTTCACCTCCACTTCAACACCATAAGCCTGTTCTATGTTCTCGGTTGTGAGAACAGAAAAAGGCTCGCCGGCTGCAAAAATCGTACCGCCATTCATTATTATTATCCGGTCGGTGTATCTTGCCGCGAGATTGAGGTCGTGGATAGCCATAATTGCGGATATACCTCGTTCATTCACGATTTTTCGTATGATGTCCAACACTTCAAGCTGGTGCCGGATGTCGAGGTTAGAAGTAGGTTCGTCAAGCAGAAGGACCTCAGGCTCTTGCGTTAGCGCACAAGCGATGAATACTTTCTGCTGTTGCCCACCGCTGAGTTCATTTATGTCTCGCATAGCGAGGTCTTCGATGTCCATCAGTTTCAGCGTTTCTAAAACCTTTTCTGTGTCCACATCGCTACTCTTCCAGCCGATATGGGGTCGTCTGCCCATGAGAACGGTGTCGAATACCGTAGCAGGAAAGACCTGAGAAGTGCTTTGTGGAATATACCCCATTTTCTTGGCTAGTTCCATAAGCCGCAGCTTTTTTATATCAAGGTCATCCAGCAAGATACAGCCTTCTTGTGGCATCAAAATACGATCTATGCACCGTATCAGTGTGGATTTACCCGCGCCATTGGGTCCCACCACGCCTAACACCTCAGAGCTGGCAAGCTCTATACAGACATCCTTTAGTATCGGCACGCTTGCGTAGCTGAACTTTACATCTTGTACTTTCAGTTTCACCATTTTACTTATTTTTTCCTTTGAACGCTTTCATTTTTAAGAACGGGCATTTACCAATATTCCTTCCGCCTCTTTATTAACAAGAAAAATAAGAATGGACCTCCGATCATGGCTGTTACAATACCTACCGGGAGGATTACAGGTGCTATAATTGTTCTTGCCACGATGTCACAGATGAGTAAAAAGGCACCTCCGAATAGACCGGCAGCAGGAATTAAAAACCTGTTATCGCCACCAATAATCATGCGGCATATATGCGGGACTACCAGACCCACGAATCCGATGGTGCCGGTGAAGCATACGATGCCGGCGGTTAACAATGACGAAGTGATTAATATGAATATTCGGGTCCGCTCGACATTAACACCCAGACTTTTTGCGCGTTCATCGCCGACACCCATCACATTGAGGTCCCAGGACTTCCAGATAAGTGGGATAACACAGATTATGAATACCGTAGGTACAGGACCGGGAAGCGGTATAGTTGTGTCACCCAGCGTTACATGGACTACGAGTTCGTCCCATGACGCCCTGCTGAGACTACCAACCATCCAGAAATATGCTTCCCTTACCGCGTCAGACTCTGCGAAATAATTTATTAACTGTGCCAACGCGGTGAAGATATACATCATCGCAATGCCTGCAAGAATCATTGTTTCCGGCGTTGCTCGTTTGTAACGTGTCAAGCCGATGATGACAAACGCAGGGATCAAAGCAAAGACGAACGCATTTCCTATTATTAGATACGCACCCGTGACAATTCCTGTACCTAAACAAATAGCGATAACCGCACCAAATGCAGCACTGGATGCGATTCCCAGCGTAAACGGGCTTGCAAGTGGGTTCCTTAAAATCGCTTGCATCATCGTGCCCGCAATCGCAAGCCCCATACCCGCGAAAATAGCCATCAAAATCCGTGGCATTCTCAGGTTCCAGACGACTATCTCTTCCGTGGTCTCAGGATCATGGAATAGACAATGCCATATTATTGAATACACGTCCGTGATGGGTATAGGATAAGTGCCAATTGCTGCGGCTATCCCGGCGGTAATAAAAATCAAGAAGAGGGAAAAGAGAATAAACATGATTTTCCGGCCGACAAACTTTTTGTATTGCGCTTTTATCGCTGTTCCCTTATCTGTTCCTGCTGAAGTTTCTGTGCTTGATGTCATGCTTATTCACGTTTCTATGTGTGATAAATATAAATATCTTCTTATTTATGCTCATTGTTATTAAAAAAATCGTGATAAAGCATTAAATACGTGGGTATATATCGTTTTTTATGTGAACGGGAAGGCGCATTTCCAGATAAAAATATGTTAGGTTCCTGTTCATTTCAAATCGCGCTTCGGCTTATTCAACCACGGTTCTTTTAAAATTGCAGGACAGCTTTTGTTCATACTACATCTACCGCAATTCCGGTCTTTACTCACGCATCCGGCTAATTCCGCATAGTTCATTGCAAGCGTAGCTCCAAAACCGTCCAATTCTAGCTGGTTTGGCGATTCACCGCCCCAGGTGACGTTTTCCAGATGGCGTTCACATCTTCGTCCTAGCTCTTCCAGCTCAGTCCTTGACGGTCCGGGATGATAATACAGCATAAAACTTGGCCTGAATCCAATTAAGTGATAGGGAATTGAAGCATCGAATGAGGCAATAAATTCCGCTATCTCTTCTATCTCGGTATCATTTATCTTCGGTATTACCACGGTTTTAAGAGCTCGTACTTTAGCTTTGTTCTTTATGAGGTATTCCGCATTTCTTAAGACCGGTTCAACAGGCGCGCCGCTTAACGCCAGATGTGTATCACTGTTAAATGCGTTTATCTCCAGTGCAATGTAAGAACAAATACTAACAATACGGTTCATGCTCTCTTTGGTTGCAAATCCATTTGTTGTAAACCCTACCTTCAGTTCGGGCATCATTTTCCGCGCCTCTTTTACTACTTCTTCGATATACGGTAGATGTATTGTCGGTTCTCCACCGGTAAAACCAAGCTTATCGAGTCCTGCAGCTCTTAATTTTGCTACCGCTTCTTTTGACAGTTCTTTTGGGGTAACATAACCGCGATAGTACCAGTTGGTATCTGGATATTGAGATAATCTGTACGCATTACAGTAGAGACATCTGAAATTGCAGCCGAGTAGTGTTATCGAGTAACTTTTAAGGGTCTGCGCCAAGCATGTATATGCAACCTCCGGCATTTTCACGTTGCAGACGCCTACCGCTTCCGATCGGTTAATTCCGCATTTCCATTCACATAAACGGCAATCCTCTAATTCTTTCCGCCACATCTTTCCTCTGCCTTATCTATAGAACTCATAAGCTACGCAATAACATTAACTAAAATATGTGGTATTTCTATTAGGCTATTGTCGCGTTTTTAGCCTTCACACAGTTTATGATATAGGTTTGGTAATAGATAAGCTACCGTTTTTTATGCAATAAGCAATTGTGAAACGGTATCAGGAGCGATCAAAAGGTTCTTAGAATCATAATAGAAGTTACAGACGAATCCTGATCTTCGACTTTACAGTCCGAATAACCCACTCCTGCACAATTATACCTAAAGACACGATGATCGGCGTGAATAACGCAGCATAAATAAGCCCAACCGCAGCAATTATACCAAACTCCTGTACCGGCACAAGTGACATCGTGGTAAGCGCTAAAAACCCAAACATCGTGGTCAGTGTTGCCGTCATAATCGCAGCACCCACGGTCAGTGTCGTGGTATGAAGCGCAGCCTTCGTGTCAAAACCCTTCGCCTTCTCTTCCCGGAATCGCGAGATGAAATGTACCGAATAGTCTGTACCGATCCCAATTAGAATCGTGCCTATCATAATCGTGAGCGGCGTGAACGGTATACCCACAAAACCCATCGTGGCGAGTGCATAGATCATGGCGAATAACACAGGTGCAAATGCGAGCAGTATCCGCACGAAACTCCTAAAAAAAGAGAACAGGATGGCAAAGACCAATATAAGACTAATCGCGGTCGTTTCCGCACGACTCTCGTCCATCAACCGATCCATCTGAGAAAAAAGTGTAGAAAAGCTCGCGTGCTTGAACGTAGCATCGGCTGGCGTTTCCACGAAGAGAATGGCATCGTCTATCTCTTGAACCATCTTCTCATCTATCTCTGTATCGGTCTTTATGATAATAAGCGATGCTGTATGGTCTTTCGTGACGAAACTGCGCTGTATGTCCTCTGGAATACCATTAATCCGCTCTTCAAGCTTGTTTTTATCTGTGGGTATATCATGCAAAAACGTATTTAATCCTGTTACTTTTACAACCCCCGGCACCGACATAACACTCTCTTCTATCCGCTCCAGCGCTTCTATTATCTCCGGTATTAAGACGTCATCCGATTGCACCAGAATCGTGGAATATTCATAATCACAAAATTCGGTATCCACTATTTTCCAGGCTACCATTAAAGGGTCGCCCTTTGGTATCCACATCTCCTGGTCGTCGCCTACGCTTTCAATCATGCCAATACCTGCAAATACCGGGATTAACGTAATCGCAATGATAATAATCGTGCCCGCCGTACGCTTCAGCGAAAAAGTCGCGACTTTTTCCATCAACAACGGAATGAACCGCTCGGTGCCAAATAGATGCGAAAGCCAGGAAAAGTTCAGCGTCCTCGTCTTCCAGCCGATTCGTTCTTCGAGCATGAGCAGCGAGGGTATAAATAGGAATACAGAAAGTGCTGAGAACGAAATAGCGATGAAGGACATAATACCGTATTCCGCAAGCATACGAATAGGCGAAAGCGCCATTGCCGAGAAGGCGGCCATCGTGGTTAAGCTGGTAAAGAATGTATTTCGGCCCATCTTCATGCACGCTTTGTTCAGTGCTTTTCCATTGCCCTTTGCTACCTCTTCGTGGTACCGATGAATAAGATGAATGGAATAATCCACACCAAGTCCAAGCGTTACAGCACCAAACATAGCAGTTAGGAAGTTAAGCGGTATTTGGATGAAGTGCATGAGCCCGAAACTCGCGAGCACTGCGATTAGCACGGGGGTTATGACGACAAAAGGCGTGGTTGGACTTTTGAAAAACAGAAATAGCAGGATAATTATTGAGATGAAACCCACGAGGAGTGATTTTGAAAAACCTTGTCTTATCGCATTATCCCAGGCATAGCCCCAGGCAATACCGCCTGTGAGTATAGCTGTAGAACCACCCACGCGATTCACTTTTGCTATTGTCTTCTGGAATGTTTCTACCAATACTGTACGCTCGGGAACCTCAGTTGCATCTAGGTCTACAGATATGAGTGAATACCGCAACTCATCGTTTATGTATTGATTCCGTACTTCAAGCGGTTTTGAAAGTATCTCCTCTTTTGTGCGCCCAAGATCAAGCACACTTGTTACGCTTTTAACACCTGCGACATCTGTTACCACGTCCACCAGCTCCTCGGTCATTATGAGTATATCGTCTTCAAGCACGGTTTTTGCTGTTATCCGGTCAACTCCGATTAGTATCTGTGCCGTTTCAGTACCCGGGAACTCGGATTGGATAAAACGAATCTCATCCATGTAGTTTGTTTCAGGATAGAAGAATCCAAGGTAGTTAGTATCTATCTCAGTCTCTTTTGCACTTATAAAGGACATAGAAGCGATTACAAGACCGATTATAATAATCACCATGTAATAGCGCTTTGAAATTTCGGCCCACCGATTCAGGATTCTTTGTATCATCCGCCCGTTAGTTCTTTGTTTTTTGTATATAAAGTATAGCTTCTACCTAGCTATTCAGGACGCTGATTTACACGGATTTGTTTTCTTCTGCGTTAATCAGCGTCCTGCCGACAAGAAGCTACATCGCAGATTGCCTAACCGGCTACTCCAGCCATTCGGGGTAATCCTACCGAGGAATGCGTGGATGGCAACGCCCACGTAGTAAGCCCGCGGAACAACGTGGCAACTCTGAAAGTCCGGTTTAGATCAACTGCAAGGACAAAAAAAAAAACACCATGAAAAGCGTAGAGCGAACGATTGTGCCGTCGTCACTTATAATAAGCGAAAACGGACTGCTACGCTTAGACCAAAAGGTACGGAATCAGACTATAAAGGCTATAGTGACGCTATAGTGGGTGGACAAACGCTTCCCGGCTCAAAGATGGCTTCTAAGGCGTCCATAGTTATCTGCGATGTAGAACAGGGGTCAAGCCCTATATACTCCCGGAATCGTCGGGTAGGGGCCTTGTAAGGGTAAACGAAGGTATAGGGAGTAGAGGAATCGGTAAAAAGCGAATGACCTCTTGTAATGGAAGGTATAGGGGTTCAAAAATTGCCCTAACTCGAAAGGGTGCGGACTTACCCAATTGGTGTTTCATTGTATGCTCGGAGGCAGAATGTAATAGTTCAATTACGCCCGTAAAATGCGAGAGACTTACAGAAACTCAACCAAAACACCAGTGGGCCGATTTCGACGGGAATAAGGTCGAAGAACACGTTAACTGGCTGCAAACAAGAATTACAAAACTCTAAGATCCAAAGTAGTTTCATGCACCAGTTAAACCCAATATCATCACCTCTCTCTTTTTCAATCCATAGTTACGAGGTAACAACACTATGTATCTGTGTATTCTTCCATAGACAGTCTACAATAGCCTTTTACCCAGTTTAATAGTGAATTCACGCACTTTCTCAAAGTCCTTATCCTTTTGTGATTTGAAAAACGCATGCAATATTATATGAACAACTTCGGATTTTGTCAGTTCTATGTCTTTTGAGTTATTTGCAATCTATTCCACGCGCTCGGCAATATTCACATCTACCCTTTTTGTTAGTATTACTTTATCCTTCTATTCGTTGTTACATTGTAGCAGAGGGTATTCCTTTTAATATCAAATCTGACAGAAATCGCCCTCAGGAAACTACATCGGTTTTTGGAGAAAATACCACAGCTTGCATTCCACTTTCAGGCATCTCCTATATAGAAATTGCCTCATGTCCTATCAGCCGCAACCTTACAACAACCCTTTAACGGGCCTGCTCGTCTATCACAATTCTCATGCGTAAACCACTTTTCCCGTAGCTAAAACTGCCGCATATTCTAAACAAGCCACGAGGTCGTCAACCTCAAGACGAGGACCGTCATTTAATAGGGTGCTTTGATTCAAACCCCCTGCATGGCTCAAAATTACATACACGGAGCAGCCTTAATCTCGGGCTCACCACACAGATGTCAGAGTCGAAAACAATTATCGCCTTCAGTTCGTTATATCCAGGTTGTGGGAAACGCGACCTCACTCCGCAACTATCTTCCTCAAATCCGTTACCAACTCAGCCCGTACTTGTGCAGTCCTATCTCCGCCACAGACCATACCGCGAACACCCAGTATATCAGGTCCTATCTCTTTTATTACCGGAATATCATCGAATTTCAGTGCACCCGCAAGCGCAGTCACAATTCCAAGCGATCTTGATTCGGCGACAAAAGACTTAAGCTCCTCTTCGCTCATAAATTCTAATGTAGTCCGCCCATCTTTTATTCCTGTGTCCACCATCGCCACATCTATAGCCACTTCTTTACCTATTTCCGCGATTTCAAATGGCGAAATCGAATTTATGCGTTTGTGGTCGGCATAGAACGCAGCAACGACTTTTTTCGTAGGATCAAAGTCCTTCACCGCTTTAACCACGCCGCTAAGCAAATCTATCGCTTCTTCTCGCGTTTTTATCTTGTACAGCCCAATTTTTATATATTCCGCACCTGATGTAGCAGCACCTAACGCCGCTAAAGACGCAGTCCCAGGCTTATAATCGAAATCACCTATTGCTGCACTCATTTGCATGCCATTTCCTTTCTCTTCCACCAATTGCTTTATTGTCTTTATGACCCACGGGAAATTAGCACCCAAAGATCCCTCTTTCGGGTTCTTCACATCTACAATATCCGCATTGCCACTAATCACTGCCTTCGCTTCTTCTACATCCTTTGGACTCACCAACACTTTCATTTTTCTATAACCACCCTTTTCTCCATGCTCCTAACACTTTCACTCTTGTATATAACGTATATGATTTCTCTGGTAAAGCTAAATTACTTTTTAACGAAATGTGTTTTATACAACACTTCTTTTTAATATCTCCACGCCTTCTTCATGTCCCACATGCACCTCATCCGCATTTGTGAATATCCCATGCTCGACCGATCCGACAATAGATGAGAGCGCATTATTCAGCTTTTCGGGATTTGTTATAACGCCAAAATCCGCATCTATCACCAGATTCCCACTCTCTGTTATAAAAAATCCACCTCTAGTTCCATCTTGCCTTAACACGGGCACACCACCACGCGCTTTTACCTGCTGCTCCACCACTCTCACGGCATACGGTAAAACTTCTAAAGGTACCGGTTTATTTAGCTTTTCCACCGTTTTTGTTGCATCCACGAAGATAACCAGCCTTTTCGCTGCGTACGATACGATCTTTTCCCACGTATGTGAGCCCCAGCCACCTTTTACCAAGTTCAGTTGAGAATCCACCTGGTCCGCACCGTCTATACAGAGATCTAAAGAGGAATACTCAAAAAGTGTACTAACACGAATACCGCATTCTATCGCGGTCATCTCGGTTTTGAGCGAAGTTGGAACACCGAAAATCTCAAGGTCTTCCTCCTTTATCCTGTGCCCTATCATTCTTACCGCTATCTCCGCCGTTGAACCCGTTCCGAGACCTACCACCATACCGTCTTTTACCAATGAAGATACCGATTCCGCTGCTCTCTCCTTTCCCTTTCCCGTATTTATCTCGTACATCTTTACAAGTTGTTTTTTTGAGTCTTACTTAAGAACTTTTCTATTTTCAAAGATATATTAGATTCGTGTCTTTCATACTTATTGATAATGGCAAGAAGCAACGAGGAATGGACCGAGAAATATCGCCCGAAGAAGCTAATAGAGGTTCTGGGCAACAATAAAGCGGCAGGAGAGCTAAACGAGTGGGCAGAAAGTATCAATAAAGCGAAGTCGAAGAAGGCGGCTATTCTTCACGGACCTCCGGGCTGTGGTAAGACCTCGGCTGCTTATGCCCTCGCCGCTGAGAAAGGCTGGGATGTTATCGAGTTAAACGCTTCAGATCAGAGAAGCGAGAAGGTGATAAAAAGTATTGTGGGTCCCGCTTCTACTAGTAACACATTCAGCAGGACCACGAGGTTAATCATTCTGGACGAGGCGGATAACCTGCATGGTAACGAAGACCGTGGCGGCACCAAAGCGATAACCGAAATAATAAAGAAGAGCACACAGCCAATTATACTAATCGCAAATGAATTATACAAGATGGGCACACCATTGCAGCGTAATTGTAAGCTAATTCGGTTTCAAAAGATAAGAGCCGATCGAATTGTGCGTGTGCTCAAACGCTTAAGTGCAGCAGAAGGAATAAGCGTAGAAGACGAAGCGCTGCGTAATTTGGCTGAAAACGCGAATGGCGATTTACGGTCGGCAATAAACGATTTGCAGGCTATTTCTATTTCTGATACCGGAAAGGAAATAGTTAAAGACGATATAGCCACGGGTAAACGAGACGTGGAAGTGTCTATATTCGAGGTATTGAAGAAGATACTGGGTGGTTCGGGGCATGGACACGGATACGAGATGCAAGAGGTTCTTTTTTCGCTTTACAATCTTGATAAGACGCCTGACGAGACCATAAACTGGATATATGCGAATTTACCGAATGCTTACGGTGAGGGTGAAGACCGAAAGTTTCTGCGTGGTTTGCATTACTTATGCCGGGCAGATTTGTTTTTAGGAAGAACACGTAGGCGAGAGAATTACAAATTCTGGCGATATGCTTCTAGTTTAATGGCTTGTGGCGTGTACTCGACAAAGGTGGGAAAAGAAAGCGGACAACCACGGCGTCAGTACTATCAGTATAAATCGCCCTGGCAACGCGCTCGACCGGAAGACGGAGAAGAGCGTAAATATGCCGCTGTAAAGGAGGAGTTAGCGAAGAAAGTAGGTACGTATTGCAAAGTGCCTCTGCACTATGCACGGTCTTTTATCATACCGTTGTTGAAAGTTTCTTTTAGAAACGAAAGTAAGGCACTGGATATAGCGGCATCGCTACGTCTGGACGTACCGCAAATAGCGTTCTTGACGAGCGATACTGAACCTGATACAAAAAAGCGTAATAAAAAAGCTAAACTGATATATAAGGATGCAGTTGCGATTACAGCGGGAAAAAATAAGCCTGTAAGGAGTGCAAAGCTAAAAGCAGCACCTGTTCCTCCAAAAAAACGAGTGGCCGAAGAAGTAGTAGAGCTAAAAGTGGTAAAGGAACCGGAGTCTGTGGAAGTTAAGAAGGAAGAGGAGAAAGAAGAGGAGAAAACGCAAAAAACGTTTGAGGATTTCTTTTAGGATTGTTTCGTGGGCAATTACGAATGGGTACTTGTTTGGCGGATTACAAAAACGCTTCGCACAAAGAACGGTTGTGTGTAATATCCTTTGTGTACCAAAACAGAAGAACATCTATAGCTAAAACCTCCTTTTTAGAACCACCCGATTACACAGATTTTCACGAGAAAAAGAATAATATTGACATAGTTTTAGTATA
>JAPVWK010000037.1 GCA_028572065.1 Candidatus Methanophagales archaeon
CGATACCGCGTATTTACGTGCTGAAGAACTCGGAAACCGGTTCCTTTTAATGATCTTCGATGAGGTGCATCATCTGCCTTCGCCGGGCTATGCGAACATAGCAGAGCTGTTTGTCGCGCCTTACCGGTTAGGCTTGACGGCTACGTATGAACGCGAAGATGGGCGGCACACCGAACTTGAAAGGTTGATCGGCGGCAAAGTTTACGAAATAGGCATAGATAAGCTGAGTGGTAAGCATTTAGCGGAATATAAAACGAAGAAAATCGTTACTGAGTTGACCGATGCCGAACGGGCAGAATACGAGCATTACCATACGATATTCACAGAATTCTTGAAAAAGCGGAAGATTATATTGCGGACACCTCGCGATTTCAGGCTGTTTGTGATGCGAAGTGGTCGTGACGCAAGTGCACGCGGGGCGTTACTTGCAAGAAACAAAGCGCGGCAGATAGCTTTGAACTCGCAGTCGAAGTTGAACTCGCTTTCTGAAATACTGGATTTGCACTTTGGTGAGCGAATGATAATATTCACGGAACATAATTCGTTGGTGTATGCAATTTCAAAGCAGTTTCTTATTCCTGCGATTACGCATACCACACAGAAAGACGAGCGGGCGGACATATTGCAGAAGTTTCGTACGGGTAAATATAATACGGTAGTAACGTCCAAGGTACTTGAGGAAGGTATAGATGTGCCTGAAGCGTCAGTAGGGATTATATTGAGTGGCAGTGGCAGTAAAAGAGAATACAAGCAGCGATTAGGCAGGATATTACGAAAAAAAGAGGGTAAGCTCGCGGTTCTTTACGAACTCGTATCGAAAAAGACGACCGAGGTAGGGATTTCTAGGCGGCGTAAAGACGCGGGGACTAAGACGCGGGCGAACATTAAAACGAGTTCAAAACGAGATCATACTTAAAGAGCAAAAAAAAATGTATCAATCGCGTAGATAAGGGCACGCATCAGTTTTTTTCTCGATAGCAGGATTTAAATCGCTCCGTTTCTTTGCTCCCCTACGCTTACAATATGCACCAAAACGAATGAAAATGCTAGCCTAACATAAAACCATTACCGCACCGTAAACATTGCGTTATATCGCACGTCTGTAAGTGTTTATTCCATCGCAGATTCACAAAACCCACCGAGGTTTTATATGTCGCTTTTTTAGGCCGGAAAACGGCAAACCGTTTTTAGGCACTGTTTTTGGTTAAAACCGCTTTAGAACAAAAACCGTATGTCATATAACATACATTATATGACGTCGGTGCCAGCCCATGTGTTGAAAGAGAAAAAAAAATCAGAAATGATTTTAGAATTCGTTCTACCGGAATGACGAAGAGAGCAATGCACCACCAACTGCACCTATGTACTGTGGATACTTCGGCACAATCACATCAAATCCCAGCACATCGTTCATCGCTGTCGGTATGCCCTCTACCAGTGCGGTCCCGCCAACTTCTATCGCAGGCTGCCTCAGGTCTATCTCCTGTAACAACTGCTCTTTTACCTGTTCTACTACCGAATGACATGCCGCAGCCGCAATATCTTCCCTTCGCGCGCCACTCGACAACGCCGATACAAGGTCCTGGATACCAAACACGATGCAGTAGCTGTCGGTCTTCACATTATTATAATCGCCTTCTAATGCTAACTTACCCATTTCTACCACATCCACATCCAATCTACGTGCTATCAGCTCTAAGAACCGTCCGGAAGCGCCTGCGCATATGCCGCCCATCGTGAAATTATCCGGTATGCCATCATTTGCCGTTATTATCTTATTGTCCATACCACCGATGTCTATTATCATAGCTTCGCCTTTCTCTATTCCCGCAAGATACATCGCAGCCTTCGAGTTCACGGTCAGCTCTTCCTGTACTAAATCCGCTTTGAAGTGCTCGCCTAATGCGTGTCGGCCATAACCGGTCGTCCCGATAGCTTCTATATCGGATCGTTTCACACCGGCAAGCTCTAACGCCTCTGAAAACACTTTCTCGCCCGTCTTTACTACAGCCCGTGACGGTGACCATGTCGCACCGATTACCTCGTTATCCTGCATGATCGCCGCTTTTGTGGTCGTGGACCCGGAATCTATGCCCGCTGTCAGGCCCTCTTGCACCTTCCGCTCCAGTATCCATCTCCGATTCACTATCGTAACGAGCGCTTCCATCCTCGTCAAGAGATCGCCCGCGGTTGTACGCTCGGAAAAAGGATACATAACAAGCGGTAATTTCGTCTTTTCCTGTATTATCTTCCGGATTTCCGTCCTTATCACCGCGCCCCGTGGACATTTGTGACAACCAGCTACGAATACGGCATCAGCATCTACCAAACCCTCGGCAACCGCGTATCCGCGTGCCAACGCCACACTCAATCCTATGCTGTTCTTCATGTCATATCCAAATTCGTCCACTTTCGCTTTCACGTAATCCAGGTCAACCTCAGGCACAAATATATCTGCGCCTATCTCATCCGCTGCACGTTCTATCTCGTGCTGCACATTTCCATATATCGTGCCACAAGAGACTTGTGCTATTCTTATCTCCTCTTCCTTCTTCATTGCATCACTCATAAGTTTAGATATGCCTCCGAATCTATTAAATCTTAGCCTTTACTACCGCGCGCTACTCGCGCTATTTGAGTCGCGGTGCCGTCCGTAAAGACCACAGAACTTACGCCGGTACGAACTTCGTGCCGTAGTAGATCATCCCTTTCTCGCCTTCTTCGCCTATTCGTCTGAACACCGGCCGGACTCGCATCCCCGTGCTTATCTCTTCCGGCTCACATATCACTTCAGACAGCAACCGCGGACCCTCATCTAGCTCGATAATCGCTAATGTATATGGTATATGCCGTTTGAGGTTGCGCGGTGCCTGATGAACAGTCGTAAATGTAACCACCGCGCCCGTGCCTTTGAATTTATAAGTTTCGATAGTTCCGTGCCTTCTGCACTTGGGGCAGATAATACGGGGTGGATAGAAGTAACTACCACAACTCATGCAGTGTGTACCCTCTAAATTATACCGGGCTGCTTGCTCCCGCCAGAATTTTGCTGTTGATGCCATTTCATCATCATTTCTTCTATGTGTATCATATTATTTAAAGAATAGCAAAGTTCGTAATCCGTTTCACTTTCGTATAACATGAGTCGTGCAAATAATTCCGGGTCGCACCTTGCCGCATTCATCTTCCTTCGCAACGCTTCGTGCAGCAAAACCATAAAACTCTGACCATCTTTCCGCTCATCCTTTATCAGCTTTTCCAAGTCCGTTCTTATGTCTTTGGACTTGCCCGCGAATACCGATTCTATCAGCGCATCTACTTTCGTCCTTTGTCGGAATACTGTTCGCACTACTTCTTTTAGCGCTTTACCGCTAATCTGCGAAGAACTCGCCGATGCCGCTTCTAACATGTTTATCGCCGCGCCCGCATCGCCTTGCGCATATCGCTTCAACATTAGTAATTCGCCATCTGATAGTTCTACCCCTTCTTTCTGCGCTATCGCCTTTAGCAGTGTATCCAGCGCACCGCTTTTCGCGAGAGACCGGAAGTAAAGGTTCAGGCATCGTGATCTTATGGCGGGTATCACACCTGCAGGTTTCGTGGTGCAGAAGATGAACCTGCTCGTCTTGTTGCTTCGTTCCATAGTTCTTCGCAGTGCTTGTTGTGCATCAACCGGAAGGAAATCGGCGTTATTGAATACCAATAGCTTGAACTCCGCAGTTATAGGTGATAACGTTGCGTATTCTCGCAGCATGCCCTTGAAAATGTCCATTGCCGATTTGCTATCGCTGTAAAAGTGTTTGAACCTATCGTCATCTCGTAACCATTTTTTACGCTGTTCTGAGAAGTCCGCGCATTCTACAAACATGAGGTTCTCGGCATAATTATCGTATAACTCGGTCGCTAAGGCATAAACCATAGACGTCTTGCCTGTGCCTTTGGGGCCCCAAAGCAATAGATTTGGCACTGTCTTTACCGCGACAAAGCCTTTTAACCGTTTCACTACCGCATCCTGCCCCACGAGTTCTTCTACACGTTTCGGTCTATAAATTTCGGTCCACATCACATCTTTTCTTTAAAGTGTAGCGTAGCTAAAAACATTTCCTTTTTAGACATTACCCTGTTATCGCATTCTGGTTTATAAGTCATTCGAGTTCCACATCTTCCTCTGTAATTTCTAACTCTTCTTTCAGTTCAATTTTATAGCAGGTATCCAGTCATTATAAATATTTCTGCTTTTCTCCGCCCCAATTCTTCCAGATGTTAGATCCACTCATCACAGTGAACACTAACACCTACCTTTACCGTGTATTTAGAATACTTCTGATCAAATCAATGAAATAAGTGGTGTCTATACACTTCATGTACTCAAAGCCTCGTCTATCTGCTTTCTTAGCTCATTTACCGATTGTTCATACTCGGATACCTCATTTAACTCCGGGTAAAAGTCCACTATTTCCATTAACCGTCCTTTGCTGCCAGTTAATCTTTTTATAACATCAGAAAAAGTTTCGTCTTTGTCCCTTATACCATTCAGCAGTGTATATACATCTTCCGACAACGAAATGCTTTTTGTCATCTTCTTTTCCACCTCACTCTTAATATATCATGTGCATACCATAATAATACACGTAGGTCATACTTCAGATATTATCGAAACCCACCTATTACCCATTTACTACTACATGTAGGTAGAATAATTCTTCTGGCGCCATGTCAGTTTCCCACGGACGGTGATAAACGGCACTGTCGAATTTTCCAGTGAAATCACTATACCCTTAAGTTTTACCGCAGAGTGCGCTGAGAACGCAGAGGCTTTAGAAAACCCAAGCGTGGATTGGAACACTCTTAAACTCTGCACCCTCGGCGATCTCCGCGTTGATAAATCACTGGTTTTTTAGACAGTGCCTGATAAACCAATTTAAGGGTGGTTTTACCTGTTCCGACAGCCTCAAACCGGATGGTCTGCACACCGCTAGCACCGGGAAGAAAAGTGTCGGGCTTAAATAGTATTGCCCCTACTTGTTGCAGGATATGCTCCTCTGGTGGTTCTACAAGGTCCCACTGGTAGCCCGTGGTTGGATTTGCTTCCAATGTAATAAGCAAAGATTGCCCCTTTTTTAGTTCGATCTCTGTACCGTTGTCCGCTGCGGTGAGCTGCACCTCGCTGAAGAACCTGATCGCGGGTATCCGGTTGTTGTATTTCTTGCCATTTGCATCCACAAACTCTGTGCAGTTTAGCCAGCCGTTTGTGGTTAGTAGTGCGGGAATGTGATGGACCTGCGGATATGAACCAGTGCGAATAGTGTAGTTGTAGGTTCCGCAGGAAAACAAAATGAAGGATTCGTTGAAAGAAATATTATTCCAATCGCCTTGATAACCGTTCCCGTGGGCTTCCACGCCGGCCCAGCTTGAGTTCCAAATTCTTACGTATTCCGTATGACCACCTGTTTCAGGACAGGGGTAGGTAAACAGAGTGTGGACCAGTATATTAGTTGTGAGCTTTATTGTACCGTTGTGCGTGCCTGAGATGCTGGGGTATGGATATTCGCTCGGTCCGGTATCGAAATTGTTTTCGGGTGGTGCAAAGTAATTCTCCCATGATACCATCAGCGGATAGCGGTCATTATCGCCATATATGCTGTAAGGAGTATCGCCAATCCCATCGCCATCGACATCGCTCCCCGTGTAATCGCTCCAGTAGTTGCCCAGGTAGTTTGTGTAATGTCTGCTGTTATATGTGTAGGCTATTTTCTCGATGGAGCTCCAGATGTTCGTGGAATTGTAAGAATACACGTTAGCGGTGTTGTTCATGAAGTTGTTGAGATGGATTTTGTTGTTGTGGGAATCCCAGAGGCCTATGCCGTAATTGTTGTCGTTTGCGTTGTTGCCTGAAATGGTGTTGTTGCTACTTGAAGATGAGAGAGAGATACCGTCACCGTTATTGTTGCTGACATTGTTGCCGGTGATGGTGTTATGCGATGAATCCCAAGAAGAAAAACCGCCGTACTGATTGTTATTGCAAGTGTTGTTTAGAATTACGTTATTTGACGACCATAAAATAGTGATACCATCGTTGTTGTGTTCGCAGCTATTATTTTCAACAACATTGTAATCGGATTCGATTTTTATTCCACCGGTCCAGGGCCCTGCACTGTTTATACATCTAAATCCTCTTACAACGCAATTACCCGCGGTGATCTTGATGACATCGCCTCTGTTTTTACCGTCAACAGTAGGCCGTCCATTACCTATCAGCGATAACGCTTTGTGTAAGACTACATTTTCATTGTAAGTACCAGAATCTACGGTAATCGTATGCCCCGCTTTTGTGTCGTAGTCGTCTATTGCTGCTTGAATCGTGGAGTAGCTCTTGCCTGTGTCTGTGTTGTGAACTGCAAGTTCTGTGGACATATTATAATTCTCCCACAGTTCTATCAGCGGATAGTTATCCGTGTTGGAATCAAGGGTATAAGGTGTATCCCAAATCCCACTACTCTCTATCTCTTTAGCATATGGGTATCTCGCTTTGTAATCGTCCCAGTAATTGCCTAAGTAGTTTGTGTGTGTGCTGCCGTTGTATGTGTATGTTATTTCCTTTGTGGTGGTCCAGAGGTTTGTTGAATCCATAGAATGAACATTACAGGTGTTGTTCATGAAATTATTGAGATAGAATTTGTTGTTGCTGGAAGAGTCGAAGTTGATGCCTTTGTATTTGTTGTTTCCGACTGTGTTGCCTGTGAGGGTATTGTTACCGGAAGAATAGAGCTTGATGCCATAGTCGTTGTTGCTTGCAATGTTGCTAGTAAAGGTGTTATTACTAGAAGAGGAGAGGTAGATGCCGTTGCAGTTGCTGAGTGCGGTGTTGTTTATGATGCTATTGTTACTGGAAGAATAGATGTAGATACCATGGCTGTTGTTGCTTGCTGAGTTACCTGTAATGGTATTGTTGCAGGAATCAAAGATGGCGATTCCACCGTGGTTGCTGTTGCTAGCAGTATTACCTGTAATGATGTTATTGTTGCAAGAATCGCGTAGGGAGATACCGTCACCATTATTGTTGCTAGCAGTATTACCTGTAATGTTATTGTTGCAGGAATCAAGGAGGGCGATTCCGTCACCGTTGTTGTTTCTGACATTATTGCTTGAGATTACACAATCTTCCGTTGCCCAAAGTTCTACACCCACATAGGTATTAGATAATTCCAGATTTTCTACCAGGATATTACTACAATTCACAAGTATAACCTGTGCCGCATCTGCAACCTCCGTATTTGAGGTATCTTCAATATAAACAAGTGGTTTACCATTTACCGTATTATTTTCTACGGTATTTTGATAAGAATCGTAAACAAAAAGACCATCATTTACAAATGTATTATCTGAAATGAAGTTGTTGCTTGAATCACCTAGCCTGAGGCCACCGAATTTATTATCGCTGATGGTGTTGCCTGAGATGGCATTGCCGCTGGAATGGGAGAGCGTGATGCCGCGGCCGTAGTTGCTAACGGCATTACCGATAATGGTATTGTTATTAGAAATTACCGTGATCCAAACCTCATTCAATGAGCTGACGGAATTCGTTGCATTGAATCCTTCAAGTATAATACCATCCGCGGAAAGCGAGATTGTACTCCCGCTTCGGATTGCATCAACAATCGGTTTGCCGCTACCGGTATCAATGCCTTTTAATGTTAACCTCTTGGTGATATTCACGTTTTCAAAATAAGTTCCGGAATCTACTGTAATCGTATGGCCATTAACTGTATCAGGATCATCAATCGCTGCTTGAATCGTGGAGTAGCTCTTGCCTGTATTAATGTTGTGGACAGTAGGGGGTTTAATATAATTTTCCCACGTTTTAATCAGCGGGTAGTCATCATTATTATTGTCCAGAATAACGTAAGGAGAATCACCAATTCCATCTCCGTTTGTATCATTACCCACAAAAACATAATCGCTCCAGTAGTTGCCGAGGTAGTTTGTGTATTGACTGCCATTATAGGTGTAGTCCATTTTTTCTGTTGTGTTCCAGATATTGGTCGAACCAGGGAATGGGAAATAGACATTATAGCGATTGTCTATGAAGTTGTTGTGGCATATCTGATTATTATTACTCGTAGTTGACAAAGAAATACCACAATCGTTTGAGTGTACGGTGTTATTTTTTATCCGATTGTTACTGGTTGAATCACCCAAAAGGATACCGTCATAATAGTTGTTCGATATTATGTTGTCTATGATTGTGTTGTAGCGTGTGACGATGCCCCGGAAAGTTAAACCCTCCAAACAGATCCCATTGTCATTCGAGTTTATGATATTGTTCGTCACGGTATTATAGCTTGAATATTTCAGCAAGATACCCTCACCGATCCCACTGGTGTGCCCTGTTACGATGTTGTTTGATAAGGTATTGTAGTCTGAATATTCTAACCAAATGCCACCCTCATCCTGCGAACCGTGGTATACTTCTGAGTTTACGGTATTATTTATTATCTTGCTATTGCTAGTACCCCAAAGTTGTACACCAACAGGTGTGTCAGATAAATCCTGATTTTTTACTGTGATATTTTTGCAACGTACAAGTATAACCTGCCCCGCCTCTTCAACCTCGTGATTTGATACATCTTCGAGATAAACCAGCGGTTTTCCATTTACGGTGTTATTCCGCACAGTATTTGAATGAATATCATAAAAATAAAGGAGAAGACCACCATTTGTAAATGTGTTGTTTATTATCTCATTGTAATGGCCTTCCCATGTTAACACGAGATCACCAGTATTAAATGTGTTATTTGTTATCTTATTAGAATCGCAATTCATAAATTTAAGATAGCCTCTAAAAGTGTTATTTTTTATTGTATTGTGGTATGAATCACTGAGCGTACTATAATATATAGTGTTGTATGTGATTATATTGTAGCTTGAATCATACAACACAACCGTTGGTGCGTAGTTGCCTATTATTGCGTTGTTACTTGAGTATTTTACTCTGATACTAATATCATTACTCACGGCGTTGATATTGGTAATGTTACAGTAATCTGCACCGTTGAGGTTTATTCCCGCTTTATATGAGCCAGTTGCCCCTTTTACTGTAAAGCTAGAGAGATTTACGTAATTAGCGGACACCACAAAGACATTATCATAAGGGTTTGCAGCTTGAACAATCGTATCATCATGATTTCCTGAAGTTGATCTGATCGTTATAGACTTGGTAACATTTACATTCTCAGTATAAGTCCCGGAATCCACCGTAATCGTATGCCCCGCTTTTGTATCGTAGTCGTCTATTGCCGCTTGAATCATGGAGTAGCTCTTGCCTGTGTCTGTGTTGTGGACAGGCAGAGCAGATACCACGGTTATACCACAAGTTTCCGTATCGGTATATGAATCGTCATCTGTTACAGTTAGAGTCACGGTATAGATTCCCGAGGAAGAGTAAGAATAGCTAACCATCTTCCCAATTGTACTATTACCATCTCCAAAATCCCATCTGTATTCTGTTATATCTCCGTCAGAATCGTAAGAAGAAGACGCATCAAAGGTAATCACTTGATTAATAACGACATTTGCCGGAGAATATGAGAATGATGCTACTGGCCGATAATAAATAGGGGTATCACCATTAATTTTAACTTCAACACGCACTTCAGCATCTCCACCATTCGATGACAAATAGATACTTCCCTCGTAGTATCCACCGCTTTCCAAATATGAAGTGTCAATTCCAACTTCTACATTCTTGCTATCCCCCTCGTTTAGATACCCGTCTGATGGATACACATTTATCCAATCTGAATCACAAGAAGCATCCCACTCAAGCGTCCCACCTCCCACGTTTCCAACAGAGAAACTATCACAATCAGTTTCTCCTATCTCCATCTCACCAAAATCAAGATTAGTCGGCTCCACATACAACTCAGGCTGCGCTATAACGTATACTCCAACATATACTTCAGCATCTCCACCATTCGAGGACAAATAGATACTTCCCTCGTAGTTTTCACCACCAGCCATATCGGAGGTGTCAATTCTAACTTCTACACTCTTGCTATCCCCCTCGTTTAGATACCCGTCTGATGGATACACATTTATCCAATCTGAATCACAAGAGGCATCCCACTCAAGCGTCCCACCTCCCACATTTCCAACAGAGAAACTATCACAATCAGTTTCTCCTATCTCCATCTCGCCAAAATCAAGATTAGTCGGCTCCACATACAACTTGGGCTGTGCTACAACGTATACTCCAACATATACTGTTTCATAGCCACCATTCGGTGACAAATAGATACTTCCCTCGTAGTTTTCACCACCAGCCATATAAGAGGTGTCAATTCCAACTTCTACACTCTTGCTATCCCCCTCGTTTAGATACCCATTTGTGGGATACACATCTATCCAATTCGAATCACAAGAAGCAGCCCACTCAAGCGTCCCACCACCCACATTTCCAACAGAAAAACTAGCACAATCAGTTTCTTCCCCTACAGCCATCTCACCAAAATCAAGATTAGTTGGCTCCACATACAACACAGGTTCCTCTTCAGTCCATCTGAGTTCATAATCAGAGACAGTGGTAGAAGAGCGATTAGAGTTATCTTTTATGGATCCCGCACCAAAACCGATGCCGCTTGCTGCTATCAACAACACAATAGAAATCGCCATTATTTTACAAACTGTTTTGATCCACATTTTATATTAGCAATCCCCCTTCTGATACACACCAATTTTATTTTTGGTGTTCATCACATATAACTTTTTCGTTTTCAATCGGTGGAAGTTGTCCAACAATCATCAATCGGGAGAATAAGAAATGAAAGTAGAGCGTTATATCCAAAAAGGAGGGGGAAAAAATGTTTTCAAAAACAATTGGTAGACAGTCCCGAGGGGTGGAAAAGTGAATGTCTATTACTTTTAATTATACTTCATACTACTGTTAAAGTGGATATAGATAAAGAAAAGTGAAAGATGGTAAAATCAGAGGTAAAAGCGGAAAAAGTAAACCAAATGGATATAGGAAAATTAACAATACCCTTGGAAAATTTTAATCGCTCCCGGTCATCTATTATAGACCTTGGAGGTCCAATGATTGTTCCCATTGAGGATACATCATTATCCAATGTACCTGAAGGGGTGAAATATTGTCTTGAAATAGATTCAATTGAGGGAGAAAAACCAAGACGTACTTTAGATCGAATTTTAATAGTTTTCAAATTGTTTAAAGACAGTTTGGTTTTATCAAATAGGATCTTCGCTGAAAATACTATAATTGATGTGCTTCCTCATTATACTCACTGGGTTGATGGAAACAGGGGACTGCTTTTATATGATCTGAATGAATATGAAGAATCTACCTTTTGCGAATTCTGGAAAGAATTTTTTGAAATAGATTATGCTAATTTCGCTGTTAATAGATTTCATTTAGCAGATTATAGGGCTTATTCTACTGATCGTTTCGTGAACTACGTTGAGGCGTTAGAATGTCTTTTTGTTCCAGATTCTGGTGGAGGTGAGATTTCATACAAATTGCGTTCAAGGGGTGCACAGATTCTTGGAAAGAATAAAGAACCAAAGGACAGAAAGAAAATATATTCAGAACTTAAGCATGCTTACGATCTCCGTTCCGCTATTGTACATGGCAATACAGGTCAAATAAACAAACTCAGAAAAAATAAGATTTGGGAAGAGACAATCCAGCCAATAAGATGCTACTCACGCGAAACAATTAAATTCTTTTCCCACGCAGGATGTCTGGATAATAATGATGATAGACGGGAATTGATGGAAGACATGTTGATATTTGAATCCAAGATTAAATAATTATCCAACTATCAAATATGTGTACGATTTTTATATGGTGATTTTGCTGCACATATGCTTATAAAGGAAAGCGATGTAGAATCATTTGGAGTTTTGTGCTTTGTGGATTTATTGCAAAGTGTGATGACCATTAACAGACTGCCTGCCGTTTTTGTTCTACCCCGCAGACCGATAGAAAGTAATAGTAAAAGCCCATATGTTCTTTATTCATTTATTGGGTAGTTTGCAACAGGTCTATGGGCACTACAATTAATATCTTTTGTTTTTCACTCATTCTTTTTGTCATACTCACTTGGTTTGTTTTGTCCTTGTTTATTTATCTAAGTTCAACTAAAAAACCCGCCTTTACATGATTGGAGCACAGTTACGATTGGATAGTAATTAAAAATTTACAAAGACATCGGAAGGAATTTTATAGCTTTTAGTCTTCGTGACACCATGATACTCCCAAGATAGCTTTATGGTGATACGTTTTATATCTTTATTCCTAACATCCTTCACGTCCAAGCTGGGTAGGTATATGCTGAACGAACGTATATTAAAAACGCCTGTACGAATATCTACGAATACAGCCCCCTGATCATGTCCAAAAGAATCCATTTCCCATTGTATAGGTATCCTTTCATTATCTTTCATTACTTCACCATGAACTTTTTCGGCGGCATTCTTACCTTTGTTCTCTACCGTCACTCCTAACTCTGTTTCTGGTTTTAAAGACCACTTAAGTTCTACTTTTGGTCGTTTAATCCAACGCCGAATATGGGGATAACTTACAATAGCTAACGTCAAAGCAGTTAAGATTGAACACCAATCTATACTCATTATACCAATAGCCCCATAATCTTACTAACACCGATTTTCGTATTCATTGCCTCGAATTTTTGTTCTGTGAGCACATTATCCCGAATATATTCGAGTTCTTTACAGTTTGTTTCCATCTTGCACACATTCCTAACACCTGCATAAACAAGCACCCTACCGTTTTCCCCGTTTGGCTTGGAAGTTATAGCGGGTGCCAGAGACAAATCGGGGAAGTTTATTCATTCTTCCCCACGAAGTTTAATGTTTACCAACAACACCATACACACAAACAAAGCAAATTGAAATGTATATCACCGCCTATTTACCGTTAGCTCTTTGCCAAGTATGTCCAGTCCTTTTCATCCCTCAAGACACACTAAAACTCCTGTGCAACTGCCAACTCCTCCGCCCCATCTACTACCAATTCCTTCGCATGATTTCAGGCCACATCATCTCGCTTGATTATGTACTATTCAATCCCGTGTTTTCCGCCGTTCTTCCACCCGCGTGGCCGTATCCAATGCAATCCCCAACGCCTTGAATATCGCCTCTATCTTGTGGTGCTCGTTCTCACCCGTGGCATACACGTGTATAGTGAAGTTAGCATGTGCCGCGAACGAACTGAAGAAATGTTGTATGTTCTCGGTACTGACATCCTCCACTCGTTCATTACCGAACTCCACCTCGAACACCGAATAACTTCTGCCTGCTCCGCCTATACTACCGATGTCCACAACGCATCTTGCTATGGACTCATCCATAGGTACAGCGGCGAAACCATACCTCACGGTCTTCTCTCTCTCGCCCACACCACCAATTGCCTTTTTAAATGCTTCACCCAGCGCGATACCGACATCTTCCACTATGTGATGGCTCAAATCGCCTTCTGCTTTGACAACAAGATCAAAGAATCCATGCTTTGCGAAAGTAGCGAGCATGTGGTCAAAGAATTTTATCGTGGTGTTTATGTCTTGCCTGCCAACACCGTTAATGCCCAGCTCCACCTTGATGTTCGTCTCTTCCGTCACCCGCTTTATGTTTGCTGTTTTCATATTCGGCTCTTCCCCTAACAATACTACTATGTTAGTAACGCCCTATTAAAAATATGCTCTGTACCAGCACAAAATCCGGGTTATCTGCGTAAATCTGCGTCCCGATTATCAATTTTTATTCTTTCTTGTTGCTATTACCCACCCGAAACAATTCGGATAACCGTTATTTCGCTTTTGTCCACTGTTTCATCCTCCGGCACCGGCTTGCCGTTACGAAGCACCACGACTTCCACCGGGTTCACACCCAGCTTTGCCAGTACACACTCGTAGGTATCACCCTCCGCGGCTTCTATAATCCGCTCTTCTGTTTCACCTGCAACGATTTTTACTTTTACGTACATCATTTCTATTCAATGTGATGACGAGTTCTCTATTAAAGAAAGCGACTTTATCCACTCGCCCTTCGCTTCTCGTGTCGTACCGACAACCAATCTAGTCTCATCTCCTATCTGCTCCAGCACACCACGCGCTTCTATCGTCTCGCCCTCTAACGCCTGCCCGGTATAAGTATGCGTAAAAGAAAGAACTTCGTTTATTTCGGGATGGTCTATTTCATATATCGCCGGACTATCAAAGGCGAAAGACGCATCTTTTACTTCTGCGGTTATCGTAGCATAACCTTTTTTTGCACCCTGCGCATAAATCCGGTGGTCGAACAGATCCATTTCCGTACGGTCTCGGACGTATAAGAGGTCGAAGTATGTGTTGCCAATAACACCTCTATTGCACTTCCGCTGCTCATGCGTGACGAACTCCTCGTAACTCAGCTCGGGCTTCCTTTTTGCGTATATCCGGCGCCACATAGCGTCATTTATATCGTGAATGAATGCCCCTTCTTTCGCTTTCGCTATAACCGCTCTCACGGTATTGAACTTCTTCCGACCATAGACGACAAAATCGTAATCCGAGCCTTCGCCATTGAGTCCGCATAAGAATGAGCCTGTGATGCCTATAGTATCTTTGGGTACGTGCTCACGCAACAGGTCATAAATAGTCCTTATTTCTTCTTCTCGTTCGGCGATTACCGGTAGTCGCACCTCGGGTCGCAGTATTTCCTTTATATCGCACTTTGGCACCACGTGCACCTCTTTCACATATTCCGGGCGGTGCTGCATCAGGAACTTATAACCCTCGTGGAAATCCAGTTTCCGGTAGCGGCCTCGTTCTGATACCCGTTCACCACGTTCATCCGGAACGTACCGTATAAGGCTTTTTACTGCTCCTTCGTCCAGAAGTTCATAACTGACCACAGAAAAAATCCAATCTTGCTTTGTTACCAGAAAATCCCTTATCCTTGCTTTCATAAAGCGGTACCCCTAAAAAAACTATCATATTTTATAGCTATAAGATGCAAATTATAGTACGAACAAAATGAAGTTGCTATTGAAAAGAGACTCGTCTGATTTACACGCCACGCCATATACTGCTGAAGTAATACTAGAAACCGGTGCGAAGATAAATATAGAACGTGCGAATGTGGACGCTATGGGTGCCACCCTCATCGTGGACGTTCCGAATGATAAAGTGGAGCAGGTAGCAGAGCATTTCAAGCGTAAAGGCGTTGAGGTACGGCGATTGATGAAATTAATCGCATGGGACGAAGAACGGTGCATCCATTGCGGTGCTTGTATCGCAGTTTGCCCTACGAGTGTGTTCTCGTTTGACCAGTCGTGGGCTATAGCAGTGGATGAGGAGAAGTGTATCCGGTGTGACGCATGTGTGAAAGCATGCCCACTCAGCGCTTTGGCGTCTGTTGATGGGCTTGATTAGCGGTTATTAAAAAAGGGTTATGTATTTTGTGTAGAGTTTAAATCGCAACCCCAATTTAACAAGCATGAAACTGATTGTTCTTTGTTAAGTCTTGTTTTTTATTTCTTGAAATGCACCAAAAAGGGGGCTTAGATAAGTGTTTACGGTTAAATATGCTTTTGCGCATAGGACCACATAATAGCCGATCTTGCACATGTATGTTGCTTGTGGGAGTCCACATTTTGAGTTGTTTGCTGGTGCCGTGAGATAAGGAATGAGGTAAAATTCGCTATCTCCGTAGCGAGAGGCCGAAGATCGTGATGATGGCCAAATTAAGGATTAAGGCGTGGCTTTGGGACAGATTACATGTATTTCCATTCTTATGGCTGTTTTTTAAATCCCCCGGCTTATAGGGCATTTGGTTATTTTTGTCACAAAGCCCTAAGGCGATGAAAGATATAACTAAAAAACATATTCCTTTAAAAAGAGAGTATAAGCCCATGGACATTATCACGAAAGAGAAAGCTCTTGGCCTTTTAGAGAAAATAATCAAAGAAGAAGAGGGGGTATCTTACGAAGTAGATTCGGATTGGAAAACTTGGGCGAGAATTGCTAAGGTGCGAACTGAAGGCATCTTTGGCTTAGGCTCAAGACAGGCTAAAAAGCTTGATTCTCTAGTTGAAGAGCTATTTCGTGCGAATTACTCACACCAAAGGAAAAGCGATGGGAAATCAATATTAGCAATACTTACATCGTCCTATATTGAAGTTCAAGAATTCTGGTCCGATGAAAGCATTGAGGAAACAGTAGAACCTATAAGTGAAGGAGCAAACAACAAAAAAGTAGGTGTAGGTCCACATAGCAGCGACATCTTTGTTGTTCATGGACACGACCACGGACGTATGCAAGCAGTTGCGCGCTTTACGAACATCTGAAATTGAATCCAGTCATTCTTCATGAGAGAGCTAGTAAAGGCTCAACAATTATAGAAAAGCTGGAAAAACACGCCAATGTCGCATTTGCCATTATTCTCCTGACGCCTGATGATGTAGGTTCCATTGCTACCGGCCAGAATAACCTACTACCTCGGGCGCGTCAGAATGTTGTTTTAGAACTCGGATACTTCATGGGAAGGTTAGGCCGAATGAGAACATGTGCATTAGTGGCTCTTCGCTATTTCATGTGGGTAGATTTGGTTAAGTGGCTGCCAAATAATCCAAAATCAGAAGAAAAAAGATGGGAGATATAGCCTTAAATCTAAAAGGAAGGGTTGAAAATGTTGGTAAAGTAATTGTGAGAGTGC